>JBDKHK010000023.1:0-60472 GCA_039797705.1 Bacteroidota bacterium
AAATAGAGGATGAAATATAAATAGCTATTAATCAATTTGATTTGTATTTTTATCGATATTAAACAATATTAAATCATCACACATAATCTTAACCCGAAATTAATACAAAATAATTTTCCTCATTTGTGAATTAATTTGTATCTTTGCGCCCACTTCAGGAGGAAATTCCGGCTAAATTTGGAAAATTCTTCTTGTAGTAACTGCCTTCGTAGGGAGGGTAAGACTACATAAAATTAAATCTTTCTACAAGATTTCTTTGTGTTCTTACTTTTTATCACTACCTTTGCAGTCCCAAAAAAAAATAAAAAGTAACAATGCCTACAATCCAACAATTAGTAAGAAAAGGAAGAGAGCAGTTTCAGTATCCTTCTAAATCAAGGGCTTTAGATGCATGTCCTCAAAGAAGAGGAGTTTGTACTCGTGTATATACCACTACCCCAAAGAAACCAAATTCAGCATTGCGCAAGGTAGCAAAAGTACGTTTGACGAATAAATACGAGGTAATTGCATACATTCCAGGCGAAGGACACAATCTTCAAGAGCACTCTATCGTAATGATTCGTGGAGGTCGTGTTAAGGATTTACCAGGGGTACGTTATCATATCGTTCGTGGTGCTTTAGATACAGCAGGGGTGAATAACCGTCAAAAAAGTCGTTCTAAATACGGAACTAAAAAAGGCAAAGCAGGACAAGCAGCACCAGTAAAAGGAAAAGGTAAAAAATAGAATAAAGGATGCAATAATAATGCACTTGAAAAAAATAAATAGATGAGAAAGCAAAAAGCAAAGAGAAGATATTTAGCACCAGATCCAATTTATGGAGATCCATTGGTGACTCGTTTTGTAAACAACTTGATGATAGGCGGTAAAAAAAGCACTGCATATACAGCGTTTTATGAAGCGATGAATAAAATAAAAACCTCTGCAAATGAAGAAGGATACGAGATATGGAAAAAGGCAATGGATAATGTAATGCCTGCAGTGGAAGTAAAAAGCCGTAGAATTGGTGGAGCTACTTTCCAAATCCCAACACCTATCCGTGAAGATAGAAAAATATTTATGGCTATCCGTTGGTTGATTCAGTTTTCTCGCAAAAGAAACGGAAGATCTATGGGCGATAAATTAGCAGCAGAATTTGTTGCAGCAGCAAAAGGAGAAGGAGCGGCAGTAAAAAGAAAAGAAGATACACACAAAATGGCAGAAGCAAATAAAGCATTCTCTCACTTTAAAGTATAATTAATATAAAAGTCTATCAGAAGAAATAAATGGCAAGAGATTTAAAATATACAAGAAATATAGGTATTGCAGCTCACATTGATGCAGGTAAAACAACCACTACAGAGCGTATTTTATTCTATTCTGGTGTAAATCATAAGTTAGGTGAAGTACATGATGGTGCTTCTACTATGGACTGGATGGTACAAGAAGCAGAACGTGGAATTACCATTACCTCTGCAGCAACAACAGTTGGTTGGAAGTATCGCGGGAATGACTATCATGTAAATATTATCGATACCCCAGGTCACGTTGACTTTACGGTTGAAGTAAATCGCTCCTTGAGAGTATTAGACGGATTAGTATTCTTATTCTCTGCGGTGGACGGTGTAGAACCTCAATCTGAAACAAACTGGCGTTTAGCAAATAATTATAACGTTGCACGTATAGGATTTGTCAATAAAATGGATAGACAAGGTGCTGACTTCCTAAATGTTGTCGGTCAAGTTAAATCAATGTTAGGAAGTAACGCTGTTCCACTTCAATTACCCATCGGTGCTGAAGATAACTTTACAGGAGTGGTAGATTTAATCAACTTCCGAGGAATGGTGTGGAATTCACACGATCATGGAATGACGTATGAAGTAGTAGAAATTCCAGCAGATATGTTGGACGAAGCAAAAGAATATAGAGAAAAACTATTAGAAGCAGTTTCTGAATACGATGATAAATTGATGGAGAAGTATTTTGAAGATCCTACTTCCATCACAGAAAGAGAAATTTTAGACGCCCTTCGTGCTGCTACTATCGAAGGAACTATCATCCCAATGGTATGTGGTTCGTCTTTTAGAAATAAAGGTGTGCAAACAATGCTTGACTTAGTAATGGAATTATTACCAAGCCCATTGGACAAAGAAAGCATCAAAGGTACAGATCCAAGAACAGAGCAACCTATCTCAAGAAAACCAAGTTATGATGAACCATTTGCTGGTTTAGCATTTAAAATCGCTACCGATCCTTACGTAGGAAGATTAGCATTTACAAGAGCATATTCTGGTGTTTTAGAAGCGGGTTCTTATGTCTTAAATACAAGAAGCGGAAATAAAGAACGTATTTCTCGTATTTTTCAAATGCATGCCAACAAACAAAATCCAATCGAAAGATTAGGAGCAGGAGATATTGGTGCAGTAGTAGGATTTAAAGACATCAGAACTGGTGATACTTTATGTGCAGAAGGAAGTCCAATCGTATTAGAATCAATGGTATTCCCAGATCCGGTTATTGGATTAGCAATTGAACCTAAAACACAAAAAGATGCTGATAAATTAGGGATGGCTCTGGCTAAATTAGCAGAAGAAGACCCTACATTTAAAGTAAAATACGACGAAGATACTGCTCAAACAGTAATCTCCGGAATGGGTGAGTTGCACTTAGAAATTATTGTTGACCGTTTATTACGCGAATTCAAAGTTGAATGTAATCAAGGTGCACCTCAGGTAAATTACAAAGAAACCATTACTCAGACGGTTCAACATAGAGAAAAATATGCAAAACAATCTGGTGGTCGTGGTAAATTTGCTGATATTCAAGTAGAAATTGGACCAGGTGCAGAAGATAAAGAAGGATTACAATTTACCAATGACATCTTTGGTGGTGCTATTCCAAAAGAATTTATCCCATCTGTAGAAAAAGGATTTAAAGAAGCACTTAAGACAGGTGTATTAGCAGGATATGAAGTTCCAAGTCTGAAAGTTCGTTTATACGACGGATCTTTCCACCAAGTGGACTCTGATTCTTTCTCTTTCGAGCAAGCCGCAAAATTCGCTTTTAGAGAAGCTTGTAAAAAAGCAAATCCAATCTTGTTGGAACCAATTATGAAATTAGAAGTAATTACTCCAGAAGAAAATACAGGAGATGTAGTAGGAGACTTAAATCGTCGCCGTGGTATGATGGAAGGTATGGAGATGAAAAACAATGCAAATGTGATTAAAGCAAAAGTTCCATTGTCTGAAATGTTTGGTTACGTAACAGATTTAAGAACAATCACATCAGGTAGAGCAACTTCAGTAATGGAATTCTCTCACTATGCACCAACTCCTAATAACATTACTACGCAAGTAATTGAAAAGGTGAAATCAAAAGTAAAAGCTGATTAATAGATAATATATTATGGCACAAAAAATTAGAATAAAATTAAAATCATACGACCACAGCTTAGTAGATAAGTCTGCTGAGAAAATCGTAAAAACGGTTCGTAATGCCGGAGCAGTAGTAACAGGCCCAATTCCATTGCCTACCAATAAAAAGATTTTTACAGTATTAAAATCGCCACACGTAAACAAAGTAGCGCGTGAGCAATTTAAATTATGTACATATAAAAGATTGTTAGATATTTACAGTGCTACGCCAAAAACTGTAGATGCATTAATGAAATTAGAATTACCAAGTGGCGTTGATGTTGAAATTAAAGTGTAATAAGTCATGGCAGGATTAATAGGAACAAAATTAGGTATGACCAGTATTTTCGGTGTAGATGGAATAGTAATCCCATGTACCGTAATACAAGTAGGTCCATGTGTAGTAACACAAAAAAAATCGAAAGACAAAGACGGTTACGATGCCGTACAATTAGGTTACGGTGATAAAAAAGAAAAAAATACCACCAAACCTATGTTGAAACATTTTGAAAAATCCGGAGCAGCTCCTAAAGCAAAATTAGTAGAGTTTAGAGGAATGGATAATTTAAATGTAGGTGATGTCGTAACTTCTGATATCTTATCCGAAGGTGAAAATGTAGCCATTATAGGAACATCTAAAGGAAAAGGATTCCAAGGAGTAGTTAAACGCCACGGATTCTCAGGAGTTGGTGGTCAAACACATGGTCAACACAACAGATTACGTGCCCCAGGTTCATTAGGAGCTTGCTCTACACCATCTCGCGTTATGAAAGGCATGAGAATGGGCGGAAGAATGGGTAATGACCAAGTGAAAGAAATTAAATTGAAAATAGTTAAGTTAATTGCAGACGAAAACATAATCTTTGTAAAAGGTTCTGTACCAGGGCATAACGGCGCTTATGTAATTATTGAAAAGAAAAAATAATTAAACCTCTGTAAAGAGCATATATAAAATGAAAGCAGAAGTATATAATATTAACGGACAAGCTACAGGACGCAGTATAGAATTGCCAGAAGCAGTATTTGGTATTGAGCCTAATGAGCATGTTATCTACTTAGCTGTTAAACAATATTTAGCAGGAAGAAGAAGTGGAACACATAAAACATTGGAAAAATCCGAATTATCAGGTTCTACCAGAAAATTACACAAACAAAAAGGTACCGGTGGTTCTCGAAAAGGGAGTATAAAAAATCCATTATTTAAAGGAGGAGCTCGTATTTTCGGTCCTCGTCCAAGAAGTTATGATTTTAAATTAAATAAGAAAGTAAAATCACTAGCAAAATATTCTGCTTTATCTTCTAAAACAGCAGATAATGCTATAAAAATAGTAGAAGACTTTTCTTTTGCAGGACCAAAGACAAAAGAATACTTGAAATTTTTACAAGCATTTGGATTAGAAAACAAAAAATCTTTACTCATTTTACCTGAGTTGAATGAAAATGTGTACTTATCCAGTAGAAATATACAAGGTGCAGCGATTGCTACAGCTGACAGCTTAAACACATACGAAATTATGAACAACAACGTGATTTTTATCAGCGAAAAATCCGTTGAAGCAATTGCAAATTCACAAAATTAATATAGAATGGAAATTCTGAAAAAACCTTTAATCACCGAAAAAGCATCTGCATTGTCAGAAAAAGCAGGCAAATACACTTTTTTAGTAGATAAAAAGGCCAACAAAGTAGAGATAAAAAAAGCAGTAGAAAAAATGTACGGCGTTAATGTGGAAGAAGTTAATACAGCAATTATTGCTTCTAAACCTAAAAATCGCAATACAAAAACTCAAATTATCTCCGGTAGAAAACCGAGCTTCAAAAAAGCAATCGTAAAAGTAGCAGCAGGAGAAATTATCGACTTCTACAACGAAATTTAACTAATAAAGTTTTAAGCAATGTCAACAAAAAAATATAATCCGATAACGCCGAGTTTAAGGTATAGAATCACCAATTCTTATACTGAGATTACTACAAATATACCAGAAAAATCTTTAATAGCTCCTATTAAACGTTCTGGTGGTCGTAACCAAAAAGGTGAAATGACAATGCGTTATATTGGTGGTGGTCACAAAAAACGATACCGTATTATCGATTTCAAAAGAAACAAATTTGATATTACGGCTACCGTCAAAACAATCGAATACGATCCCAACCGCTCTGCATTTATAGCATTAGTAGTCTATAAAGATGGTGAAAAAAGATATATTATCGCTCCTGAAGGACTAACAGTTGGACAAGAAATTATTTCCGGACAATCCGTTGCCCCAGAAGTAGGAAATACATTACCACTAGCAAATATGCCTTTAGGTTCTGTAATCCACAATATCGAACTACAACCAGGCAGAGGAGCAGCTATCTGCAGAAGCGCAGGAGCATTTGCTCAATTATCTGGTAAAGATGGCAAATATGTCAATATAAAATTACCTTCAGGTGAGTTTAGACAAATTTTAGGAACTTGTTTAGGAACAATTGGTACAGTTTCAAACTCTGACCATAGCCTAGAAGTACAAGGAAAAGCCGGAGCAAATAGATGGAAAGGAAGAAGACCAAGAACACGTCCGGTAGTGATGAACCCTGTAGATCACCCAATGGGCGGTGGAGAAGGTAGAGCGTCAGGTGGTCACCCACGTTCTAGAAAAGGTATTCCGGCTAAAGGATTAAAAACAAGAAGTAAAACAAAAGCTTCTAACAAACATATTATTTCAAGAGCTAAAAAAAGATAATCTAGCATCATGGCAAGAAGTTTAAAAAAAGGACCTTATATAGCATACCACTTACAAGCAAAAGTGGATACTATGAACGCCTCCAGCAAAAAAACAGTAATCAAAACTTGGTCAAGAGCCTCTATGATTACACCAGATTTTGTTGGTCATACATTTGCAGTACATAACGGAAATAAATTTATTCCTGTGTATATAACTGAAAATATGGTAGGTCACAAATTAGGAGAATTTTCTCCAACTAGACAATTTAAAGGACATTCAGGTAACAGAAAATAATACTAAACCATGGGTCAAAGAAAAAGAATAGCAGCAGACGCTAGAAAAGAAGCAAATAAATCAATTTGCACCGCAAGAGCAACCAATGTACCTACATCTCCTCGAAAAATGAGATTGATAGCTGATGTAGTTAGAGGTAAAGATATATTCGATGCATTGAACGTTTTGACATTTTCTACAAAACATGCTTCTATAACATTAGAAAAATTAGTTCGTACTGCAATTGCAAATTGGGAACAAAAATTCCAATCAAAAGCAGAAGACAGCGAGTTGTATATAAAATCCATAACAGTGGACAGCGCAAGAACTCTAAAACGCTTTCAACCAGCACCACAAGGTAGAGCATATAGAATTCGCAAACGTTCAAACCACATTACGGTTCAATTAGCAAGCAGAAGCGAAGCAAATGTACTAACAGAAGAAAATAACGAAAACTAAAATAGAATAATTAATGGGACAAAAGGCTAACCCGATAGTAAATAGATTAGGTATCATCCGAGGATGGGATTCTAATTGGTATGGCGGAAGAGATTTCAGTGATAAATTGATCGAAGATCAAAAAATTAGAAAATACTTAAACGCTCGTATTCAAAAAGGAGGTATCTCTAAAATTGTTATCGAGAGAACATTAAATAGAATCACTATTTCAATCCATACTTCTCGTCCCGGTATTATTATCGGAAAAGGCGGAAATGAGGTAGATAAAATCAAAGAAGAAATTAAGAAATTAACGAAAAAAGATGTTCAAATCAATATCGTTGAAATCAGAAGACCTGAAATTGATGCAGCTATTGTTGGTGAAACTGTTTGCAAACAACTAGAAGCACGTGTAAATTTCCGTCGTGCCGTAAAAATGGCTATCGCATCAGCTATGCGCTTAGGAGTAGAAGGAATTAAAATAAAATGTTCTGGTCGTTTAGGTGGAGCAGAGATGGCAAGAAGTGAAGAATATAAAGAAGGACGCACCCCATTACATACCTTTAGAGCAGATATAGACTATGCTTGGAAAGAAGCAGAAACTATCTACGGAAAAATAGGCGTAAAAGTTTGGATTTGCAAAGGCGAAGTATTTACAAAACGTGATTTATCTCCAAATGTAACAAATGAAGATGGTGGAAAACGCGGTGGAAACGATAGACGTGGTGATAGAAGAGACGACAGAAGAGACGACAGAAGAAGTGGAGGAGGAGATAATAAACGTGGTGGCAAGCCAAGAGGAGAAAGATCAGACAATAGAGGACCAAGAAAAAAATAATTGTAAAAGACAAAGACGTAAGAATATAAATCTGAAATCTGAAATCTAAAATCTAAAATAATAAGGTGTTATGTTACAACCGAAAAGAGTAAAATTTAGAAGAGTTCATAAAATGAAAATGAAAGGCATTGCGTACAGAGGTTCGCAATTGTCATTCGGTTCATTCGGATTAAAATCCTTAGACGAAGGATGGATTACAGATCGTCAAATTGAAGCAGCTCGTATTGCACTGACTAGACACATGAAACGGGAAGGTAAAGTATGGATTAATATATTTCCAGATAAACCAATCACTAAAAAACCAGCAGAGGTGCGTATGGGTAAAGGTAAAGGTGCTTTAGACCATTGGGTAGCTGTAGTAAAACCAGGAAGAATCCTTTTTGAAATTGAAGGCGTATCCAAACAAGTAGCAGAAGAATCATTAAAACTTGCCGCTCAAAAATTACCAATCCTAACAAAAGTTATAGTTAGAAGAGATTACGACGCAGCTTAATTAATAAAAAATATAAAAATGGCAGCAAAAGCAGCAAAAATAGAAGTAACAGCATGGAACGATGAAGAGTTGAGCAATGAATTGTCAGCTACAAAAATGAAATTGACAAAATTGCGTTTCAACCACGCCATCACACCATTAGAAGATACCAATGTGTTGAAAGAAACAAAAAAACACATCGCTCGTATCAACACAGAAATAAGAAAAAGACAATTATCTAAACAAGCATAAATACAGTGCAGATGACAACCGAGTTAACAACGGAAAGAAAATTAAGAAAAACAAGAGTTGGAGTGGTAACGTCCAATAAAATGGACAAAACCATAACAGTAGCTGTTGTTCGTAAATTAAAACATCCTAAGTATGGAAAGTTTTTGAAAAAAACTAAAAAATTCCATGCACACGATGAAAAAAATGAATGCAATATCGGCGATACTGTGAAAATCATGGAAACTCGCCCATTAAGTGCAACAAAAAGATGGAGATTAGTAGAAATCGTTGAAAAGGCTAAATAACAATGGTACAACAAGAATCAAGATTAAAAGTAGCTGACAACAGCGGCGCCAAAGAAGTACTTTGCATCAGAGTATTGAAAGGAACAAAATCACGTTACGCATCAATTGGAGATAAAATAGTAGTATCTGTAAAAGATGCTATGCCAGGCGGTAACGTAAAGAAAAAACAAGTATCCAAAGCGGTAGTTGTTAGAACAAAAAAAGAAATCAAACGCAAAGATGGATCTTATATCCGCTTTGACGACAATGCAGTAGTATTGTTGAATAACAACGACGAACCTCGTGGCACACGTATCTTCGGCCCCGTTGCTCGCGAGTTGAGAGATAGAGATTTCATGAAAATTATTTCATTAGCACCAGAAGTATTATAATATGAGTACATCAGCACAAAAGCGTTTTACGCCTAAGTTAAAAATTAAAAAAGGAGATACCGTTATCGTTATTGCCGGTGAAGACAAAGGCAAAAATGGTAAAGTATTAGAAGTATTTCCTAAAGAAAATACAGCATTAGTACAAGGAGTTAGAATCGTTTCTAAACACACTAAACCAAATGCACAAAATCAACAAGGTGGTATTGTAAAACAAGAAGCACCTATCAATATCTCTAACTTAAAACTTACAATAGCTGGAAAAGCAACTAGAGTAGGAAGAAAAGTAGAAGATGGAAAAATAGTAAGAATAGCAAAATCAACAGGAGAAATTATTAAATAATGAGTTACATACCTTCATTAAAGAAAAAATATACTGAAGAAGTAGTACCTGCTTTAAAAACCAAGTACAACTATAAATCAGTAATGCAAGTACCTAAGTTATCTAAGATTGTAATCAGTCAAGGTGTAGGTGCTGCTGTAGGTGACAAGAAATTGATAGATACTTCTATCGACGAAATCACCAGAATTTCAGGTCAAAAAGCAGTATCTACAAAGTCTAAAAAAGCAATCTCTAACTTTAAATTAAGAGAAAACTTACCTATCGGTGTTCGAGTAACTTTGCGCGCTGAAAGAATGTACGAGTTCTTAGAAAGACTAATGGCTGTTGCTTTACCACAAGTTCGTGACTTCAAAGGCATCAACGACAAATCTTTTGATGGCCGTGGAAACTACACTTTAGGTATCACAGAACATATCATCTTCCCAGAAATTGATATAGATAAAATATCAAAAATCAACGGTATGGACATCACTTTCGTGACTACAGCAAATACAGATGACGAAGCATATTCATTATTAAAAGAAATTGGTTTACCATTTAAGAAAAAATAAGCATGGCAAAAGAATCAATGAAAGCACGCGACGCAAAGCGTTTGAAGCTAATCAACAAATACAAAGCAAAGCGTGATCAACTAAAAAAAGAAGGAAATTACGAAGCCTTAGATAAACTTCCAAAAAATGCATCACCGGTACGATACCGAAATAGATGTAAATTAACAGGACGCCCACGTGGATACATAGGATTCTTTGGACTTTCTAGAATTCAATTCCGCGATTTGGCAAGCTACGGAAAAATTCCAGGTGTAACAAAAGCAAGTTGGTAAAACGAGAAAGAGAATAAATGAGAAAGTTCTAAAATTTATAGCACTAAATCTTATAATCTCCAATCTCAATATATAAATAAATTTTTAAAATAAAGTGAAGGTGGGAAACTGGGTTGTTCAACATCTTAAGTCTCACATCTAAGCGATCTAAAACAAAAAAATAGAAATGGTTACAGATCCAATAGCAGATTATCTAACAAGAATAAGAAATGCACAGCTCGCAGGACATACTATCGTTGACATTCCTGCTTCTAACATGAAAAAGAAACTAACTGAAATTCTACATGAAAACGGTTATATCTTAAAATTTAAATTTGACGAAGACGGTCCACAAGGAATCATCAAGATTGCACTTAAATACAATCCTGAAACCAAAGAACCAGCTATCAGAGAATTAGTAAGAATATCTAAACCAGGATTACGTCGTTACTCTCATGTAACTGGAATACCAAGAGTAAAAAATGGTTTAGGCTTAGCTATCTTGTCCACATCAAAAGGAATTTTGACAGACAAACAAGCTAAAAACTTGAATGTAGGTGGTGAAATAATTTGCATAGTATCTTAAAATTAACAGACATGTCACGCGTAGGAAAATTACCCATAACAATACCGGCAAAAACAGAAGTAAACGTTGCCGGAAATAACGTAGTCACTATAAAAGGACCTAAAGGAACTTTGTCTGAAAAAGTGGACAGAGAAATAGCAGTGAAAGTAGAAGATGGAAAAATCATCATCGAACGTCCAACAGAGCAAAAACGTCATAAAACATTACATGGATTATATAGAGCTTTGATTAACAATATGGTCGTAGGAGCAAGCCAAGGTTACACCAAAACATTAGATGTTATCGGGGTAGGTTTTCGTGCAAGCAACCAAGGTCAATTGTTAGAATTAGCAATCGGTTATTCACATCCAGTATATGTATTACTTCCAGATGAAATTAAAGTATCCACCGTTTCAGAAAAAGGTAAACCACCACGTATTATCTTGGAAAGTATCGACAAACAATTAATTGGTCACGTAGCCGCAAAAATTAGAAGTTTAAGAAAACCAGAACCATATAAAGGTAAAGGTATAAAATATACAGAAGAAATATTACGTAAAAAAGCAGGTAAATCTGCAGGTAAAAAATAAATCACATTGATATAGTAAGACCACTTATCTTGCATATCAACTAAAAATTATTGTCATGGCAGTAACAAATAAATTATCTCGAAGAGAAAAAATAAAATTCAGAATCCGTAAGAAAATTGTCGGAACTACAGAACGCCCAAGACTATGTGTTTTCCGTAGTAATGCTGAAATCTACGCACAGATTATTGATGATGAAACTCAAAAAACACTATTATCTGTTTCATCTGTAAAAGGAACTGGAAATAAAACAGAAAAAGCAAAAGCAGTAGGAACAGCCATTGCAGATAAAGCAAAAGCCGCTAATATTACTTCTGTAGTTTTCGACAGAAATGGATTTTTGTACCACGGTAGAGTTAAAGCCTTAGCAGATGCCGCAAGAGAAAATGGTTTACAATTCTAATGCACACATTAAAAGCGTAGAACAAAAAAAATAAATTAGATATGTCAAAAGTAAAAGAAAATAAAGTAAGAGCAGCAGCTGAAATAGAACTAAAAGAAAAAGTAGTTGGTATTCAACGCGTAGCTAAAGTTACTAAAGGTGGACGTACTTTCAGTTTCTCAGCATTAGTAGTTGTCGGAGACGGCAACGGAACCGTTGGTCATGGCTTAGGTAAAGCACGTGAGGTTCAAGAAGCTATTCAAAAAGGAATAGACGATGCAAAGAAAAATTTGATAAAAATTCCAATTTTAAAAGGTACTATCCCACACGACCAAAACGCAGAATTTGACGGAGCAAAAGTTTTAATTAAACCCGCATCCCAAGGTACAGGTGTTATTGCTGGAGGTACAATGCGTGCTGTTTTGGAAAGCGTAGGAATACACGATATATTAGCAAAATCACTAGGTTCGGCTAATCCGCACAACGTGGTAAAAGCAACATTCAAGGCACTAACTTTATTAAGAGATCCATATCGTGTATCTCGTGACAGAGGAATTAAATTAACGAAAGTATTTAATGGTTAAAATTATGGCGAAGATAAAAATTACACAAGTCAAAAGTACAATTGACAGAAGCAAAAGTCAAAAAGATACTATTAAAGCACTGGGTATCCAAAAAGTAAACAGAAGCGTTGAAAAAGAAGCTACTCCTCAAATCTTAGGAATGGTAGCAAAAATAAAACATTTAGTAACGGTAGAAAATATCTAATAATGAGCATAAGTTTAAATAATCTAAAACCGGCTAAAGGTGCTGTTAAAGGCAGAAAACGTATTGCACGTGGTCAAGGGTCCGGTTCTGGCGGTACAGCAGGCAGAGGTCATAAAGGAGCAAAATCTCGTTCTGGTTATAAACAAAAAAGAGGTTTTGAAGGCGGTCAAATGCCATTACAACGTCGTTTGCCAAAACGTGGATTTAAAAATCCAAATAGAATTGAATATAGAAAAATTAACTTGGCTGAATTACAAGAATTAGCTGAAAAAAATAATATTACCGAGTTTAACTTTGAAACTTACAGAACGTTGAAACTAATTAAAGCTTCAGATAAAATAAAAGTTTTAGCCAACGGAGAACTGAAAGGTAAATTAAATATAGCAGCACACGCATTTAGTGATAAAGCAAAAGAAGCCATTGAAAAAAACGGAGGAGCAACCACCATTATAGCATAAGCTTATGAAGCAATTTTTTGAAACATTAAAGAACATCTTTAGTATAGAAGACCTAAGAAAAAGAATACTCTTGACTTTAGGGCTTCTTTTTATTTACAGACTTGGATGTTTTGTAGTATTACCAGGAGTAGATCCAACAAAAATAGCAACTGGTTCCGCATCAGGAATCCTGCAATTATTTGATTTATTTGCAGGAGGCGCATTCTCTAAAGCATCCGTTTTCGCTTTAGGAATTATGCCATATATCTCCATGTCTATCGTGATGCAATTGGTAACACTTGCTGTACCATACTTCCAAAAAATGCAAAAAGAAGGAGAAAGTGGTAGAAAGAAAATCAATCAATATACAAGATACGGAACAGTATTAGTAACAGCATTTCAAGGATTTGCCTATGTGAAATTCTTATACGCACAAAATATTGTTTCATCAGATATTCCAATCGCATTGTTTTCCTTTTCAACTATGATAATATTAGTAGCAGGAACCGTATTTGTAATGTGGTTAGGCGAACAAATTCAAGAAAGAGGATTAGGAAATGGAACATCTTTAATTATTATGGCAAATATTATTGCTCGACTACCGGCATCCTTTGTAGCAGAGGTAAAATCAAGAGCAATCACTGGAAGCGGAATTTTAATGTTAGTGATAGAATTAGCAATCTTAATGTTTGTAATTGTATCTACAATCATGTTGATTCAAGCTACTCGTAAAGTACCATTGAGCTACGCAAAACAAATGTCAGGAGGAAACAATGCATATACACAACGCAGAGGATTTTTACCTTTGAAAGTGAATATAGCAGGAGTAATGCCTATCATTTTTGCACAAGCATTTTTATTTATACCAGGAACAATTGCACAACTATTCCCAGATACAGCAGCAGCGAGAGTATTACATCAAATGAATGATTTCACCTCTGTTCCTTATAATGTAGTAATGTTTTTAATGGTCGTATTATTTACATACTTCTATACTGCCTTAATTATGAACCCAGTTCAAATGGCAGACGATTTAAAAAGAAATAACGGATTTATACCAGGTGTAAAACCAGGATCCAATACAGCAGAATATATAGACACTATTTTATCTAGAATTACTTTGCCTGGTTCTTTGTTCTTAGGATTTATTGCTATAATGCCATCCTTTGCAAAGATAATCGGAGTAAATACACAATTTGCCTACTTCTTCGGTGGAACTTCTTTGTTGATTATGGTAGCAGTAGTACTGGATACAATGCAACAAATCAACTCACATTTATTAAGTCGTCACTATGATGGACTAACTAAATCAGGAGCAAAAATTAGAGGAAGAAATGCAGTTTCTTCAGATTATTAATTTTTTTTAGGAGGAAATGATACATTTAAAATCTCCCGAACAAATTGAATATATAAGAAAGAGTTCTTTGTTAGTAAGCCAGACACATGCAATGCTGGTAGAATATATAAAGCCTGGTGTAAAAACAGCTCGCTTGGATGAACTCGCAGAGCAATTTATACGCGACAACGGAGCAAAACCATCCTTTAAAGGATATGGCGGATTTCCAGCTACCTTGTGCATATCAATGAATGAACAAGTAGTACACGGCTTCCCTTCAGATAGAGAAATTAAAGAAGGAGATATTCTATCAGTGGACTGCGGCGTATATAAAAATGGTTATCACGGCGATTCAGCATTCACTTTTCCAATAGGAGAAATATCAACAGAATCTAAAAAATTGCTACAAGTCACTTTCAATTCTTTGTTTTTAGGAATAGAACAAGCAGTAGCAGGAAATAGAGTGGGGGATATTGGTCATGCCATCCAGTCTTATTGCGAGTTTACTCATAAATATGGAGTAGTACGAGATTTGGTAGGACATGGTGTAGGAAAAGAATTGCACGAAGACCCACAAATACCTAATTACGGTAAACGCGGAAAAGGTCCAATGTTGCAAGAAGGAATGGTCATTGCTATTGAACCAATGATTAACATGGGAACTTATCAGGTAAGAACTTTACCCGATAAGTGGACTATTATTACCAAAGATGGCAAGCCGTCTGCTCATTTTGAGCACACCCTAGCCATCAAAAAAGGTAAGTCTGACATACTTAGTGACCATAATTTAATATTCGAAGCGATAAAAAAGTCAGAATATATTAAGGATTTCAGATAAAAATTACGATATTTGCAACCCGAAAATAGAGGTTGACGATATGGGTAAAACAGATTTAATAAAATTAGATGGTACGATCACGGAAGCTCTTTCAAACGCAATGTTCCGCGTTAAGTTAGAAAACGGCCATGAAATTTTAGCTACAATATCCGGAAAAATGCGTATGCACTACATACGAATACTACCGGGCGACAAAGTCGCAGTTGAAATTTCTCCGTATGATCTTTCCAGAGGAAGAATAACTTTCAGATATAAATAAATTAAAACGATTAACTACCATGAAGGTAAAAGCATCAGTAAAAAAACGAAGCGAAGACTGCATCATCGTGCGCAGAAAAGGCAGAGTGTATGTGATAAACAAAAAAAATCCAAAATTTAAACAAAGACAAGGATAATTATGGCAAGAGTATCAGGTATTGACCTTCCAAAAAATAAAAGAGGCTTTGTTGCTCTTACTTATATATATGGAATCGGCAGATCAGCAGCAAGTGCAATTTTAGAAGAAGCAGGCGTAGATCCACAAAAAAAAGTACACGAGTGGAACGATGACGAAACAACTGCAATTCGTAATGTAATCAATGCAGCGCATAAAGTAGAAGGACAATTACGTTCCGAAACCCAATTAAACATTAAACGTTTAATGGATATTGGATCTTATAGAGGTATCCGTCATCGTAAAGGATTACCCGTTCGTGGACAAAGCACTAAACGTAATGCTCGTACACGTAAAGGTAAACGTAAAACTGTAGCAGGTAAAAAGAAAGTAACTAAATAATAGTAATAATTGAAGCTTTAACATAATGGCACAAGCAACAAAAAAGACAGTAAAAAAGAGAGTAGTGAAAGTAGAAGCCGAAGGCTATGCTTACGTTAGATCAACTTTTAACAACATCATTATCTCTTATACCAATAAAGCCGGACAAGTAATCTCTTGGAGTAGTGCGGGTAAAAATGGTTTCAGAGGTTCTAAAAAAAGCACCCCCTATGCGGCTCAAATGGCAGCTCAAGACGCCGGACAAAAAGCATACGAAGCAGGATTGCGCAAAGTAGAAGTATTTGTAAAAGGACCTGGAGGTGGACGCGAATCAGCTATTCGTACCATCGGAAATGTTGGTATAGAAGTAACCATCATTCGGGATGTAACTCCATTACCACACAATGGTTGCAGACCTCCAAAAAGAAGAAGAGTATAATTTTATAAAGAAAAATAGAGACGAGAGTGTTATAAGAGGAATTAAATCCCATACAAAACACTCCAATCCAAAATCTAAAAAAAAATGGCAAGATATACAGGACCACGTACTAAAAAATCAAGAACATTTGGTGAGCCAATATTCGGATACGACAAATATTTCGAAAAGAGAAAATACGCTCCGGGACAACACGGAAACTCTAGAAAACGCTCCACTAAATCTGAATACGCAATTCAGTTAAAAGAAAAACAAAAAGCAAAATACACGTATGGTATTTTGGAAAGACAATTTTATAAAACTTTTGCTGAAGCAGCTCGTAAACACGGCGTAACAGGGGATAACTTAATGCGTTTATTAGAACAAAGATTAGATAATACAGTTTATCGTTTAGGTTTTGCACCAACCCGTAGCGCAGCACGCCAGTTTGTAAATCACAAACACATCACAGTTAATGGTAGAATCGTAAATATCCCATCTTATACACTAAAAGTAGGAGACGTAGTAAGTATTCGCGAAAAATCTAAAAACTTGGATGTAGTACAAGATACTTTGAAATTAGCTGGGGTGAAAAAATACTCTTGGTTAGAATTAAACACTGCTAAATTAGAAGGAAAATATGTGGAATTGCCAACAAGAGATCAAATTCCTGAAACTATTAAAGAATTATTGATTGTTGAGTTATATAGTAAATAATATAGAATAGTTAGTGATGAATATTTAAACATACCTCACTATCTTTTCGTTTTTACTTTCATTTTCACTAAACATTAAAATTAAAAAAACAAAATATGGCTATTTTATCATTCCAAAAACCGGATAAGATTCTTTTACAAAAAGCAACTGACTTTGAAGGTACTTTTGAATTTGCACCTTTAGAACCAGGTTTTGGAAATACTATAGGTAATGCCCTTCGCAGAGTATTGCTATCTTCTTTAGAAGGCTATGCAATAACAAGTATCAAAATTGCCGGAGTTAATCATGAGTTTTCTACTATAAAAGGCGTAATTGAAGACGTTACAGAAATTGTTTTGAATATCAAACAAGTACGCTTAAAAAGAGTATTACAAGATACAGATGCAGGTTTTGAAAAAATCTACATCTCTCTTAAAAATAAAGAACAATTTACAGCAGGAGATATCGAAGCCCATACCAATGTATTTGCAGTAACCAATCCTGAATTGGTGATTTGTAATATGGAAAAAAATGTAGGTTTAGAAATGGAAATCACTATCGGAAAAGGTAGAGGTTATGTAGCAGCAGAAGAACATTACGTGGATAGCTCCATCGTAGGCTTGATTCCTGTAGATTCTATTTATACTCCCATCAAAAATGTACGTTATAAAATAGAAAATACACGTGTAGAACAACGTACTGACTTTGAAAAATTAATCATTGACGTAAAAACAGACGGTACTATTCACCCTGAAGATGCCGTTAAGGAAGCAGCTAAAATATTAATTCAACACTTGATGTTAGTTTCTGATGAAAATATCACTTTTGATTCAGAAGAAAAAGGACAAGAAGAAGTAGTGGACGAACATATTTTACACATGCGTAAAATACTAAAAACGCCTTTAGAAGATTTAGATTTATCAGTTCGTGCATACAACTGTTTGAAAGCAGCAAAAATTAATTCATTGTCTGAATTAGTTCAATACGATACCAACGAATTATTGAAATTTAGAAACTTCGGACGTAAATCTTTAGTAGAAATTGAAGAGCTAATCATTGAAAAAGGAATGCACTTCGGTATGGATTTATCTAAATTTAAATTAGAAGATTAAAATAAATTATAATGAGTAGAATGAGTAATATGAAATTACTTAATACTAACTACTTAATCCTAACAAAATGAGACACGGAAATAAAATAAATCACTTAGGCAGAAAATACGGACACAGAGCAGCGTTGCTTAAAAATTTGTCTGCAGCACTATTTATGAATAAACGTATCGAAACTACGATTGCTAAAGCAAAAGAGTTGAGAGGATATGTGGAACCATTAATAACAAAAGCAAAAGACAATACAACACACTCTCGCCGTCAAGCTTTTTCTTATTTGCAAGATAAAACAGCTACTAAAGAATTATTTGATGTAGTAGCACCAAAAGTAGGCGACCGCCCAGGTGGATATACTCGTATCGTTCGCTTAGGTTTTCGTTTAGGAGATGCTGCAGAAATGGCAATTATTGAGTTAGTAGATTTCAATGAAACCTACAAACCTAAAGCTACTGCTGCTGCTGAACCTAAGAAGAAAACTCGTCGTTCTGCTGTTGCTAAGAAGAAAACAGAAACGGCAGAAGTAGTTGAAGAATCTAATCCAACCCCTTCAGAACCTGAAATAACACCAACAGAAGAAAAGACAGAAGAATAAACAATGATTTTTTCAACACATAACAAAAGGATGGCTAAGAATTGCTATCCTTTTTTTATTTTTGCACTATTCAACTCTTATTAATTATAGTATTCAACTGAAATTTAAATACCATGCCGAATAACACACCAGCCGTTTTATTGTTAGAAGATGGAACCTCTTATCAAGGATTTGCTTGCGGAAAAATAGGAACTGCCACAGGAGAAATTTGTTTTAACACTTCTATGACTGGCTATCAAGAACTATTTACCGACCCAAGTTATTTCGGTCAGTTATTAATCTCTACCAATGTACATGTTGGTAATTACGGTGTAATAGAATCAGAAGCTCAATCTAATAACATACAAATTGCAGGCTTAATTTGCAGAGATTATGCTAATAATTATTCACGCAAACAAGCAAACAGCTCATTAGAGGATTATTTTATCCAACACAATTTGGTGGGCATTTCAGGTATAGATACACGTGCGGTTGTGCGTTATGTACGAAAAAAAGGCGCCATGAACGCCATTATTTCTTCTGAAATTACAGATATAGAAATATTAAAACAGGAATTACATAAAGTTCCCAATATGGAAGGATTGGAATTGGGTACTAAAGTAACCACCAAAGAAGCCTATACTGTTGGAAATCCGGATGCAACCTATAAAGTAGCAGCATTAGATTTAGGCATTAAAAAAAGTATTTTGAATAACTTGGCAAATAGAGATTGTTTTGTAAAAGTATTTCCTGCCACCACTTCTTTTGATGAAATGAAAGCATTTAATCCTAACGGCTATTTTATTTCAAATGGTCCAGGCGATCCTTCGGCAATGGATTATGCTTTAGAAACAGTAAAGCAAATTTTAGCAGCAGACATGCCATTGTTTGGTATTTGCATGGGACATCAATTACTTGCCAGAGCCGCAGATATTCCTACCTATAAATTACACCATGGCCATCGTGGTGGCAACCATCCAGTAAAAAATTTAAAAACGGGCAATTGCGAAATTACAGCTCAAAATCACGGTTTTGCAGTAGATATGGAAGCTTTGCAAAAATCAGATAAAGCAAGATTGACACACATTAATTTAAATGACAACTCTGTTGAAGGATTAGAAATAATAGGTAAAAAAGCATTCTCTGTTCAATACCATCCAGAAGCAGCACCCGGCCCGCATGATTCGCATATTCTTTTCGAAGATTTTGTAAAAATGATGTCGTAATTAATTTTTTTTAGACTATAGATTTTCCCCAGCTCTTGTTGGTATTATTGCTACACGGCGTTTGTAAAACACCCTTTTTTTTTAATATCTAAATTTGTATATTTATAGTTTCTGACTGTTTTAAAATAAAGGTATAACAAAAATACGGTAATACATTTTAGATAAATTATTCATATCAATATAAGCATTGATACTTTTTAATAGAAGAATAAAAAATGGACGAAGAAGAAACCATAAAAAAGGATTTATTAAACGAACTGAGTATTTTGAAAGAAGAATACATCAAACTTATTAATGATTTTGATGTATTAGAAAATTGGGGAAAACCACAATTAGAAGCTATTTATGCAACACGAATAGGTCAATACAAATTAAAAGTATTGGAAGCACAAATTCGCATTAAAGGCATTAAGCTAAAAATGGAATTGATTCGTACTGCTATAAATACAAATCAAAAAATTGATATGAATGGGATCGAATTAACGGTTGCTGAAAAATTAGCGGAAGCCTATGAACAAGTAATGCAACAAGCAGCACATATTGAAGGTGCAAAAAACATGTTGCGCCATTTAGAATCACCAGAAAAAAGTGCAGAATTACGCAAAATTTTCAGACAATTAGCAAAAGATTTACACCCTGATGTAAACCCTGACTTAACCCATGAACAACAACAGATTTGGCATTTGGTAAAAGATGCTTATCACCACGGCGATGTCGAAAAATTAAAAGCATTACAGTTGGTGTATAGCCATGAAATTAAATCAAAACAGGAAAAAAATAATGAACTTACGGAAGAACAAATATTTCTGCACATTCAAACTATAAAAGCAGCAATAAAAGTATTGCACGATGATATTAGAACTATCAAACAATCGTTTCCGTTCACCATCGAAAATGAATTAAAAACGGAAGATTGGATAAAAGAACAAGTGCAAATTACTGAAACAGAATTAGTAAAATTAGAAGCTTACGAGCGTGAATTATTAGTAGAATTACAACAATTATTACAATGAACAACGAAAATGGCATAATAAAACTGAATACTGGTTTGATGCAAGCCATGCAAAACGGTGCTATTAATATTGATGTGTTTTCCAAAGATATTACCGTGTTGGATTGCTTGGTTGCAGGCACTTCATTTTATAATGTAAAAAGTATTGAAACTGAATTAAATGAAAATGATAAATTAGATTTGCAACGTGAACCATCAAACGAATACGATGAATTTGCAATTGCTATTTATTATAAAGAACAAAAAATTGGGTTTATCCCTAAAATAAAAAATGAATCAGTGGCTCGCTTATTAGACGCTGGCAAGAAATTTCATGCTGTTATTAAAACTAAAAACTGGGAAGGTAATTGGCTAAAATTATCTATTGAAGTAGTGCTGAATGATTAAATAAAATCATTATTTCTAATTACAAAAATTAGAATGTACTTGTTTATTTTTAGCACATGATTTTGCAATTTACCTTAACGTGTTTTATCTATATTTGGATAGCCATTGCTGTTGTTTTGTTTCCCTTGCAAATTTTTGTTTCCGCTCCTTATGGAAGGCATACTAAAACTACTTGGGGCCCGATGTTGCCCAATAGACTTGGTTGGATTTTGATGGAAGCATGGGCGATTATAGCATTTTGGTATTTCTATGGAACTTCTTTTAATACCAATGTATATTCATTGTTTTTTGCTGTTTTATATACATTGCATTACTCTTATCGAAGTTTTATTTTTCCATGGAAAACAAAAACAAAAGGCAAACAAATGCCTGTGTTTATTGCATCTTCAGCTTTAATTTTTAATTCTATTAATGCAGGGCTTTTAGGATATTATCTTGCAAAAATCAGTAATTATCCTGTTGCTTATTTTATACATTGGAATTTTATAGTTGGATTTATATTGTTTTTTGCAGGATTTATTATCAATTATAAATCTGACGATATTTTGATAAACCTCCGAAAGCCTGGAGAAACAGACTATAAAATTCCCAATGGGTTTTTATTCAAATATATCTCTTGCCCAAATCATTTTGGTGAAATGATAGAATGGTGTGGATATATGTTAATGGTGTGGAATTTAGCAGGTGTTGCTTTTTTTGTTTGGACAGTATCTAATCTTTTACCAAGAGCTTTGCATCACCATAAATGGTATTTACAACATTTTAAGGATTATCCAAAAGAAAGAAAAGCAGTAGTGCCTTTTGTTGCTTAATAAGTAAATTTTATTTCAAACTCCAGTCAAATTTGTCTAAATTTTCTAAGCAGTGTTTTAATAAAAGCACCGATGCTTCTATGTCTGATTTATGAGCCATTTCAATCACTTGATGTAAATGACGAGTAGGTATTGAGATAGCTCCGGCAATAGCTCCAGTTTTTCCCATGCGTTGTATGCCAGCAGTATCCGTGCCACCCATTGGCAATAATTCAGGCTGCCATTTTATTTTGAATTTATCGGCAATTTCTTTTTGATAACGCACCATGCGGTAATCGCAAATGGTGGATGCGTCCATTAATTTGATGGCAACTCCTTCGCCTAATTTGGTAATTTGTTCGTCTTCTCTTGCTCCTGGTAAATCATAAGCAATGGTAGTGTCTAATCCAAATCCAAAAGTTGGATTGATATTATGTGCGGCTACATTGGCTCCGCGTATGCCCACTTCTTCCTGAACAGAAAATACGCCATATACATCATACGGACAATCTTCCAATAATTTTAATGTTTCAATTAAAACATAAACAGAAACTCGATTGTCAATAGATTTACAATTTACACAATCGCCCATTTCTATTAGTTGGCGGTCTCTGGAAATGGTATCTCCAATAGTGATATATTTCTCTACTTCCTTCTTAGGCAAACCCATGTCTATAAAAAAATCACTGATTTGTACATTTTTATTGCGCTCCTCCGGTGTCATAATATGGATGGGCTTACTTCCCATTACTCCAATCAAATCTTTTTTTCCATGCACCACCACACGTTGTGCCGTTAATGTTTTAGGATCAAAACCACCAAGTGTATGAAAACGAATAAAACCATTGCTATCAATATGCTTTACCATAAATCCAATCTCATCCATGTGAGCCGCAACCATCACTCGTTTGCTGCTGTCTTTCCCTTTTTTTATAGCATAAACATTTCCCAAATTGTCAGATTCTATCGTATCGGCAATGTCTTTTATGTTTTTTAAAACTAATTCTCTTACACGTTGTTCGTGTCCGGGCACACCTGCTACTTCACAGATTTGTGCCAATAATTTTACGTCAGTTTTCATATTAAATAATAGTTTTGATAAAAGGGTTTTATTTAATTAAGATTCAAAAATAATGAATATTTTATTTATAAACGAAGCCTTTTCTATATAAAATTTGATAACATCCAAAAAATACCATTCGTTTTTTATACCTTTAAAAAGCTAAAAACAGTATATGTCAGTATTGAATAATATAGGAGGAGTCGTTTTAAAACCAATAATTAAAGAGTTAAGCCGAGCAAGACTTCCCAAATTAAATGGACAAATCAGTGTTGAAGGATTAAAGGAAGAAGTAGAAATAATACGAGATGAGTGGGGCGTAGCACATATTTATGCAAAAAACATGAATGATTTATTGTTTGCACAAGGATTTACTCATGCACAAGATCGCTTATTTCAAATGGAATTAAACCGAAAAGTAGCCCGTGGGAATTTGAGTGAAATCATAGGAATTAAAGCATTGGATACCGACAGGATTGCCCGAACCATGGGCTATGAGCGAGTGGCTAAAGAAGATTGGGAACTCTTAGGAGCAGAAGAACAACGATTAATTATTGATTATTGCAATGGAATTAACGCTTATATAAAATGTCCTGATTTTAAACTTCCAGTAGAGTTTACTTTGTTAAAACATCAACCCGACCCATGGACACCGATGGATGTAGCTTCTTTTAGCAGGTTGCTTATTTCATTACTAACCTGGGGATGGTATGATGAAATTATTCGTGCGAAATTAATTGAAGCAGTAGGAGCAGACGCTGCAGCAGAATTAGATAATACTTACCCAAAAGAGAACCCAGTTACCCTTCCAAAAGGCATTGAATTTAATATGCTGGATATTTCAGGAAAATTTGAATCAATGAGAGGACCTTACATGCCTCAAATTAGTGGGAGTAACGCATGGACGGTGAGTGGCAATAAAACAAAAACAGGAAAGCCGTTTTTATGCAATGACCCTCATCTTACTTTAAAAAACCCGAATATATGGTATATGAATCATTTGCACTGTCCGGAATTGCATACAAGTGGCGTTTCTGCGCCGGCATTGCCAATGGTGCTTATCGGGCATAATGATAAAATAGGCTGGGGAATTACACTGTCTTTTACAGATATTGAAGATGTGTTTGTAGAAAAATTTACAGATGATACCTGTACTGCTTATATACACGAAGGAAAATTGATGGATACGAATATCATCGAGGAAAAAATTTTTATCAAAGATGAAAAAATGCCACATATAGAAAAAGTATATGAAACCGTACATGGCACACTTATTTCCGATGTTGCCGGAAATTCTAATATGAAACTTACTTTGTGCTCCATGGCGTATAGACCAGGGCAGTCGCTCAAAGGGTGGTTTCTACTAAATAAAGCAAAAAATTGGAATGATTTTGTAGAAGGAGTAAAACATATTACTGCACCAGGGTTAAATATTGTATATGCAGATGTGAACAGCAATATTGGTTATTATAATTCAGGGAAAGTACCGATAAGAAATAAAGAAACTGCTTCGGTACCACAACCAGGTTGGTTGAGTGAAAATGATTGGAAAGATTTTGTTCCTTTTGAGGAAATGCCACATGTTTTAAATCCGGAAAAAGGATATGTAATTACGGCAAATCATAAAATTGAACCAGACGATTTTCCTTATTTTTTGGGAGATATTTATATGAATGGTTATCGTGCGCATCGCTTAGATGAAATGATTCGAAGAAAGGAAAAATTAGAACCAAAAGATTTTACCGATATGCAAATGGATTTTTATTGCACACCGGGGAAATTATTTGCTGCGCATTATAAAAACATAAAAATGGATACGGTGGAATTGCAACAGTATTTGGATAAATTGTTAGCGTGGGATGGCGTTTTGGATGCTGAGCGAATAGAAGGAAGTTTGTATAAAGTAACCAAATTGATGGTGGTGAAAAAATTATTTTCGTCTTCTATTAAAGATTTAAAATTGGTAGATGAATTATTAGGGCATGGATTTCATGCAGTCTTTGGACCTGTAAATGCCTATCTTGGGCATAATACACCTATTTTATTGAGAATCTTGGACAATGAAGCATCTCTTTGGTTGCGTGCCGCTGGTGGAAAAGAAAAATTATTGAAAGACGGATTGAAAAGTGCGATTGATTGGCTGAAATTAAATTATGGAACAAAGCCTTCAAAATGGAAATGGGGAACTTTGCATGCCATTGTTTTCCCTCATGCACTGAGCGCACAACCACCATTGGACAAAGTATTTGATATTGGGCCTTATCCGATTGGAGGCGATACGGACACGCCTTTCCAAACATTTATCATGTCGGCAGAAGGATATGGAGGTGAGCTTTCCGCACCGTCTTATCGTCAGATAATAGATTTTTCTGATTTTGATAAATCAACGGTGGTAATGCCTTTGGGAAATTCAGGAAATATGGCAAGTCCATATTATAAAAATCAATTAAACGATTGGTTTGAAGGAAAACATTTTCCAATGTGTTGGACACGTGAGAAAGTGGAGCAACATAAGAAACATCGACTTGTTTTGAGGAATTAGTTATTAGTTATTAGTTATTTGGAAATTAATCCACAATGACTAATGACTTTCACTCTCACTTTAATAAAACAAGCTGTATCTTTAATAATAAATACAATATGTCGTTTCATCTTTATAACCCATTAGATTTTAATGATCCGGTAGCGTATGCAGTACCGGGATTTGTTTTATTAATAGTTACAGAATTTTTTCTATATTATAAAAAAAAGCATATTATTGATGAAAAATATTATAAAGATGTTGCAGCAAGTCTTGGATTGGGTATAGGTTCTACTGTTATTGATTTGGCGATGAAAGCCATTGCAATAGGGTATTTGTTGTGGTTTTATCAATTCAGAATTTTTAAAAATATCGGTCCTGAAAACATGCAGGAATTGGCTACTTGGCAATGGCATAAAACACATTGGTATGTTTGGCTGGTATTGTTTTTTGTCCAAGATTTTATGTTTTATTGGTATCATCGGTTGGCGCATGAAATCAGGATTTTGTGGGCAGCGCATGTCAATCATCACTCTTCGGAGTATATGCATTTTTCTACGGCACTGCGCCAAAGTTGGCTCGAACTTTTATTTAAAGATGCTTTTTATATTCCATTGGCATTAATCGGTTTTCATCCCATTATGATTATCACCATGCATCAATTGAATTTGATTTATCAATTTTTACCGCATACAGAAAGTATTAGGCGAATGCCCCGCTGGTTTGAATTTATTTTTAATACTCCTGCACATCATCGGGTACATCATTCGAGCGAAGTACGTTATTTGGATAAAAATTATGCGGGCATTTTAATTATTTGGGATAGAATTTTTGGAACGTTTAAAGAAGAAGACAGCAGTGCATTTCCGGTGTATGGAATTACCACTAATATTCACACGAATAATTTATTAAAGATTACTTTTCATGAAGTTGTCAATGTATTGAACGATGTGAAACGCGCACCAGATTTAAAATCAAAACTCAATTATATTTTTCAATCGCCCGGCTGGAGCCATGATGGCGAAGACCAAAGAGCCAAGACCTTGCAGAAGGATTTGGAATAAAAAATAGTCAATAATTTTGTTGTCTTATTTCCATTTTTTTGATACTTAATATTGTCTCTAGTAGTAATTTCTTCGATATTTTAAAATGTTTTAATTTATCGCAGAGTCCCTTGCAGGAGACTCTGCTGATAATTAAGGATTTGGAATAAAAAAGCCGAACAATTTTGTTCGGCTTTTTTATTAATCGTTCATCGTTCATTGTCAATCGTTCGTCGTTCATCGTTAATTGTCAATCGTTCATCGTTCATCGTTAATTGTCAATCGTTCATCGTTCATCGTTAATTGTCAATCGTTCATCGTTCATCGTTCATCGTTCATCGTTCATCGTTCATCGTTAATTGTCAATCGTTCATCGTTCATCGTTAATTGTCAATCGTTCATCGTTCATCATTCATTGTCAATCAATTCTGTTCTTCTTTTGCTTTTTTAGATTTAGATTTCTTTTTAATTTCAAATTTTAATTTGTCTTTTGCTTCTGTATCTAAATCGGCAACAATAGTATCTCCTTCGTTGACATTGGAATTAAGAATTTCTTCCGCTAACGGGTCTTCTACATATTTTTGAATAGCCCTGTGCAATGGACGTGCTCCAAATTGTGGATCGTATCCTTTTTCTGAAAGAAAATCTTTAGCAGCAGTGGTTAGTTCTATTGAATATCCCAATGTTTCTAATCTGCTGAAAACGCTGGATAGAACAATATCTATGATTTTATAAATTTCTTCTTTTCCAAGGCTGTTGAATACAATCACATCATCAATACGATTTAAAAATTCGGGAGAGAATGTTTTTTGCAAAGCCTTTTGAATAACGCCTTTAGCCAAGTTATCGGCATTCTCTTTTATAGAAGAAGTGGAAAACCCAACTCCTGTTCCAAAATCTTTTAATTGACGCACGCCAATATTGGAAGTCATAATGATAACAGAGTTTTTAAAATCTATTTTTCTGCCCAATCCATCTGTCAGAATTCCATCATCCAATACTTGCAATAAAATATTGTAAACATCGGGGTGTGCTTTTTCGATTTCATCTAATAAAATAACAGAGTATGGTTTTCTACGCACCTTTTCTGTTAATTGTCCGCCTTCTTCATATCCAACATATCCTGGAGGCGCTCCGATTAATCGAGAGATGGAAAATTTTTCCATGTATTCACTCATATCTATTCGAATCAACGCATCTTCTGTGTCAAACATGTATCTTGCCAAAGCTCGAGCTAACTCTGTTTTCCCAACACCCGTAGGTCCTAAGAAAATAAATGTACCGATTGGCTTTTTGGGGTCTTTTAATCCAACACGATTTCGTTGAATGGCTTTAGTGATTTTAGAAACGGCTTCATCTTGCCCGATAACTTGTTTTTTCAAATCATCCGACATAGAAACTAATTTCTTGCTTTCGCTTTGAGCCACTCGTTTTACCGGAATACCGGTCATCATGGCTACCACTTCGGCGATGTCTTCATCGGTTACCGGAAAGCGTTTTGTTTTAGCATCTTCTTCCCAGTCTTTTTTTGCTTGTTCTAATTGCTCTTGCAATTTTTTCTCCGAATCGCGCAAGCGAGCTGCTTCTTCGTAGCGTTGGTTTTTTACTACTTGATTTTTTTCGTCTTTTACCTTCTCAATTTCTATTTCTAATTGAGTAATATTTTCTGGAACATGAATGTTTTTTAAATGCACTCGTGCGCCCACTTCATCTAAAACATCAATTGCCTTATCGGGTAAGAATCGATCGGTAATATATCGAGTACTCAATTGAACACATGCTTTTATGGCATCTTCGCTATACGTTACGCTGTGATAGTCTTCGTATTTGCTTTTTAAATTATTTAAAATAATTAATGTTTCTTCGGGTGTTGGTGGGTCAATAATTACTTTTTGAAAACGTCTGTCCAACGCACCATCTTTTTCAATGTATTGACGGTATTCGTCTAAAGTAGATGCACCAATACATTGCAATTCGCCCCGTGCCAAAGCTGGTTTAAAGATATTAGAAGCATCCAAAGAACCCGTAGCACCGCCGGCGCCCACCATCGTATGGATTTCATCTATAAATAAAATAACATCTCTGTTTTTTTCTAATTCTGTCATGATGGCTTTCATGCGTTCCTCGAATTGACCACGATATTTAGTGCCGGCTACCAAGGCGGCTAAATCTAAAGAAACGACTCGTTTGTCGAATAAAACACGAGACACTTTTCGTTGGATAATTCTTAGTGCCAATCCTTCTACGATGGCTGTTTTTCCTACGCCAGGTTCACCAATTAAAATTGGATTATTTTTCTTTCTTCTGGATAAAATTTGAGACACCCGCTCAATTTCAGTTTCACGACCTACGATAGGGTCGAGTTTCCCTTCTTCTGCTAAACGTGTGATGTCTCTACCAAAATTATCTAATACTGGTGTGTTAGATTTTACAGCCGACTTTTTGGCAGTTGCTTGTCCGCTATTTCCGATATTTTGTCCTCCATATCCTTTGCGTTCGTCCTCCTCTCCATCGTCAAATGGTTCATTGGGCAATTCAGACGTTAAATCTTGAAATTCTTCTTTAGTAGTACTATCGTTTTGCATAAATTCTAATTCTGCTCTAAATACTTCGTATGTTACATCCCATTTACTCAATAATTGAGTAACAATATTTTCTTTATTTTTAAGAATAGATAAAAGTAAATGTTCTGTGCCTACGGTGTCTTGTTTCATAGACTTTGCTTCCAATAATGCAATTTTCAAAACTTTTTCTGCTTGCTTTGTTAATGGTAGGCTGTTTATGTTTCCTAAAATTGTAGTGACTCTATCTTTAATAGCATCTTCTACTTTTTTTCGGAATAATGCAATGTCAATATCTAATGAACGTAATACTTTTATTGCTAAGCCATCTCCTTCACGGATTAAGCCTAACAGTAAGTGTTCCACGCCTATTTGATCGTGCTTTAAACGTATTGCTTCTTCTCGACTATACGAGATAACTTCTTTGACTTTTGGTGAAAATTTTGCTTCCATATATTGTAATTCACAAATTAGCTGCCAACTTCAAAAACCTGACAGAGTTACTTATTCTAAAAATAGAACGCTTTTTTTACTTTTTTATATTTTTTTTGCACAATTGGTATATATCCCGTTAATATTAACAAAAATTGAGTAAAAAAGATTTTAATGCGATTTGAATTAGAATAATGTACTAATTTTAGATAATAAGTTCTATTTTTGACAATAGAAAATTTAGTAACACTGATAGAAATTTAGAAATATGAAATTTAGCGTTGATAAACAAGAAGGTGTAGTGATTTATGAATTACTGGAAGAGAAATTAACTTCGGTTAATGCGCCGACTCTTAAGTCAGAATTAGTATTGGCAAATACAGAAGGATTTAAAAATATCGTAGTTGATTTAAGCAAAGTTAAGTTTGTAGATTCATCTGGATTAAGTGCATTGCTAACGGGACACCGTTTGTGTAAAGAAGAAAAAGGGATTTTTGCTTTATGTGGCATTAACGATATGGTGAAAAGCCTTATTAAAATTTCTCAATTGGAAGATGTATTGCACGTGTATTCCACACAAACAGATGCTGTTGATGCGATAAATAATAAGAAAAAAAAGTAAATAGTTATTAGTAAAAGTAAGTAGTTATTAGGCATTGATTTTTTTAATTATTAACTAATAACCAATATCGAATAACCTTATTCTTGAGTTTTGAAATCACCATATTAGGCAGCAACTCTGCACTCTTTAACCATGGAAGGCATCCAACAGCGCAGGTAGTAATTATTCGGAACAGACATTTTTTAATAGATTGTGGCGAAGGTACGCAAGAGCGTATGCGCGAACACGATGTAAAGTGGTTTAAAATAGAATATATTTTTATCTCACATCTTCACGGCGACCATTATTTTGGATTAATAGGATTAATTACAACTTTTAATTTATTGAAACGAACGGAAAAACTAACTATTTTCGGCCCGAAAGAATTAAAAAAAATAATAGACATTCAATTAAAAGCAAGTAATACTATTTTAAATTTTCCATTTAAATTTATTGCAACTAAAGACGATTCCAAAAATCTGATTTTAGATATTCCTGAATGTACAGTATATTCATTTCCTTTGTTGCATAAAGTACCCACTACCGGATTTTTATTGGTTGAAAAAATGGAACCAAGGCAGTTGGATTTAGAAAAAATAAAAAAATATTCTATTGCCAAAGAAGATTATAAATTATTGGTGCAAGGGCAGGATGTAACAGATGCCAACGGGAAGAAAATAAAGAACAGTGCCGTAACTATCAAAGGCAGACAGCCACATTCGTATGCTTTTTGCTCCGATACGGCCTATCATTTGCCGATGGTTCCGTTTGTAAAAAATGTAGAATTGTTATACCACGAAGCCACCTTTTTGGAGCAAGATATTCAGCGTGCAAATGTAACCTTACACTCTACCGCTAAACAGGCGGCTTTGATAGCTAAAAAAGCAAAAGCCAAGCAATTATTACTCGGTCATTTTTCTTCGAGGTATATGGATTTGACTGTTTTTGAAAATGAAGCGAAAACAGTTTTTGAAAATGTTACATTAGCATTAGAGGGTACAACCTTCAAGGTGTAGTTGAATTCCTGCTATCGTTTTTTCAACCCTAAACTTTCCATTTTTTCTTCTAATTGTTTTTTGGAAAGCCCAATATCATCGGCAGTTTTACTGATACTCCAGTTGTTTTTATCTAATTTGTTTTCAATAAAACTACGCTCTACATAATCGTTCAATTGTTGTAGATTGGCAAATTTATCAAAGTCAATTCCTTTGTTTTCTGCTTTTGTACTCGGGCCTGAATAATCAATTACATCTTGTTTGGTAATAGATTTATTACTCATGATAATTAAACGCTCCACCACATTGCGCAGCTCGCGAATATTCCCTGTCCAGTTTCTTGCTTGCAAAGTTTCTATTGCATCGTTGTCTATCTTTTTTACAGGAATTCCATATTCGCCGCAAATTTCATTCAAGAAGTGTTCTGCCAAAACAGGAATATCGTCTTTGCGTTCATTTAACGATGGTACATGAATTAAAATAACACTTAAGCGATGGTACAAATCCAGTCGAAAACGATTTTCTTCTACTTCCTTTAGTAAATCTTTATTGGTAGCAGCCACCACGCGTACATCTACTTTTTCTTCTTTGTCGCCTCCTACTTTTGTAATTTTATTTTCTTGTAAAGCACGCAATACTTTTGCTTGCGCCGACAAGCTCATGTCGCCAATTTCATCTAAAAATAATGTACCGCCATTGGCTTGTTCAAATTTCCCTACTCGTTGTTTTATGGCAGAAGTAAAAGCTCCTTTTTCATGCCCGAATAATTCACTTTCTATCAATTCGGAAGGAATAGCGGCGCAGTTCACTTCTACTAAAGGACCGTTGGCACGGTTGCTTTGTTCGTGTACCCAGCGAGCTACTAATTCTTTACCAGAACCATTGTCGCCAGTAATTAATACACGCGCTTCGGTTGGGGCAACTTTTGCAATGGTTTCTTTGATGCGAATAATGGGATTTGATTCTCCGACCATGTCGCGGGATTTTGCAATTTTCTTTTTGAGAATTTTAGTTTCCGTTACTAAGGAAACTTTATCCATGGCGTTGCGAACGGTAATCAATAATCGATTTAAATCCGGTGGTTTAGGAATGTAATCGAAAGCCCCTTTTTTTACGGCATCTACGGCTGTTTCTATATTCCCATGACCTGATAAAACAATTACTGGCGTGTCAATGCCTTTTTGCTGCATATCGGTTAATACTTCTAAGCCATCTTTTTTGGGCATCTTCACATCAAGAATTACTACATCGTAATTATTCTTTTCAATTTTTTCTAAACCAATTTCGCCATCTTCTGCTTCATCGATGTCGTATTTTTCGTATTCTAAAATCTCTTTGAGGGTTCTGCGTATCGCTTTCTCGTCATCAACAATTAATATTTTTGGCATGTATTTAAGTCTTAATTCGTAAAATAATAAATGATAAGTAGCAAAATTTATACCACTTTTCTAGCACGTAAAACTACTAAAATATTAATCAATAATTTTTTATACGACCAGAGCCTATTTTTAGAGTGAAAAAAAAGAGGTAGGTTTGTGTATGAAACAATATGGTTTAATTGGATATCCTTTATCTCATTCTTTCTCCAAAGGATATTTTTCTGAAAAATTTTCTAAAGAAAAAATTACTGACAGCAACTACGAAATATATCCAATAGAAACTATTCAGCATTTTGAAGCTTTATGTCAATCACATCCTGATTTTATTGGATTAAATGTAACGATTCCTTACAAAGAACAAGTGATTCCGTTTTTAGATGCGTTGGATGAAGAAGCAAAATCTATTGGTGCTGTGAATACTATAAAATTTGAAAACGATAAAAAAATAGGCTATAATTCTGATTGCTATGGTTTTGAAAGGAGTATAAAACCATTTTTGCAAACGCATCATAAAGAAGCATTAATTTTAGGCACAGGTGGTGCTTCTAAAGCAGTGGAATATGTTTTAAAAAAATTAGGTATTCAGTTTCAATATGTATCGCGTGCTAAATCAGAACGTGCCATTTCATATAATGATTTGAATGAAGAGATTATTCAGAAATCAACTATAATTATTAATACTTCGCCTGTTGGAATGTATCCGAATGTTACGGCAGCACCGCCTATTCCTTATGAATTTATTGGTGAAAAACATTTGCTGTACGACTTAGTGTATAATCCTGAAGAAACCTTGTTTTTAAAAAATGGAAAAACAAAAGGTGCTCAGGTGAAAAATGGATTGGAAATGCTGTATTTACAAGCAGAGCGAAGTTGGGAGATATGGAATAGTTGAGGGCTGTTTTGAAATCAAATAAAAAAATGTCGGTATTTAGCCGACATTTTTTTTATTCAAAATATAATTATTCAAATTTTATGGCATCTTTTATTTTTTTCTTTTCTAAAGCAATTTCTAGCATTTCTTCCATTTCCTCTACATAATGAAATTTCAATCCTTTGATAAATTCAGCAGGTACTTCGTCCACGTCTTTTTCATTTTCCTTGCACAGGATAATTTCTTTAATTCCGGCACGTTTGGCGGCTAATATTTTTTCTTTAATTCCTCCTACCGGCAGCACTTTTCCTCTCAAAGTAATTTCACCTGTTAAGGCGGTAAACGGTTTTATTTTTCTTTGAGTAAATAAAGATGTTAATGCTGAAAGTATAGCAATGCCGGCACTTGGGCCATCTTTTGGGATTGCACCTTCTGGAACGTGAATATGCAAATTCCAATCTGTAAAAGCTTGTTTGGGTATTTGCAATATTTCTGCTTTAGATTGTAAATAACTTAGTGCTGTATTAAAAGATTCTTTCATTACATTTCCTAAATTACCAGTAATGGATACTTGCCCTTTACCTCTGCTGGCAGAAGATTCTATAAATAAAATATCGCCCCCCATAGGAGTCCAAGCTAAGCCGATAGCCACTCCACAAGGATTATTTTCAGAATATTTATCGTGGTTGTATTTTGGTTTTCCTAAGATGCGTGTGATATCATCGGTAGAAATCGTTGGATTATATTCTTCCTCAGTTGCTACGCTCTTGGCAACATTGCGCATGATGGATGCAATTACTCTGTCCAATTCGCGCACGCCACTTTCATACGTGTAATTATGAATAAGATATTGAATTGTTTTATCATTTAATTTTACTTGGCTTGCCTTCAATCCATGTGCTTCTCGTTGCTTAGCAACTAAATGTTTTTTGGCTATTTCAGTTTTTTCTTCTAATGAATAGCCGCTTAGTTGAATGATTTCCATTCTATCGCGCAATGCAGGTTGTATTTCTCCCATGCTGTTGGCAGTAGCGATGAATAATACTTTAGATAAATCGTATTCTAATTCTAAATAATTATCATAAAATGTAGTGTTTTGTTCAGGGTCTAATACTTCTAATAAAGCAGAAGAAGGGTCGCCACGATGGTCTTTTCCTACTTTATCAATTTCATCTAAAATAAAAACAGGATTAGAAGATTGTACTTTTTTTAATGATTGAATAATTCTGCCAGGCATGGCACCAATATATGTTTTGCGGTGTCCACGTATTTCACTCTCATCATGCAAGCCACCTAATGACATGCGCACATATTTTCTGTCTAATGCCCGCGCGATGCTTCTGCCTAAAGATGTTTTTCCTACTCCCGGAGGGCCGATAAAACAAAGTATTGGCGACTTCATATCACCTTTTAATTTCAATACGGCAAGGTATTCTAAAATTCTATCTTTTATTTTATCTAATCCAAAATGATCCTCATCTAATATTTTTTTACCACGTTTTAAATCGAAATTATCTTGAGTGGTTTCATTCCATGGCAATTCAACCATGGTGTCTAAATAATTTAAGATGACAGAATATTCTGCAGCAGCCGGGTTTATGCGTTGTAATTTTCCTATTTCTTTGTCAAATGCTTTTGCAACCGTTTCACTCCATTTCTTTTCGGTCGCTTTTTCTTTCAATCTGTTGACTTCTTCTTGGTACATATCTCCACCCAATTCTTCTTGAATAGCGCGTAGTTGCTGGTTCAAGAAATAATCGCGTTGCTGTTTGTCTATATCCGTTTTTGTTTTGTTGTGAATGTTTGCTTTTAGTTCTTGTAATTGCAATTCCTGATGCAAGTATTTTAAAACCAATTGTATTCTTTCTGTTGCATCATTTATTTCCAATATTTGTTGCTTCTGTGTCGATTCAATATTCAAATTGGAAGTAATAAAATTGGCTAAAAATTTTACACTATTTATATTGGTCAATACAATTTTTGCTTCATTTGGAATATTTGGAGAAAGGTCAATAATTTTGGAAGCCATATCTTTTAAATTTCCCATCATAGCTTTTTCTTGCTGGGGATCTAAAAGGGTAATATCATTTATATATTCAACTTCGGACTCTATAAAAGGTTCTGCGGAAACAGTTTGTTTTACAATAAAACGCCTTACGCCTTGCAGAATGATAGTACTGCCACCATCGGGCATGTTGAGTAGTTTTAAAATTCTCGCAGTAGTTCCCATTGCATATAAATCCGTAGATTCTGGGTCTTCTACTTTGGTGTCACGTTGTGCAATTACGCCTATAAATTTGTCTGCTTTATATGCTTTTTTTATAGCTTTTATAGATTTTTCTCTACCAACAGAAATCGGTATAATAACTCCTGGAAAAAGAACATTATTCCTAAGAGGTAATATTGGAATTACTTTTGGCAGTTGTTCATTGTTTGTATTGTCATCTTCTTCGATAGATAACAAGGGTATCATTTCGACATCGTCGTCTTCAATATTGGATAATTCTATTTTTTGAAACATAAGTAAATTTAATTCAATTTAGACAATATGGCACTTTCCTTAGGCAAAGTAAGGACTTTTACTAAAAGCAAGATATGTGCCGAACTGTTTTAAATATAAATAATGGAAGTTTTGACAGTTTTGTATCAAACTTAATAAAAATCTTTACATTACTAAATATTCTTTTGAGAAACACTATCTAATTGTTAAAAAAAAATCAATTTATAGTGAGATAACATATTTTAATAAAAGCATTAAAGAAAGCTAACATAGCCTACTGTATTTTTGACACAATGAAAATAAGGCTTGCAATCATATTTCTCTTTCTTTCTTCTTTGCTGCTGCATTCCTCCAATGGTTTTGCCATTCAAAAAATAACGAATACGGTAGAAACAAATTTTGCCAGTAGCTTATTCACTTCAATCTCTACAATCAATTCCACACCAAAACTATTTACTGCCAAAAAAGTATGGAATGAAATTGCAACCAATTTTAATCAGTTGTATGATGAAGATGAATTGCCGGATTCGATTGTTTCTTATCTATTAACACCCTTACTTCCATTTTGGAAAAATTTCATATTTGAAGGGTATGCCTGCAATCCACTTGCAAGGGTGACAAAATTCTTTCCTTCTAAAAAATACAAGCTATTTAACGTTTTCAGGATTTAAATCTATTCCTGTACATTTTTATCTTATTGAAACCGATATTCATCGAGTTGAATAATAGTAGCTATTGTATTTAATCTAATTGATTCCTTTTTATTCCTTAATATATTTATCCATGAAAAAATTATTGCCCATTGGTTTATTAGTAATTCCATTCTTTTTTGTAAGCTGTTCGTCCAATCAAGAAAAAGAGGATGAGAATATAAAGTATGAAGTAACCGTGCCACTGCAAACAGATACCTCTTTTACAAAAAAGTATTCTGCACAAATTCGATCTATAAAAAACATTGAAATAAGAACACAAGAGAGAGGTTTTCTTCAAAATATATATGTGGATGAAGGACAATATGTAAAAGAAGGTCAATTGATGTTTCGTATTATGCCAAAAATTTATGAAGCAGAATTAGCAAAAGAAGAAGCAGAAGTAAAAATGGCAGAAATAGAAGTACAAAATGCTAAAACATTAGTAGATAAAAACGTCATTTCAAAAAATGAATTATTAATGGCACAAGCTAAATTAGAACAGGCAAAAGCAGGAGCCTCCTTAGCAAGAACACATCTTTCATTTACAGAAATTAAAGCACCTTTTTCAGGGATTATTGATAGATTACCCAAAAGATTAGGAAGTTTATTAGACGAAGGAGAATTGCTGACCAGTCTTTCTGATAACAGCTCTATGTATGTTTATTTTAATGTTTCGGAGCCAGAATATTTAGATTATAAACAACAAGCAGAAAATAAAAATGTACAAGTAGGTTTGCTGTTAGCAAATAATACCATACTTCCATCAAAAGGCACTATTGAAACAATAGAAGGAGAGTTTGATAATGAAACGGGAAATATTGCCTTTAGAGCAAAATTTCCAAATGGAAATGGATGGCTGAAACATGGAGAAACTGGGGATATTTTAATGACCATTCCATTCAAAAATACAATTGTTATTCCTCAAAAAGCAACGTATGAAGTACAAGACAGAAAATATGTTTTTATAGTAGATAAAAATAATGTACTACACTCCAAGCAAATTAAAATAAGTGCTGAAATACCCGATTTGTATATTGTTACAGATGGCATAACTGTAAATGATAAAATATTATTAGAAGGACTACAAAGAGTGAAAAATGGTGAGAAAATTGAATACGATTTCAAAAAACCAGAAGAGGTAATTGCTAATTTGAGATTGAAAGCAGAATAATCCAAAAACAAATTTAATAATATGTTTAGTAAAATTATACAAAGACCAGTATTGGCAATTGTCATATCGTTGATAATCGTATTTTTGGGCGTGCTGGCAATTACCCAATTACCTGTCACCCAATTTCCGTCCATTTCTCCACCCATGGTAAATGTAACAGCAGATTATCCTGGCGCAAACGGAGAACTAATGATTAAAGCAGTCGTAATTCCATTAGAGCAAGCATTAAATGGTGTTCAAGGAATGAAATACATTACTTCCGATGCAGGTAATGACGGAGAAGCCAGCATTCAAATCGTATTTAATTTAGGAACAGACCCCAATGTGGCAGCATTGAATGTGCAAAATAGGGTTGCATCTGTTTTAAACAAACTGCCACCATTGGTAGTTCGCGAAGGGGTGAAGATTTCACAAGAACAACCTAACATGTTGATGTATGTGAATCTTTATAGTAAAGACCCAAAAACAGACCAAAAATTCTTGTTTAACTATTCTGATATCAATCTTTTGCCAGAGTTGAAACGTATCAAAGGTGTAGGTTTCGCAGATATTTTAGGAAATAGAGAATACGCCATGCGTATCTGGTTGAAACCAGACAGAATGTTGGCCTATAAAATATCCGCAGACGAAGTCATGGAGGCTCTGTCTAGTCAAAGCTTAGAAGCCTCGCCCGGAAAAACAGGCGAAAGCTCTGGAAAACGTTCTCAAACATTTGAATATGTTTTAAAATATTCAGGACGATATACCAACGAAGACCAATACAGAAATATAGTTGTTCGGGCAAATTCAGATGGCGAATTATTAAGACTTAAAGACATTGCAGAAGTAGAGTTTGGTAGTTCTATGTATGATATTTATTCCAGTATCGACGGAAAACCATCTGCAGCCATTGTCTTGAAGCAGTCGTACGGCAGTAATGCAACTCAAGTAATTAAAGACATCAAATCAAAATTAAATGAAATAAAGAAAAATTTTCCAGATGGAATGGATTATGAAATTAGTTATGATGTTTCTAATTTCTTAGATGCCTCCATAGAAAAAGTTGTACATACTTTAATAGAGGCTTTTTTATTGGTAGGCTTAGTAGTGTTCTTGTTTTTGGGCGATTGGCGCTCTACGTTGATTCCAGCATTAGCCGTTCCGGTATCATTGGTAGGTACTTTTGCATTTATGAGTTTCTTCGGTATTTCCTTAAATTTAATTACCTTATTTGCATTAGTGTTAGCCATAGGTGTGGTAGTGGATGATGCAATTGTAGTGATTGAAGCCGTGCACGCAAAAATGGAAACCGAACATTTGTCACCGAGGCGAGCAACGATAGTTGCTATAAATGAAATTGCAGGAGCCATTATTGCCATTACATTACTCATGGCAGCTATTTTCATTCCTGTAACTTTTATGTCAGGGCCAGTAGGGATGTTCTATCGCCAATTTTCCATTACAATGGCAACAGCTATCGTATTATCTGGTATCGTTGCATTAACCTTAACGCCTGCATTATGTGCCATTATTTTAAAAAATAATCATGGTAAAGAAAGAAAAAAAGGCATCTTAACAAGGTTAATAGAAGGATTCAATAAAAGATTTGATAAATCAGCAGAAGGCTATGTGAAAATTTTAGAAAAAATAGTAAACAGACGAAGCCTCACCTTTATTTTGTTGCTTTTATTTTGTGGTGGAATTTTCTTTATAAGCAGAACCGTGCCTTCTGGATTTATTCCCGGAGAAGATCAGGCAATGATTTATGCAATTATACAAACACCTCCTGGATCGTCCTTGGAAAGAACGTATGATGTGTCAGAAAGATTACAAAAAATTGCTGAAGGGATAGATGGTATCCAATCTGTTTCTGCATTAGCTGGATATGAAATTCTAACAGAAGGAACCAGCTCTAATACAGGTACCTGTTTAATAAATTTGAAAGAATGGAGTAAACGGAAATTAAATGCACAACAAATTATTGAAGAATTAGAAAAAAAATCTAAAGATATTTCAGGCGCAAATATCGAATTCTTTCAACCGCCAGCAGTTCCCGGATATGGTGCCGCAGGTGGTTTTGAATTGCGCTTGTTAGACAAAGCAGGAACCGGGAATTATAAAAAATTAGAACAAGTAAATAAAGATTTTGTAAATGAATTGAAAAAAAGGAAAGAACTTACTTCTGTATTTAGTTTCTATAGTGCCAGTTTTCCTCAATACCTTCTTGAAGTGGATAATGATATAGCCCAGCAAAAAGGAGTAACTATTGAAAATGCAATGAATACCCTTTCTACATTGGTTGGAAGTAACTACGAAATAAGTTTTATAAAATTTGGAAAGATGTATAAAGTTATCGTCGAGGCAGCACCGGAATATCGTGCGTTGCCAGAAGATATTTTAAAATTATATGTCAAAAATAACCGAGACCAAATGGTACCATTTTCCGATTTTATTAAGATGAAAAAAGTATATGGTTTGTCGGAAATTACTCGACATAATTTGTATAATTCAACAGAGATTAGCGGATCGGCAGCACCGGGCTATAGCAGTGGTGAAGCCATAAAAATAGTTCAAGAAGTGGCAGAAAAAACACTTCCACATGGTTATGGAATTGACTGGGCGGGTATTTCTGCCGATGAAGTGGCACAGGGAAATCAAGCAATCATTGTTTTTTTAATCAGTTTAATATTTGTTTATATGGTACTTGCTGGGCAGTATGAAAGTTTTATTTTACCACTTTCTGTCATCCTTTGCTTGCCTGCAGGTATTTTTGGGACCTTCTTATTTCTTAAATTATTTGGACTAGAAAATAATATTTATGCCCAAATTGCCATGGTGATGTTGATTGGGTTATTGGGGAAAAATGCTGTTTTGATTGTAGAATACGCTGCTTTGCGCCATAGTCAAGGACTGACTATTTTTCAGGCCACTTTGGAAGGAGCAAAAGTTCGTTTCCGTCCTATTTTAATGACTTCCTTTGCATTTATTGCGGGGTTGCTTCCATTGATGTTTGCAACTGGCCCTGGAAGAATAGGGAATAGAACAATAGGTACCGCAGCAGCGGGAGGGATGCTCTTCGGAACCGTATTCGGTGTGTTTATTATTCCCGGATTATATTTCGTTTTCGGTACCATCGCAGAAAAATATAGTTTTATAAAAAATGAAAAAGATAATCCATTAACAGAAGAATTACAGAATCATGAATAAGTATATCATAACAAGAATTAGCATATTATTCGCCGTTGTCATCCTTTTTAATGGATGTTCCATTCCTAAAGTAACGCAGCGTACAGAAAATAAAAATACGCCAAACACTTATGGAAACAACTCCAAGCCAACAGATACACTTAATAGTGCAAAAATAAGTTGGCGTACCTTTTTTACCGATTCCAATTTGGTACATTTAATAGACACAGCATTGGTGCATAATCAGGAGTTGATGATTACACTACAAGAAATTGAAATTGCCAAAAATGATATTCGAGTAAAAAAAGGAGAATTGCTACCCACTGTAAATTATGGATTGGAAGTAGGCGCCGATAAAGTGGGTAGGTACACCAGCCAAGGAGCAGGGGATGAGGCCACCGAAATTAAACCAGGAAAAAAAGTACCACAAATATTAGGTGATTTCAAATTTGGAGTAGATATGGAATGGGAAATTGATATTTGGAAAAAATTGCGCAATGCCAAAAAAGCCGCTATCAAACGATATTTGGCCACCATTGAAGGTAAAAATTTTGTACTCACTAATCTTATTGCAGAAGTAGCAAAATCCTATTATGAATTGGTTGCATTGGACAATCAATTAAATGTTGTTCGCCAAAATATTATTACCCAAAAGAACGCATTGGAGATTGTGAAAATTCAAAAGGAAGCCAGTCGAGCAACGGAATTAGCCGTAAAAAAGTTTGAAGCAGAAGTACTGGGCACACAAAGCAAAGAATTTGAAATTTTGCAACAAATAAAAGAAACAGAAAACAAAATAAACTTCCTTTTAGGTCGCTTTCCACAAGAGATACCAAGAAACAGAGATAATTTTGAGCAAATGATACCACCAATTGTATATGCTGGAATCCCAGCGCAATTGTTGCAAAACAGACCAGATATCAAACAGGCGGAATTTCAATTAGATGCTTCTAAGTTAGATGTAAAAGTGGCGAAAGCAGAATTTTATCCTTCTTTAAAAATATCTGCAAGCATAGGTTTGGATGCATTTAATCCTGCTTTTTGGATAAAAATTCCAGAATCTATTTTTAGTTCCTTAGCGGCAGGTTTATTAGGGCCACTAATAAATAAAAATGCTATCAAAGCTGAATATTTAAGCGCGAATGCCCGTCAAAAACAAGCGGTTTATACATTTGAAAAAAATATCTTAAATGGATATTATGAAGTATATACACAGCTTTCTAAAGTAGATAATTTAGAAAGAAGTTATGATTTAAAATCCAAACAAATGGATGCATTATACATGTCTGTTCAGGTGGCAAATGATTTATTTACATCTGCCAGAGCAGATTATTTTGAAGTGCTAATGACACAACGTGATGCATTAGATTCAAAATTGGAATTGATTGATACTAAAAAAGATCAATTAAATGCAGTTGTTGATGTTTACAGAAGTTTAGGTGGAGGCTGGCAATAGAAAATTGTAAAATTGAAAAAGAGGAGGCTGTATCGAAAGATGCAGCCTCTCTTTTTTTTATTACAACGTTTTTGCGGAGACGATGAGATAAGTGTTTTTTCTAACGACAAATTAAAACAGACCTATAAAATACCTTATCAAACTATCTCTAAAACAACCGTTGAGGCAAACGATTATAGAGTAGAAGTAATAACCGCCGGACGGTTAATTATTTTCCGTGTTTTAGATGACAGAAACACAGAAATAGCCGTGCGCCCGGTATCATTAGACACTCCAACACCTTTTGTAATTTATTCAGAATAAAAAATAAAACATGGCAACAACAACAAAAAAAACAGCACCCAAAAAACGCGCTACTACAGCTAAAAAAAAGCACCTAAAAAACGCAAGGTGAGTATAAAGAAAATAGCCAACAGAGGTTTATTAAGAGCGAAAATAACCAAACAAGAAAAAGCTATAAAAGCCTTAAAAAAAGAAGTTTCAAAGATAGAGCGCAAGGATAAAGTATTAAAACGCAAACTGTCTAAAGTGCGGCGCACGGCAAAAGTTACTCGCAAGCGTGTAGCAAAAAAGTAAAATTGACTATGATGAAAACATAATAGAAAAAATGCAAAAAAAAGAAAAAGAAGCATTTTTAAAAAAGTTTGAATCAGAAATGAGAAAATTATTATCTACTGCATCGGGACGGCAACGCCTTAAAAAATCAGGTTTTAACGTTCCTAAATTATCTTAGATATTTGTATGTTTTGGTAGAAATACAAATTATGAGGCAAAAAACACGTTTAAAAGCGTGTTTTTTGGTTTAAATAAAAAATAAATTCGTTCCAGTCGAATTGAAAAAAATCGAGTGGTTTCGGTTTCATAAATGAACGCACTTCTTAGGAGGTGCGTTTTTTATGCCGGTTGCATTTTACAACAATAAGTATTACATTTGAGTATGTTTTTTCAATCACCAATAGTAAGTAAAATTACAGATTACATAGAGCAAATGCCTGAAACCAAGCAAAAGGCACTGTTAAAAGTATTGGAAAAAGAAGCCATTATACAAAAAGCCCGAAAATTAGATAGTGGCGTTAAAAAAAATAATATTACAATGAATGAAATTGTAGCCATTGTCAGAGATGTTCGAAAAAAACGATACAATGCAGGCAAACAAATACGTTCTTGATTGTAATGTATATATCAGCTATATTATTAATGGGAAATTAGCAGATTTAACAGAATACATAGTTCTCAATGATATTGAAATAATCTTCTGCAGAGAACTGGAAGCCGAAATAATAGATGTATTACAAAGAAACCATATTAAAAAATATCTGAAATACACCAGTAATGATTATTTAGAAGCAATTCACCTGTTTACCAAAAATGTAAAAAAAACACGACAATACAAAGGGAGCCCAGATATAAAAGACGATTATCTATTTTCATTATGCCTTAGTACAAAATCTACCTTGGTAACAGGCGATAAAAAACTGTTGAATTTTAAAGAAACACCAATTCCGGTTATTTCTACTACGGCATTCAAAAAACTATTCTAATAATTTTTTTCTAAAAAAAAAATTGCACTTTGGTATTTCTTTTGCCGTATTTGAAGTGCGAAACAACATTATGAAAATCAAATCAAAATTTATTAACAATAAGCCAGGCGAGCGTTTCAGAAACTTATCTCTACCTTATGGTACTGTGTTCGTAGCGCCTGGCGGTTTTTTGTTAAAAATTTATGTGAACACAGTAAAAACCGGCAAAGAACGCGCCAAGCACAAATAATGCCACAGCAACCACCAGCAAAATCAGATTTAAGTTTATTGTAAGCGCAGAAATTGCGACACCAAATGCTACAGCTAATTGTAAATCAACAAGTTATAACGTTTTTGCGGAGACGGTGAGATTCGAACTCACGATACAGTTTCCCATATACACACTTTCCAGGCGTGCTCCTTCAACCACTCGGACACGTCTCCTTTTTAGAAGTAAGTAGTGAGTATCAAGTACTAATCCTTTTATTCTTACTACTTGCTACTTTTATCCTACTACTTTTTTATATTTTTCCTGTAAGAACTCCTCTCGAAATAACAATCCGTTGCACTTCGGATGTTCCTTCATAAATTTGAGTAATTTTTGCATCACGCATTAATCGCTCTACATGATACTCTTTTACATATCCATAGCCACCGTGCACTTGAACCGCTTCTGTTGTTACATGCATTGCCACTTCTGATGCAAATAATTTTGCAGTAGCAGAAGCAATCGCATAATCCTGATGTTGGTCTTTCAACCAAGCTGCTTTATATACCAATAAACGTGCTGCTTCAATTTGTGTTGCCATGTCTGCCAACTTAAATTGAATAATCTGATGGTTTGCAATTTCAGTTCCAAATGCTTTGCGCACTTTTGCATATTCCACTGCTAACTCATACGCACCGGCTGCGATGCCTAATGCTTGTGCTGCAATACCAATTCTCCCGCCTTCCAGTGTTTTCATTGCAAATTTGAATCCAAATCCATCTTCACCAATTCTATTTTCTTTTGGCACTTTCACATCTGTAAATAATAAAGAATGTGTATCAGAAGCACGAATACCTAATTTGTCTTCTTTTGCACCAATTTCAAAACCCGGCATTCCCTTTTCTACTATCAATACATTAATTCCTCGATGTCCTTTTTCAGGATGTGTTTGAGCAATTACTAAATAGGTGTCGGCTTTCCCACCGTTAGTAATCCAGTTTTTTGTACCGTTTAATAAATAATAATCTCCTTTGTCTTCGGCAGTTGTTTTTTGAGAAGTGGCATCACTTCCGGCTTCCGGTTCGCTTAATGCAAACGCACCTAATTTTTTACCAGATGCTAAAGGAACTAAATATTTTTGTTTTTGCTCTTCCGTTCCATAAGCTTCTAATCCCCAACAAACCAACGAATTATTTACCGACATGGCCACTGAACAAGAAGCATCTAATTTGGAAATTTCTTCCATAGCAATGCAGTACGAAACAGCATCCATGCCACCGCCACCGTATTTGGTGTCCACCATCATGCCCATAAAACCAAGCTCACCCATTTGTTTTAAAAATTCTGTTGGATGAATCATGTCTCTATCACGGTCAATAACGCCCGGTTTCAATACATTTTGCGTGAAATTGCGTGCCATTTCACGTATTTGCTGATGCTCTTCGGTAAGTTGAAAATTCATTTTATTGAAATTTGAGATTGCGAAAATACGATTTTAATTTGAAAAGGAGATAATTTGAAAAGGAATTAAAGGAAGAGATTTCTTTAACAATAATCAACTATTTTTTTCCATAATTATTAATCTGAACTCCAGTTACAAAGTTCAATTAAGTTAAAATGCACAACAGAATAATCATTTATCTATTATTTTGTTGATTTTGTTGTGCAATTTACGTAAGTTTGTAGATGCTAAATTAAGAATTATGCAAAAGCTTTATCAAAAATATGAAACATTATTACAGCATACAACAATGGATTTTAAGCGATATTTGTATGGTAAAGTTGTTTGGAATAGTCGAATGACAGGAGTTATCGGTAGTCGTGGCGTCGGAAAAACAACTATGATTTTGCAATATATCAAAGAAAATTTAGATACTAAGAAGGCTTTGTATGTATCGGCAGATGATATGTATTTTGGAGAAAATAGATTAATTGATTTAGCCGATAATTTTTATAAGTCAGCCGGCGAATATTTATTTATAGACGAAATTCATAAATATGCTGACTGGTCTCAGGAATTAAAAAATATTTATGACTCATTTCCTGGATTAAGAATAATTTTTACAGGTTCTTCGGTTTTAGATATTCTCAAAGGTTCCGCAGATTTGAGTCGCCGTGCAATTATATACCATCTGCAAGGGCTTTCGTTTAGAGAATATCTGAAATTATTTCATAATTATGATGTTGATATTTACCCATTAGAGCAAATTATTAAAAATGAGGTAAAACTTTCTGAAATTAAACATCCCTTACCTTTTTTTAAAGACTATCTGAAACGTGGTTATTATCCATTTGGGCTGGAGGAAGCATTTGATTTACGTCTTGGACAAATTATTGTTCAAACTTTAGAAACAGATATTCCTCAATATGCCAACTTAAATATAGGGACCGGCAGAAAATTAAAACGTTTACTGTCTATTATTGCGGAAAGTGTACCATTTAAACCAAATTTTTCTAAAATTTCAGAGCTGATTGGTGTGAGCAGAAATTCATTAGACGATTATTTTCAATATATGGAGAAGGCAGGTCTTATTGGGCAACTCCGGGATGAAACAAGTGGTTTACGTGGATTAGGCAAGGTTGATAAAGTGTATTTAGATAATACCAATCTGATTTACAATTTAGTTGGAGAGCAGTCTAATATTGGGAATATTAGAGAAACCGTTTTTTTTAATCAAATGAGCAATCAGCATAATATTATTGCTTCCCAAAATGCTGATTTTATTATTGGCGATTACACATTTGAAATTGGCGGTAAAAACAAACAACAAAGACAAATTAAGCAAGATAATAAATCATTTATTGTAAAAGATGATATAGAATATGGCTATCAGAATGTGATACCTTTGTGGGCATTTGGATTAAACTACTAAAGAAAATTCAAATATCTAAATCAAGATACTCAGGAATTTTAGGATTTTCAGAAAACTCAAAATGTCCCGGTCGTTGAGAACGTAGTGAAGCAATCTAAAAAGAAGAGATAGCTTTGTCGTTCCTCCTCGCTATGACGCACTCATTTTATCTGTGTTTATTTTAATTCGAGAATTGTAAATTGTTTTTTATCTGAACCTATAAATTTCTTTCTTCAATAATCTTAGTGGTAGAAAAACCCTCTAATAATGGAATAATCATCACTTGTTCTGCAATTGTATTTCCTACAATTTCTTCTTTTTTATAATCCCCTCCTTTTACAATAATTGAAGGTCTTATTTTTTCTGTAAGTTGCAGTGGAGTATCTTCTGAAAATGAAATTATAAAATCAGGAATTTTGGTGTCTTCTAAATGCTTTATTCTAACGGCTAAAGTCTCTATGGGACGTGTTTCGCCTTTCAACCTTTTTACAGAAGCATCATCGTTTATCCCAACAATTAAAATAGCTCCAAGTTTTTTGGCTTCCTTTAATAAATGTAAATGTCCCTCGTGTAATAAATCAAAACAACCATTCGTAAATACTACTTTTTGATGGCTTTGGATAGAATTTAAAAATGACTGAATATCCATTTGTATTTAATGTAAAAGAAAAATGGAAAATTATTTTCTGTTGGTTAAATTTAATAAAATCAACGAAATAACACCGCCTACTAAAACACCCACTGTTTGCACCGCCCAAGCTATCATTCCTATAGCTAATGCAATGCTTGGATTAATAGTAAAAGCCACTAAAATAGCTTGGATTACAATTGGGAAAATTCCAATGCCTCCCGGCGTGAGTACAACAGATATTGAGCCAAAAAACAAACAGACCAATGCAGCTACAAAAGGTAAATTAAAGGTTTCGGGCAGTGCTTTAAAATTTACATAAAACATCACTAAATAAGCCAACCACATGCTGATAGTGAGCAATATAAATTGTGGTTTTTCTTTTATATCTTTTATAGATAAAATAGAAAAAAATAAACTTTTAATTTTCGATAAAATAAGTTCTTTTAATTCTTGAAATCCGTTTTTTTGAATGTACCATACAGAAAAACCTCCGATGCCCACTATTAATAAAACCGGAACTGCATATTTTAAAATGATAGACAATGTTCCACCTTTTATGCCTGCCGTAAGTTGCTGAAATTCGTTGTAAATAGAATTGAAATTTTCTTGTCCTAAAAAAAGAAGAATACACAAGAAAACACCGCCTAAACAGATGACATCCAATAAGCGTTCTGTCACCATGGTTCCGATAGATTTTTCTACTGGAACTTTTTCATATTCTGCCAGCATGGTACAGCGCGTAACTTCGCCTAATCTTGGAACAAAAAGATTGAAGAAATACATTACCATTACGGAGTGAAAGGTATTCCAATAATTTGGATTGTATCCAAGTGGTCTTAACATTAATCGCCAACGTTGTGTGCGGATAAAATTGGCTAAAAAACCAATTAGTGGTGCCAGTAGAACCCAGAAATAATTGGCACGTTTAAAAGCAAGAATCGTTTCTTCTTTGTCGGCTTCGGACATACTGTTCCAAAACCATATAATTAGTCCAATACCTAAGCCTAAAGAGATGATTATTTTGATAAAAGTTTTTGCATTCTTCATGGGAAACGAAGGTACAAAATTAATGTGGCAATGCCTGATTGTTTTCGTCCACGTAAACAGAAACAGGGGTGTGGTTTTTAGCTTCTTCTAAAGAAAGCATACCATACGCAATTACGATGATTTTATCGCCGAGTTGCACTTTTCTGGCGGCTGGGCCATTTAAACAAATTTGTCCGGAACCACGCTCGCCTTTGATGACATACGTTTCAAAACGTTCGCCGTTATTTATATTAACAATTTGCACTTTCTCATTTGGAATAATACCAGAGACGTCCAATAGGTTTTCATCAATGGTAATGCTTCCCATGTAATTGAGGTTTGCTTCTGTAACAACAACACGGTGTAATTTTGCTCTAAAAACGGATACTAACATTTCTTTATTTTCGATACAAAGTTATAGATATTTACGAAAAATCAAATTATATAAGGATTAAGAAAAAACGAAACTATTGATTAACAACGTAGTAATTTATTGAAGAATGATGTTGTCTATCAATCTTACCTCGCCCACTTTTGCTGCAATTAATGCTGTCAAAGGCATTTCTTTTTGATAAGTATCCACAGGCTCTAAAGTTTTTCCGTTTACGATGGATAAATACTCCACTTTTATAGTAGAATCTTCGCTTAAATGATTGATTTGTTCTTGGATTAACTCAGTCATTGGAATTTGCTCCATATTTTCTTTTAAATAAAATAATGCTTGAGATAGTTTGATGGCTGTTTTTCTTTCTTCTGGATTTAATCTTGCATTTCTGCTGCTCATAGCCAGTCCGTCTTCCTCCCGTTTTGTTGCACCAATAATTAGTTGGGTAGGCAATTGGTAATGTTCAATCAGTTTTGAAATGACCATGCATTGCTGATAATCTTTTTGTCCTAAAAATAAAAAATCAGGTTGAACAATATCCAGCAGCCGCTTTACTACCTGCAAAACACCTTCAAAATGTCCGGGGCGGTGAGCTGCTTCTAAGGTTTTTCCGATAAATCCTAAATCAACCGATGTTTTATCGTGTGTCCCAACGGGATATATTTCTTCGACAGAAGGAACAAATACCACCTCACAGCCAACCGTCAAAAGCATTTCCAAATCTCTGTCTAAGTGAATAGGGTATTTTTCATAATCCTTTTTATCATTAAACTGAGTAGGATTTACAAAAATACTGCAAACCGTTAAAGTAGTTTTCTCTTTGGATGCCCTGATTAGTGAAAGATGCCCTTCGTGTAAAGCTCCCATGGTGGGAACAAAACCAATAGTTTTTTCTTCTAATTTATTGATATTCAATAAGTAATTTTGGAGTTCGATGGCTGTTTGAAAAACTTGCACAATGATGGAGTTTATAAGTTAGATTTCTGCGATTAAATCCTCAAAAACATTAGAAAACCTTGATATTTATTGTTTTAGCTATAAGTGTAAAGAATACTTAAAATATTCTTCGGTCGTATATTCTAAAGCAATTATACCGCTTTAATTTCGTATCTTTGCACACTATTTTATCATAAAATTAAAATTTAACAGAAAAGCGGCGTATGGAAAGGAAGAAATTATTGTATGTAACTCAAGAGTTAGATCCTTATTTGGTATTATCAGAAGCAGGAAATATAGTTAAAAAATTAGCCCCTTATGTTAATGATAACGGATTAGAAGTAAGAATTTTAATGCCAAGATTTGGAATAATTAATGAACGCAGAAACCGATTACATGAAGTAGTTCGTTTATCAGGAATTAATATTATTATCAATGATGATGACTATCCATTGATAATTAAAGTAGCATCCTTGCCAGGAGCAAGAATACAGGTTTATTTCTTAGATAATGAAGAATTTTTTAAACGTAAATCTGTCTTTAGAGAAGAAGATGAAACATTCTTTGAAGATAATGCAGAGCGAATGGTTTTTTTCTGCAAAGCAACTTTAGAAACGGTTAAGAAATTTGGATGGCACCCAAATATCATTCACTGCCACGGATGGATGACCAGCTTGATTCCAGTATATTTGAAAACACAATTTGCTAAAGATCCTGTATTTGCCAATACTAAAATGGTGTATAGTGTTTATGAAAATGATTTTTCAGAAAAATTAAACAAAAGTTTCTTAAAAACTGCTTTGATTGGGGATGAAATAAAAGAAAAAGACTTGGCGGCGTTTAAAGATTTAACTAATGAGTCGTTGGTTTTGGGAGGCGTTCAATATGCTGATGCTGTAATCCAAGGCTCTGAAAGCATAGACTTAAAAAGCATAAAAAAATCTGTTGGCAAAAAACCATTTTTAGAGTATCAGCCATTAGATAATATCTTAACCACCTACTCAGAGTTTTATCAATCATTATTACAATAATCGCTTCCAAACTTGTCAATGAAAAATAAATATTTAATCTATTTCGTTACGCTATTAACAATTCTATCTTCCAGTTGTAAAAAAGAAAGTAGTATTGGCGCTGATATTTTACCTGGAGATGACCTATTAAATGTAAAATATACAGACACTTTTACTATTAACGGAAAAACAATAGCAGATACCTTTTTAAGAACAGATAAGCTCGCTATAAATTATTTAGGTGTTATTAATGATAGTAAATTTGGTATTCAAAAAGCCAGCATTGCAATTGAATTTGATAAACCAACCGGCGTGTATGACGACTCTTTAAATACCACTTACACCATAGACTCGGTGGTGCTGTTTATGAATTACTCTTCTGTTTATGGAGATACAACAGTTCCTCAAAATTTTGAAGTAACTACTTTACCGAATAAAATCAATGAAACGCAAATTTATTATTCCAATGCAACTGGATTTACCGGAGGAAGTGTTTTAGGTACGGCAAATGATTATCTATTTACCCCAACAACCAATTGGGTACACATGACCCGTACAGATTCAGTAGGATTGCCTGGGATTATGAGAATAAAACTAAACTCATCTTTTGGGAATAATATTATTGATTTAGGCCGAAATGTATTGAGAGATTCTTCTCTGTTTAAAAATGCATTTCCAGGTATTTTAGTAGCTAACTCAGATAATGCAGGAAAAGCAATGGCTGAAATAAATACAGGTTCAAATTTTACTTCAATAGTGATTTTTTATAAAGATAAATATAATGCTCCTAAAGAAATGAGGTTGTATTCTTCTATTGTGAAATATGTAAATGGCGTTGCAGGAACTAGAGTGAATGGCGTTAATTTATTCTCCAACACATTGAACTCAACAGTAAATAATGTTATTAGTTCTGGTGAAAATTCAGACTCAATAAACTATGTGTTAGGACAAGGAGGTGCATTAATGAAATTATCCATGCCAACATTAACAAATCTGGGTAAGGTAGCAGTAAATAAAGCAATGATATCAGTTTCACAAATCATACAAAATTCAAATATTGCATTTACTCAGCCATCCTATTTTATTATATTAAAAAGAAATACAGCGGGAAATTTAGATATTATATCAACAGGAGATGGTGCAGGAATTGCAGATACATCAGGAAGAGATGTATATGGTAATAAAATAGCAGTTTATAATTTTAATATATCAAAATATGTGCAAGCGATATCTTCGGGTTCCGAAAATAATACAGATTTATATTTAGCAACGTATAGGTTTGCAGGAACGGATCCTGCAATAAATATATTAAACAGTTCTGTTAATAATACTCTGTTAAATATTGGATATGTGCCTTCGAGAGTGATAGTAGCAGGACCAAATTACTCTGATCCAAAATACAAATTGAAATTAAATCTGACTTATACCTTAATAAAATAAAATTAGTTTATTAATTTCCCAGCAAAATCGGTATAATATTTGTTTCTCTTTACAAAAATTAAATTTATATGTGCGGAATTGTAGGTTATATTGGTAAAAAGCAGGCCTTCCCAATTATTATTAATGGATTAAAAAGACTAGAATACCGCGGGTACGATAGTGCTGGGATTGCTTTATTAAGCGATAGCAATAAATTAAATATTTATAAGAAAAAAGGAAAGGTTGTCAACCTAGAGGAAGAAGCCAAGGGTAATGATATTTCAGGAAATGTAGGAATCGGACACACTCGTTGGGCTACACATGGCGAAGCCAACGATGTAAATGCGCATCCTCATTTTAATACCAATGGTGATATTGCCGTTATTCATAATGGAATCATCGAAAATTATTATTCTTTAAAAGCAGAGTTGCAACAACGAGGATATGTTTTCCGCTCAGAAACAGATACAGAGGTATTAGTACACTTAATAGATGATATTTATAAAAATGCAAAAGTTGAATTATCAGAAGCAGTTCGTTTGGCATTAAATGAAGTGATTGGTGCGTATGCCATTGTTGTAATTTCTAAAAGTAATCCTGATAAATTAATAACAGCTAAATTAAGCAGCCCAATGGTAATTGGGTTTGGAGATAATGAATTATTTGTAGCCTCAGATGGCTCACCACTGATAGAACATACTAAAAAAGTTTCTTATTTAGAAGATAATGAAATGGCTATATTGAATGTAAACGGTAGTGTAGAAGTAAGATCTATAAAAGATAATTCTGTGCATGTTCCGTACATCAATGAACTTCAATTAAAATTAGAACAGATAGAAAAAGGTGGATTTGAACATTTTATGATGAAAGAAATCCACGAACAACCATCGGCAATAAAAAATAGCATCAGAGGTAGAATAGACAGTCAGCAATTTTGGGTGAATTTAGGCGGCGTTAGAGAGTATGAGCAACGTTTTAGAAATGCACAAAAAATTACTATTGTAGCCTGTGGTACCTCATGGCATTCGGGTTTAATTGGCGAATACCTTATCGAAGAATTAGCCCGTATAAATGTAGAAGTGGAATACGCCAGTGAATTCCGCTATCGAAATCCTATCATTACAGAAAATGATGTTGTAATTGCTATTTCTCAATCTGGTGAAACTGCTGATACGCGAGCTGCATTAGAATTAGCAAAATCTAAAGGCGCATTGACTTTTGGAATTTGCAATGTAGTAGGCTCCAGCATTTCCCGCATGACAGAAGCAGGTTCTTATACGCACGCAGGGCCCGAAATCGGAGTGGCTTCCACTAAAGCATTCACTACACAAGTAAGTATTTTAGCTTTAATAGCCTTGCAATTGGCAGAGCTGAAAGGGACTTTATCGCAATCTCAATTTCACGAATATATTACAGAATTAGAAGCATTACCAGAAAAGATTGAAAAAATTTTGGAAGCAGATGCTTATATCCAAAAAATTGCAGAAACGTTTCAACATGCCACTAATTTCTTGTATTTAGGAAGAGGATTTAATTTTCCAGTAGCCTTAGAAGGCGCACTTAAATTGAAAGAAATTTCTTATATACATGCAGAGGGATATCCCGCAGCAGAAATGAAACACGGCCCCATCGCATTGATAGATGAAAATATGCCGGTAGTCATTTTGGCCCCTCAAACACAGCATTACGAAAAAGTTTTATCCAATGTAGAAGAAGTAAAAACACGCAAAGGACGATTAATTACGGTTGTTACAGAAGGAGATACAGAAATAGGCAAATTGGCAGAATTTGAAATTCAAATACCTTATACCGTCGAACCATTTACTCCAATATTAACGGTAATTCCATTGCAATTATTAGCCTACCATATAGCAGTTTTAAGAGGCTGCGATGTTGATCAACCCCGTAATTTAGCCAAATCTGTAACAGTAGAATAATGAAAAAAATACTTGCTATATTTTTTATATTTTTTAATGTCTTTGCATTTGCTCAATCTGTTCCCTACAACGTAAATAAAAAGAAATTTCCTTTAGGTGATGAATTTGATAAAATATTGCCACAAAAATTAGGAGAATGGGAGCGTTATGCATTTCACGATTTTGTGATAGGAAGAGAAATGGGAAAAGTATTTTATACCAATCGAAAAAACAGGGTGTTTATAACCTTTGGGAAAGCATATAGTCAATTAGAATTAAGTACCGCCTGGACAAATATTTATGATGATGCCATCAGTGGTAAAAAAAATGAAATAAAACAACAAAATACCAATAGTAGTAATAAATACTTATTAATGAATGGCGAATCCGGATTTCTATTTGCATGGACACGCAATTTCTATTATTTTTCTATCGAAGCCAAAAGCAAACAATTGGCAGATGAGTTTATGAAAGTATTTCCATATTGATTTCAATTTATCTCAAAAATGGATTACTTCTTTTTTCTACTCCAATAACGGTACTTGGGCCATGCCCATTATATACCTTAGTTTCTTCATCCAAAGGCAGAAGTTGAGTTTTAATAGATTTTATAAGCGTATCGTAATCACCACCGGGCAAATCAGTGCGACCGATACCTCCCATAAATAATACATCCCCTACTACGACATATTTTTCATCTACATTAGAAAAACAAACACTTCCAGGAGAATGTCCCGGCGTAAATAATATTTCAAAAGCAGTATCATTTCCTAATATCAATAGTTCATTTTCCGAAATAAAATAACCCGGCTCTTGTTTTTCTGGAATTTTCATTCCATACATATTGGCAGCAACCGCAGCATTTTGTAAAATAAATAATTCTTTTTGATGAATGCCCAATTCGAGATTATATTCTGTAGCAATAAACTTATTTCCATAAATATGATCCAAATGGCAATGTGTATTTAATAACTTAACTGGCTTTAATTGATGGAGTTCAATATAATTGGTTAATTTTTTTTGTTCTTGCAATGTATAGCACCCTGGGTCTATAATCCAGCAATCTTTATTAGCATGAGAGAGGATATAAGTGTTTTCTTGAAAAGGATTGAAACAAAATGATACAACATTTGTCTTTATCTTTGCGTTATCCATAAGATTTATTTACTTTGTAATGTTCAGTTAGATTATTTTTGATACACTCCAAAAGGAGAAGAGATTATGACCATACCTCAAAAGTATTTTGGTAAAAATAAGCAATCTTTATTTCAAAACATTTTGAAATTATCTTTCATTTTATTTTTTGGAAATATAGTTGGAATTTATCAATTACAAGCACAAACCACCCAAGTTCAATTTGGTCAAAATAGAGTGCAATATCATCGCTTTGACTGGCAATATTATAACACCGATAATTTTACAATTTACTTTTACCCAGGTGGGCAAGAAATAGGAAAATTTGTTTGGACAGTGGCAGAAATGAAACTGAAAGAATTAGACAAGCAAATGGATTTTCATTTTCGTTCGCAAGTAGATATTTTAGTATATAATGACATTTCAGATTTAGCACAAACTAATATCGGGTTAGGGCAAGAAGATTATAATATTGGAGGTACAGCAATCTTGCATGATAATAAATTATTCTTGCATTATGATGGCAATCATCGCCATTTACAAAGAGATTTGCTAAAAGGATTATCGGCTTTATACATCCGACAAATGATGTCGGGCAGCAGCTTTGGACAAAAAATTCAAAATGCAATTTTCTTAGTGTTGCCCGAATGGTATAAAAATGGATTAGCAGCATACATGGGCGAAACATGGAATACAGAATTGGATGCACGTTTAAAGCATTATTTGCTAACCACCAAGAAAACAGATTTTAATCGATTAGTAAATATAGACGCTGAATTTGCGGGACATTCCTTTTGGTATATGATAAATGCAATGTATGGTAAAGATGCTATTTCCAATATATTATATGTTACGCGCGTCAATCACAGTATCAGCAAAGGATTGGCGTATGCCGTTAACCGCTCGATAGATGATTTAATGCGAGATTGGAAAGATTTTTATTCGAGTAGATACGAATTAGATAATAAAGACAGAGACAGTACTGCTGGATTAGCAAGCATCAGATTAAAGAAAAGAAATAACAGTGAAATTGGAGACATGAAAATATCCCCTGATGGAAAATATGCAGCTTATGCAGCCTTTGACGGTGGTTTTTATAAAATCTTTTTACAAAATTTACAAACTAAAAAATCAAAAAAAATTGCCAAAGGTGGTTTCCGTTCCGATCAATATCCATTTGATAAGTCCTATCCAATTTTGACTTGGACAAAAACAGGGCATACCTTAGCCGTCATCTCAGAGAAAAAAGATATTATACGGTTGCGTCAAATGGATTTAGATAAAAAAACCACCACAAAGAAAAATATTATTAAATTTCAAAAAATCCATGGGGCAGATTATACCAACAATCCCAATGTTTTGATAGTATCCGGACAAAATAAAGGACAAACCGATTTGTATTTATATAACGTTTCTAACGCTACCACCACGCAATTAAATAATGATTTATACGACGATTTAAATCCTGTATATATAAATTGGAATGGAACGGATGGCGTATTGTTTTCTTCCAATCGGCAAGAAGATAAATTTTATCTTGAAAATATGGATGCTATTTTGCCAACACAAACCTTAGATTTATTTTTCTATGATTTAAATAAAAAAGGAACAGATTTAGCAAGAATAACACAAACACCCTTTGCAAACGAAAAAGCAATAGGAAATTATTCTAATCAATACTATACATTTTTAAGTGATGAAAACGGCATATCCAATCAATACGCAGGAACATTGGATAGCATATATGTAGGAAAAGATTCTATAGAAATAACTGTAAATGAATACACCGATTCTATGCAAAGCATTAAGCAAGAAGTGGAGGTGTATAAACTACAAGGAAAGACTTTTCCTCTTTCAAATTATTCTAGAGGAATCCAACGGCTTAATGTTGCACACCAAAATAGCTATCAGTATTTTGGAGATAATAAAAAACATAAATCTCTTTTATACATCCACCCAAAAGAACAAGATACCATCCTAAATTACAAAACATTGGGAGCATTAACAGAAACCTCATTTAGAAGATTTCATACCGAAAATATTTTAACATCCACCCCTTTGGATGCTGCCAGTAAGCCCACCTCTACTTCTACAAAAAAAGGAAAAATTACCCCCATAATTACTCAGGAAAATACAATTACTTTAGATAGTTTATACACACAACCTTCTCGATATTTTTTTGAATCTAATTATAACAACACCCTTCAACCAGATGGCACTTATTCGGAAACAGTCTTGAAAGATTCTGTCCTTCTTTCGAAAAATCCATCGGATAGTGTGCCGTCAGCATCTACAGAGGAAGAACCGCCACCCTTTTTACAAAATACACCAGTACCCGTTAGTACTGTAAATGTTGACCAAACAACAGGTCGAAAAATTCGCATTCTGCATTATCGAGCAAAATTTACTTCCGATTATGTGGTCACACAATTGGATAATAGCATAATGACACAAAACTATCAAAGTTTCAAACAAAATTTAGGTAGTTATAATTTCCCATATTTAGGCGGAATGATAAATTTTGGCGTAAGTGATTTAATGGAGGATCATAAAATTATTGGGGGTTTTCGAATTCCTTTTGACTTCAAAGGTTTTGAAACGTATGTGAAATATATAAACCTAAAAAAACGTATAGACAAAAGTATTTTATATTATCGCAAATCGGACAAAATTAACTTTAACGTAAGTGACATCAACGGAAATATATTGCCATTTGTTTATTCAGGAAAAACAAGAACGAATTTTTTTGAAACAGCTTTTAGTTATCCTTTTGATATTACTAAAAGTTTGAAATGGTCTGTGTCTTACCGAAATGAACGCTTGGATATTTCTTATACAGATGAAATTAGCCGGCAATTAAAAGACGTTAAAGAAAATTGGCTGTCGGGCAGGTTAGAGTTTGTACAGGATAACTCCAAAGAAATTCAATTTAATATTTTAAATGGATTTAGATATAAATTATATTCCGAATTTTTTTATAATATCAATGAAAAAAAATCAGCAATTTTTAATGTTGGTTTTGACATTCGTCATTATCAAAAAATTTATAGAAATATTATTTGGGCAAATCGTTTTGCCGGTGCATCTTCTTTTGGACAACAAAAAATACTGTATTTTCTCGGTGGAGTTGATACTTGGTTGAATCCCAAATATGCCAATGATATTCCGATAGCCAGCAATCAAAATTATGGGCTGCAAGCACCTGTAACCAATTTGCGTGGCTTGCCTCAAAATATTCGAAACGGCAATAATTATCTATTATGGAATTCCGAATTGCGCGTACCTGTTTTTTCACTATTTGCCAAAAAACCTTTAAAGTCTGCTTTCCTTCGTGATTTTCAATTAGTAGGATTTTTCGATGCAGGCATTGCCTACAATTTGATGAATCCATTTAATGCAAAAAATGCCTTAAGCAATGAGGTAGTAACTTCTAACAAAAATCCAATAGTAGTTACTGTAAATTATTATAGAAATCCATTTGTGTTTGGAACGGGTGGCGGCATTAGAACCAATATATTAGGTTATTTTATTCGCTTAGACACTGGATTTGGATACGATGGATTGAGTTTTAATAAAAAACCAATTTGGCATTTCTCCCTAAGTAAAGATTTTTAATTTTGTACAATATTGTGCATCTAGTACTTGTAAATTGTAAATCGTAATTCATAAATCGTAATTCTTAATTCTTAAATCTTAATTCTTAATTCGTAATTCATAAATCATAAATCTTAATTCTTAAATCATAAATCAACTATGTTCTACTCCATGACAGGTTACGGAAAATCTTCCATCAAATTGGGAGAAAAATCCTATATCATCGAAATAAAATCACTGAATAGCAAATCCTTAGATTTGAACTTTAGAACAGTAGCCGAGTTAAGAGGCAAAGAAATTGAGTTGCGTAAATTAATTGCTGAAAAATTGATACGAGGAAAGGTAGATATTTATTTTCATGAAGATAAATCGACCAGTGGAAATGGAGGATTAAATTTTAATTCGATAGAAAATTATTATACCCAACTTTCTGAATTTTCTAAACGTAAAAACATTCCGATAGGAGATATTTTACCTGCCATTTTACGATTTCAAGACATTAATAAAACAGAATTATCAGAGTTAAACGATGATGATTTTGCTGCTCTGTTTCAAGCTATTACAAAGGCATTAGACAATGTAAATCATTTTAGGCAAACGGAAGGTGCTCGCCTAAAAGAAGATTTGTTGGAAAGGATATTTCTTATTCAACAACACAAAGAACAACTAATTCCTTTTGAGGTTGAAAGAGTTTCCAGAATAAAAGACAAATTAAATCAATTGATTTCCACACAGTTTCCGGATAAAGCGATCGATAAAACACGTTTGGAAGAAGAATTAATTTACTACATGGAGAAGATGGATATCAACGAAGAGAAAGTGAGATTAGATTCTCATATCTTATATTTTAAAGAAATATTAGAAGTCGGCAATATAGAAAAAGGCAAAAAATTAGGATTTATTGCGCAAGAAATTGGCAGAGAAATTAATACGATAGGCTCCAAATCAAATGATGCCAATATGCAAAAATTGGTCGTGCAGATGAAAGATGAATTAGAAAAAATAAAAGAGCAAGTGCTAAATGTTGTGTAATGTATCGGGTAGTGGCATAACTTTATTATTCATCTCCCAATAATTTCAAATCTATGTTTTCCATGCCGGCAATGCCTTCAATAGAGCCAGAAATATGCGAGGCATTTAGCAAGATTTTTTCTAATTGTTTTTCGCGTGCTTTCCATAGTTTTTCCATGGCATTGCGCTCCGTATCGATGGATTGTTTCATAGATAAAAAGCCTTCCCGTATAGCTTTCCATTGTTCATTAAATTCGTGGCTGGTCAAATAATCATACAATAGATGCATTTTATCACCTTTGTTTTCCTGAGATTTTGTTACGGCAAAAACTCGCAATACCGA
>JBDKHK010000024.1:0-3953 GCA_039797705.1 Bacteroidota bacterium
CAGCGAATTGGAATAATGTAAGAATTCAACAAACAATTACGACACAATCAGCAACCGGTGCTGCATGCGGTACTGTGGTGTATGAAACACCAACACCATTTTTATTGACAGATGTAAGTTTATCTTGGTTTTATGGTACAACACCGCCAGCATGTTTAAATTTACTTTCTACTGATACAGAAATTGAGAAAAAGGACAAATTAATGAATAAGATTTGTTCTATTGATACAGCATTAGCAGCAACAAATGTGACAGTAGCAGCAAATGCACCAGGTCAATATACTGATATTTCCGGTGCGGTAACTGCAGGTGTGGGTATTACTATTGTGAGAAATGATGTTAGATTATATAATGACAATACGGTTTATGTATCTATGTTGCTAAATTTTTCAGGATCTAAAGCAGCGGATTTTACTTTAGCATCAGGACTTCCAAGTAATACAGGTGAACCAGTTGTAATGTTCTTAGCATTTGAATATGGAGGTGGTAATTTTAATAGACCATTGTGTTTAAATTTTAATGATATCAGGGTTGGCGCAACGGCAACAGATGCAGCAAGCGCTACAATGCAATTTACATTCATGTATAAAACAACTTAATAATCAATGACAAACGTTAACGACATAATGCTAGATTTTGATGCATTGATAAACTATGCACAACAAGGAAATTTAACTCCACAGGTGCGTAATATATTCGTTAACAATGCTGTTGAATCTTTGTATAAACAAAGGCTTGGATTGCCAGAGCAATATGATTTCACTACTGCAGTTCCTAAGATAGCTTATGCGCGCACAAAAAAAATACATACAGACCTTACACCATACAGAAAAATAGGTAGAATAGTAATTCAAGATTCAGAGTTTTTACCAGCATCTAACTTTCCACCAGATTTCTATTATGAAACAGCAGTAAAATATTATACAACCATAAAAGTTGAAGATAAAGAAAATGCAGATAGGCTAAATAAATGTGGCTGTAAGCCTATACAACAAAATACCGCTACCTCCACATATAAAAAATATGTTGGGCCAATGGAGTTGGTAGAAGAAGATAAATGGGCAGCGCGTTCAAATAGTGTAATTATTACAAAGGCTATGTATCTACCATTTTTTGATGGATGGAGAGTAAGGTTTTTTTCTAAAATACCAACATACATAGAGGTAGAATATTTAAAGCGACCTACAAAAGCAGTATGGGCATATACAGTAGTTAATGATGTGGAGGTTTATGATCCGGTAAATAGTGTGAATGTAGAATTTGACGATATGTTGCGTGGCGAGATAGTAGCACGCATGGTAAAAGAATATGGTAAATATACAGATGATCCAAATTCAGTTCAATATGGACAAAACAATATAAATAGTGGAGTATAATGACCTACCAACAAGCAGCAGAGATTATATTGAGAAAACTTGCATCTGGCGATATTCCAGATGATTTTCCTATTAAAGAGGAAGAAGTTTATTTTATAATGAACTCACTTGCACCATTATTAATTAAAAAAGATTTCTTTGAAACATTCAATTTAGATAGAACTACTGTTGATCCAACTATTTATACAACGATTACATCTAAAGTTTACAAAAGTGAAACACCTGGCGAGTTTTATGTGGTATTACCAAATGCACCATTAATGCTTTTAGGTTCTATGATACCACAAGTTAGCTATGTAAAAGATAGGTTTCTTACATTCTCATATATAGATAGTGGCAAGTTAAATAACTTTAAATCCACGAATGTATTAAGTGAGATGCAAGGTTATATATTTACCTATGAATTTGTGTCAGATTGTGATACAGAACATAGGTTAGTATTTTTTGATTTAGAAGATTGTGTAGAAAATCTTAGAATAAGATTGGTACAGAACATAAATTTTAGTAATTTCAATCCAAGTTCTTCAATCGCGATAAAACCTGAATTAGAAATGTTATTATTGGACCAAACCTACAATTGGTTTTTAGCACAAGATGCTGGCGATGAAGATAAGGTAAACGATAATAAAAACAACAATAAAGTAAGTTAATGAGCAGTATCACACTACATACAATCGCGAAAGAACTTGCATTATCAAAAGATGATAAAAGCGATATTCACATTGCAAAATATATTCTTTATGGCAAAACGTTTGCTGCAGAAATGTGTAAGCGTGGGTTTATGCCTATACAAAGTATAATGTTAGATGTTGATCCAAACACAAATTCGGCTAAATTACCAGAAAATTATATGCAGTATGTTCGTGTAGGAAGCTGTTTTTGTGATAGAATTTTAGAATTAGACTATGATAGCACTTTATGTGTTCGCGAAGTCGATACTAATTTCTGTAATCCGGATGAAGTAGTAGCACAGGTTGAAAGTGATTGCGCATGCCTACAAAACGATTGTATTCCAGATGGCTATACAAATTATTACATGTGGAATAATGTATTCTATCAAGGTCGCATGCTTGGTGCCATGTACACATTGCCTGCATATAGAAGTCGTGGTTTTTTTAAAATTGAGAACGGTAGAATATACCTAAACTCTGTTTGTGCAAGCGACAAAATTGTATTGCAATATAAATCAACTGGCGTAAGTGATTCTGGACAAACAGAAATTCCTATTGAAATGAAAGATACTATATTATATGGTATGGTATGGAAAAATGCCTTTTTTGATAGGTCAAGTGCAATCAGTTATGTTAAAATGTGCGAACAAGAATATATCAGACAAAAAGATTTATTAACTATGCAAACAGTTTTAAAAAGTGTAGTTGATATGTTAAAAGTAGAAATGAAAAACACTTACACAGGTAACATTAACAGATAATGAGCAGACACCAATTTTCACAAAAGATATTACCAAAGTTTGTAGATAGCGATACAGAAGTACGTTATGTCAAAACAGACGATGGTGCAGTAATGTATATGTCTAATGTAAGAAGTGGAAAGCGTAATGATAAATCAAAAGGCGCTTTGGTAAATATCAGAGGAACATTATTGGTGCCTAATAATTATCTACCTAGTGGAACGAATGAGTGTATTGGTTCTTGCACAAATACGTCTGGAACATTTTTATTGTTTTCAAACTGGAATAGCAACGCAGGCCATGGTATTTATATGTATAATCCAACATTTGCAGAGCCGATACAATTATTATATAGTGATGTCAATGGAAATGAAGTTTTAGGATTCCATAGGTACTTCAAGATTAAAGGTACAAAGTCTAAAATATTAGAAGATAAACACTATTTTTGGACAGATGCTTATAATTCACCGCGATACTTGAATATCGAAAGAGCATTAAATTATAAAAAGAAAAAGATATTTGAGATACAGCAGATTGATAGCGATATTATTGATTATAATGTATTGGTATTTAAATACAATGGAGTATTGACAAGTTTATATTTATCAAACCTGTCAAATATCCTAACATCTAATCCATTATTAAGTAATTATTTCGATATTGAAGATTGCAGTTGTTCTATTATTTTAACAGAAAAAGAAGCGAATACTTGCGATTTAACAACGAATAGTTCTACTATAAGAATTGTTCCACAAAACTTTTATCCACAGAAGCACCACGAAAGACAAATTGATTTATTGTGTCGGCCATCAAGTACAGCACCAGCTGTAGTATTAAAAAAGGACTTAAAACAGAGAAGAAATTTATTAAATGGATATACATGGCAATTTAGAACTAAGATTGTATATTTTGATAATAACGAAAGTGCATGGAGTAAATTAATAAATACATCTGGTGGTTGTGAGGAAGAATATAATTATATTCAGATAGATTACACAGACCAAATGTTTGATTGCTACAACGATATTTCTCAATTATCTGTAATAAAAGAGGTAGTAATTGGATATAGAAATACCAATCAAGGTAATCTACATAGCTTTGTAACTATAAAACAATGCGATATTCCAAAGGGAGTGCAGTTGTATGATTTCTATAATGATATTTAT
>JBDKHK010000025.1:0-17696 GCA_039797705.1 Bacteroidota bacterium
TGCGAATACAAGAAATGTGAGTGAAGAAATAAACTTACATGATTTTGCAAAAGGTATGTATATCCTACGTTTGAAAGTAGAAGATGAAATCTATTATCATAAAGTGGTGAAACAATAAAAAATCAAATTTTATAATCCCGACTTTTAGTCGGGATTTTTTATTAAAAATTTTTTTATTATTTTCATGCAGTATGCAGAAAGTAAAAATTATCGAATGTCCGCGCGATGCGATGCAGGGAATAAAAGATTTTATTCCTACTAAATTAAAAATAGAATATTTGAATGCTTTACTAAAAGTAGGCTTTCATACTTTAGATTGTGGCAGTTTTGTTTCTGAAAAATCCATTCCACAAATGGCGGACACTAAACTAATTATCCCCAAGTTAAATTTAGAAGACACCAATACAAAACTGTCTGTAGTAGTAGCAAATGCAAGAGGTGCAAAGGATGCCAGCGAATTTGATGAAATATCTTATATTGGTTATCCGTTTTCAATTTCAGAAACTTTTCAGCAACGAAATACCAATTGTTCTATTGAAGATTCTTTGATGCGAGTAGAAGAAATTATGAATGTTTGTGAATGTTCCGGACAAACTTTTGTTTGTTATATTTCTATGGCATTTGGGAATCCTTATGGAGATTTTTATGATGCTACTTTAGTGGAACATTGGGCGGATAGATTATTGGAAGTAGGTGTTACTAAGTTTTCCATTTCAGATACCATTGGTGTAGCTACTCCCGAATTAATTACAGAGATATTTTCCATTTTAGCAGAAGATTATCCTGAGGTAGGATTTGGAGCACATTTACATACAACTCCATCTACTTGGAAAGAAAAAGTGGAAGCTGCTTGGAACGCAGGTTGCACTCGTTTTGATGGAGCTATAAAAGGATTTGGTGGTTGCCCAATGGCAACAGATAAACTAACGGGAAATATGCCAACAGAAAATCTTTTGACCTATTTTGAAGAAAATAAAATAGAACATGGCCTAGATAAAGATGCTTTCTTCGAAGCGATGAGTATTGCCAAAAAAGTATTTGGTCATTAAAATTTATTTTTTAATAAAAGATTGGAACACTGATTGGTCGGGTGATATAGGTAGTATAATCTGTAAATATCCGCAGAATCTGTGTTTATCTGTATTCTGTTGATTTTTTTTATCAGAGTCTCGCATAGCGGACTCTGCGTATTATAAAAAAAAATGTTTACACAGAAACCTTTTCAGAAAACTCTACTGAGAAATAATGAGTATCTTAAAGAAGTTTTAAATTGGAACGTGCGGATTTTTCTTGATTTCTCTTTCTCCAAAAATTGCAGAACCAACACGAATCATCGTAGAGCCATGCTCTAAAGCCATCATATAATCGCTGCTCATACCCATAGATAGTATGCCGAATTCTGTATTACTTTTGAAATAAGTGGATTTTATTTCATCAAAATAATGTTTTAGTCCAGAAAATTCACTGTTGACAAGAACAATGCTTTTCGTATTTGTTGCCATTCCCATTAATCCCACAATTCGAATGTTTTGAAGGGTATCAAATGCTTTGATATCTAATAAATCAGTTAACTCTTCTTCAGAAAAACCAGATTTACTGGTTTCTGCTGCAATATGGATTTCCAATAAAACATCAATAACTCGATTGTTTTTTAATGCTTGCTTATTGATTTCTATAGCCAATTTTAAACTATCTACAGAGTGGATAAGCGAAATAAAAGGAGCGATGTACTTTACTTTATTCGTTTGTAAAGTGCCCACCATGTGCCATTGAATATCTTTTGGCAATTGCTCATATTTTGCCACCAATTCCTGTACTTTATTTTCTCCAAAAATTCGTTGTCCTGCAGTATAAACAATTTGAATGTCTTGAGCAGATTTTGTTTTAGAGATAGCCACTAAAGAAGCATGTTTGGCTTTAGCAATTTTTGTTATATCTTGTAACGCAGAAATGTTTGCCATAGCATGAAATATTTTGTGTATAAATATAGTTCAAAATTTACGGTATCGCTACTTTCCTTATTTATCTTTATATCATGTGTTCAAAAACATAAATTTGATAAATATCACCAACAGCTCTCCGATAAAAAAATGTTGCAAGTACTGCCAGATGTTTTTTTAATGGAAGCCTATGTAAATGAAAAATATAAAGTGACCAACAATGATTCTATAGTGGCAGTAAAACAAACTTTTTACCCTGAAATTTTTGCTCATCATAAAATTGACAGTACTGATTTTTATGAAACTTTAGACTATTTTCAATCCAATCCGAGTAAATTTTCAGATTTATTGATAAAATTAGATTCTGTCATGCAAAAAATTAAACCTTTAGATACTACAAAAACAGCAGAAATAAAACCACCTGAAAATGTAGAAAAATTATTGAATTATCGTGGTAGAGCCGATCAAATTTCAACTGCATTTGATAAGGATAGCCAACTGATAAAAAAAATAAAATATAGAAGAGAACAAAATTCTAAATAAATTAAGTAATTTACCAAACAAACGTTTGATATGAGTATTAGAAACAATTGGACGATTCCTGAAATAAAAGAAATATACAACAAGCCATTGATGGAGCTGATGTACGAAGCAGCCATGGTGCATAAAAAATACAATAACGTAGGAGAGGTGCAAGTTTGTACCTTACTTTCTGTAAAAACAGGGGGCTGTTCCGAAGATTGCTCTTATTGCCCGCAGGCTGCCAGATATGATACCGGTATCAATGTTCATAAATTATTGACCGTTGAAGATGTATTAGAGAAGGCAGCGGAAGCCAAAGCAAGTGGCTCTACGCGCTTTTGTATGGGTGCTGCTTGGCGAGAATTGAGAAATAATAAAGATTTTGACAAAGTAGTAAATATGGTAAAAGGAGTAAACGACCTTGGATTGGAAGTTTGTTGCACAATGGGAATGTTGACCGAAGATCAAGCACACAAGCTAAAAGATGCTGGTTTATACGCTTATAACCACAATATAGACACTTCAGAAGAATACTATGACAAAGTAATCACCACCCGAACGTATAAAGACAGATTAGATACGATTGATACCGTTCGCAAGGCAGGCATAAGTGTGTGCTGTGGAGGAATAATTGGGTTAGGCGAAACACATTCTGCCCGAATTGGAATGATTTACACATTAGCCACCATGCCAGAACATCCGGGCTCTGTGCCAGTTAATGCCTTAGTGGCAGTGGAAGGTACTCCTTTAGAGGAAATGAAAAAAGTATCTGTATTTGATATGGTGCGTATGATTGCCACAGTTCGTATTACCATGCCCCAAACCATGGTTCGGTTAAGTGCAGGCCGTTTAGATATGTCGATGGCAGAACAGGCTCTTTGCTTTATGGCAGGAGCCAACTCGATTTTTGCAGGCGATAAGCTATTGACTACTCCAAATCCTGATTTTTCCGACGATTTAGAGATGTTTAACATACTTGGATTAACACCAAGGGAATCTTTTAAAGAAGAAACCGCTGAAGTACCGGCTTTGTCTTAATGAAAACGGAAGACAATATTCGATACTATATCCAACAAAGAAAGGATAAAGAGTTGTTTAGGCAACTATCTGTGAGTCAATGCAATATAGATTTTTCTTCCAATGATTATTTGGGATTATCTCGCTCTGCATTTATTCGGCAACAAGTAGAAATAGCTTACCATCATCTAAATTTCCAAAAATCAGGAGCTACTGGCTCTCGTTTGCTCAGTGGTAATTCTGAATTGTGTGAACGTTTGGAATCCATGTTAGCCAAACATCACCATGCAGAAGCTGCATTATTGTTTAATGCTGGTTTTGATGCCAATGTCGGCTTGATTTCTACCGTGGTTCAGCCTAATGATATTGTTTTTTATGATGAGTTAGTACACGCTTCCATTCATCAAGGCATGCGGCTTAGTAAAGCGGATTTAGTGTCTTTTAAGCATAATGATTACATAGATTTAGAAAATAAATTAAAGACGTTCAATCAAGCTAAAAACGTTTTTATTATTACTGAGTCTATTTTTTCCATGGAAGGGGATAGGGCAGATTTGAAGAAATTAGCAGATTTATCTCAAAAATACGATGCTCATTTGATAATAGATGAAGCACATGCCACCGGAATTTTTGGCAGTTATGGCAGTGGTTTGTGTAATGAAGCCGGTATAGAGGAACAGTGTTTTGCAAGGGTATATACATTTGGAAAAGCTATCGGAAGCCATGGTGCAGTAGTAGTTGGTAAAAAATGGCTGAAAGAATACTTAATTAATTTTTCTAAAAATTTTATTTATACGACTGCTTTAGATACGCACAATTTATTGAACGTGGAACATAGTTATTTGTTTTTACAAAACAATATAAATCAGTTAGTTAAGTTAAATAACTTAAAGCAATATTTTACAGATAGATTAAATACTCTAAAGAACGCTTTTAAGGTAACAGGAGAAGGTCCTATTTTTGGAATTATTGTTCAAGGAAATGAGAAATGCAGAAAAATAGCTACTTATTTGCAGCAAAATGGTTTAGATGTCCGCCCGATTTTATCACCAACCGTTCCAGAGGGACAAGAGCGATTAAGAATCATCTTACACAGCTTTAATACTGCGGCAGAAATAGATTTATTATTTTCATTATTAATTGATTATAAGTAAATTAAACATAATGTCTAAATTTTTTATTACAGGTATAGATACCAATATTGGTAAGACAGTGGTATCCACTATTTTAGCGGAAGCACTCAAAGCGGACTATTGGAAACCCATACAATCAGGAAATTTAAAGGAAACAGATTCAGATTTTGTAAAAAAGTATGCCGAAAACGTTCAAACTGTTCATGATGAAACTTACTTATTGAACCATCCTGTTTCTCCCCATTTAGCGGCAAAAATTGAAAATAAGTATATTAATATTAAGTCATTTACAATTAAAAATTCAAGTAATAATTTAATTATTGAAGGAGCGGGAGGTTTAATGGTGCCATTAAGCGATAAATCATTAATTAAAGATTTAATTATTAAACTACAAATACCTGTAATAGTGGTATCTAAGAATTATTTAGGAAGTATAAATCATACGTTATTGACCATTCAAGTGCTGCAACAGTTTAACATTCCTATTGCAGGTATTATTTTTAATGGAGATTCAAATAAAGACAGTGAAGATTATATTCTACAGTACTCAGGAATTCGCTTGTTGGGGAAAATTCCACAAACTGACAAAATGTCTAAAGAATTTATTGCTGAGCAAGCAAAAATGATTTATCCTAATTTGCTTCCTTTGTTAAATGAACCTTCGGAAAATTTATCTTTATAACTGTATCTTTAAAGCATGAATCTTTCCGAACGAGACCGAAAAGTCATTTGGCATCCTTTTACGCAACAACAAACTGCCCTGCCCAATATTGGAATGGTAAGTGGAAAAGCGGCATTGCTTTACGACGAAAACGGAAAAGAGTATATTGATGCAATATCCAGTTGGTGGACGAACACCTTAGGACATGCCAATCCAGAGATTGCACAAGCCATTAAACAGCAAGTGGACGCATTAGAACACGTCATTTTTGCCGGCTTCACGCACGAACCAGCAGTACAGGTGGCGGAGCAATTGTTGGATTTATTGCCCGAGCATCAGGCAAAAGTGTTTTTTTCGGACAATGGTTCTACAGCTGTAGAAGTGGCTTTGAAAATGGCCATTCAATATTGGCACAATCAAGCGATTCAAAAAAATAGAATTATTGCCTTTAAAAATGCCTATCATGGCGATACTTTTGGGGCTATGTCGGTGGGTGCTCGTGGATATTTTAATCAACCATTTGAATCATTTTTGTTTGAGGTGGAGTTTGTAGATTTGCCAACTGCGTCCAATTTTGAGGAGGTAAGAAGCCATTTCCAAACACTTTTACATAAAAATGATGTGGCTGCTTTTATTTTCGAACCCTTGGTGCAGGGCTCCGCCGGAATGTTGATGTACGAAGCTGCTTTTTTAGATGAATTAATAAAAATTGCACAACAAGTAGATGTTTTGTGTATTGCCGATGAAGTGATGACGGGATTTGGTAGAACAGGTAAACTATTTGCTACCGATTATTTGCAATATCAACCGGATATTTATTGCTTATCAAAAGGAATTACGGGCGGATTTTTGCCATTGGGAATAACAACCTGTACGCAGAAAATGTACGATGCATTTGTTAGCCATGATAAATTGAAAACTTTTTTTCACGGACACTCCTACACAGGAAACCCAATTGCGTGTGCCGCCGCAGCCGCCAGCTTGAGAATTTTAAAAAACGCTCAAGATAAAATTGACCAATTGGTGCATTTGCAAACATATTTTGTAGAAAAACTTCAAGTTCATCCTAAAATTGAAAATATTCGACAAGCAGGAACTATTGTAGCTTTTGAAGTAAAGTCAAATACTTCTTCCGATTATTTCAATAATATTCGCGATGTTTTATATGAAAATTTTATAAAAAGAGGTGTGATGCTTCGCCCTTTGGGAAATACGGTTTATGTTTTGCCTCCTTATGTCATTACCGAACAACAACTTCTAAGGGTGTATGAAGTAATTGAAGAAGTATTGGAGTTGGCGTAAGTACTTAGCTATCTGTTTTATTAATGTACTAGTGTATAATATATCATTGCAAGACCCTCTGTGAATGGGGTGAATTAAAAGTTAAAAGTTAAAAGTTAAAAGTTAAAAATTAAAAGATAAGAATTAAAAGTTAAAAGTTAAAAATTTCTCACATCTTAAATCTTAATTCTTACATCTTAAATCTCACATCTCAAATCTCGCATCCCTCACATCTCCCTCAAAATTCTATGTTGTCAGTAATTTTAAGATAGTTTCATTTAGGTTGTCCACTGCTTTTTTAATATCCCAATTGTCTTTATTTCTGCGTTCTACATAATTGGAAACAGAACGAATTTCAATACTTGGTTTTTGTATAAATTTCATAACATAATAAAAAGCCAATCCTTCCATGTTTTCTGTATCGGCATTGTATTTTTGGGTAATAATTTGGATGGTTTTTTCATTTCCATGTACTTTATTAACAGTAATACTGGTGGCTTTGGAAAGTGGAATGTCTTTATGTAATTCAGTATAAATAGGTTCGCACAAACCATATTGAAATGCATCTTCTTTTTTATCTATAAATCCTAAATCAAAAAAATCTTGAAATACCTCATCGTTTTCTACACCAAAATCGCCATACGTTTCAGAAGATATTTGAAGTACTTCGCCGATAGGAATATTTCTGTTGAATGCACCACAAATTCCGGCATCTATATAAAAATCTCTATCATATCGTTGGGTGTAAATTGATAAATGTGTGGCAGTATTCATCATGCCCATTCCTGTAATTAGAAAATGCAATTGTTCATTCACTATCCACAAACCTTGAAAGTCAGCTTGTGTTGGTTGAAAATAATTAAACAATGGTTTTATTTCGAGTGCTGTTGCGGATACGATTGTTATTTTTTTATATTTTAGTTGTGACATATTGAATGAATTTGTAAGAGGTTTATTTTTTTATCACCATAATTCCATTTTTAGGTTTTAGGGTAATCAATGCTTCAGCTTCTATTTTTTGATTTGGTGCTAATATAAAATCTAAGGCAGGTACTATTTTTGCGACCGCTAAAATAATTTCCATCATGGCAAAATGTTTTCCGATGCAAATGCGCGGACCTGCTCCAAATGGATGTAGATTTTTATGTAAATTTTCATCCTCCGACATAAAACGCTCCGGATTAAAATCAAGTGGATTTTCCCAAAGTTCCGGATGTTTGTGCATATTTATTAAAGATACGATGATAGTATCTCCTTTTTTTATTTTTACATTTTCAATCACATCATTTTCCATACACTCTCGCGAGATGATGTATGCTGGCGGATGCAGCCGTAAAGATTCATGTATTACGGCAGTTGTATAAGGTAATTTTTTGATACCATCACTACCAATTCGCCCATTCACCATTACGCCAGTCACTTCTTTTTTTATCTTTTTCACCACTTCTGGATGTTGCATCAATTCATAAAACGTCCAACTTAAAGCAAATGCAGTTGTTTCGTGTCCTGCAAAATAGAATGTTACCAATTCATCGCGCAACTGTTGGTCGGGCATCCTCTTTCCGGTTTCAGCATCTCTGGCATTTACCAGCATAGACACTAAATTAAAGTGATCTATAGGGTGATTTTTTCTTTTTTCAATGGTTTTATAAATAGAAATATCAATGGAATTTTTTTTCTTTTGTGCCTTTTGATGATCCCCGTTCATGTATGCCAGAGGTATATAAAAAGGAAATTGAATTCGTTTTACGATATACGCTTGTATGTCAGCCATTTTTTCCTGAACCCCTTTCCATTCAGTATTCATTTTTTCACCAAAAATAGTAGCCAACATCACAGAAGCGGTCATGTCTAACATTTCTTCATCTATAAAAAAAAGACTGCCGGAAGGTATATTATTCATTTTATCAATGTACGCTTCGATTACCTCCTCCATTATTGTTGCCAAACTATCCAACCGACCTTTATAAAACGCTGTTTGAATCAATCTTCTTTGTTTCAGCCACGCCTCGCCCGTATTGGTCAATAGTCCTTTTCCTAAAATAAATTCAAGCTGCCGCATGGTAAAATCCTTGGTATAATTTTTTTGATTTTTTACAAAAATATGTTCCAACCATGTTGGATTTCTAGTGCAGATAATTGTCTTATTTAAAATGGTAGCTTTAAATTGCTCGCCATTTTTTTCAAATTGTCTATCTAAAAAATGAATAGGATTGGTAGCAAAATAATATAATTCTAGCGGAAGATTACCTTTTATATTTGGGATAGTCATAATATTTTTAGTTGCAAATTAAATATATGCTATGAATATAAGCGTACTCTTTTACATTTCAAACAATATTTTATTTTCCATGTAAAACAAATAAATTATTCGTTGTGATAGGGAAGGTTGTGCAGAATGGTGTAAGCACGATAGAGTTGCTCCATAAAAATAAGTCGGATAAGTTGATGTGAAAAGGTCATATCAGAAAGAGAGATTTTGTCATTGGCTCTTTCATAAATTTTTGTATCAAAACCATAAGCACCTCCTATTAAAAATACTATTTTCTTGGTAGATTGATTTGATTTTTTCTCGATATATTGAGCAAACTGAACCGAACTAAAACTTTTTCCTTTTTCATCTAAAAGTATTAAGAAATCATCGGATTTTAATTTTGATATTATTTTTTCTGCTTCTAATTGTTTGATAATATTTGCTTGCATTTGTCCCTTGATGTCGGGCAATTCCACTATATACAGGGAGGTGAATTTTTTAATACGTTTTATAAACTCTTCACAACCTTTTGATGTAAAATCTTGAAATGTTTTTCCTATCCACCAAATTTCAACTTTCATTGTTATTGTTTTTTTTTTCAGTGAATCAAGAATTATAAATTACGAATTAAAAAATTAATGCTACATTCTCACACATCACTAATTAAATTGTTTTTCCCGATCGGCATCTCTATCAAATGCTTTGATGATTTCTTTTACCAAGCGGTGTCGTACCACATCCTCCTCCGATAAATGCACCATGCCAATTCCTTTTATATTATCTAAAATTTGCATGGTTTTCTTTAATCCAGATTGTTGATTTTTCGGTAAATCAATTTGAGTCATATCACCCGTAATAATGCATTGTGCCGAAGGTCCAATTCTGGTCAAGAACATTTTTAATTGCAAAGTAGTAGCATTTTGTGCTTCATCTAATATCATAAAAGCGTTGTCTAATGTTCTACCGCGCATATAGGCTAATGGTGCTACTTCAATAATTCTATTTTGCATATAATAAATCAACTTATCCGGCGGAATCATATCATCCAAAGCATCATAAAGTGGGCGCAAATATGGGTCTATTTTTTCTTTTAAATCGCCAGGCAAAAAGCCAAGATTTTCGCCGGCTTCGACTGCAGGGCGGGTTAAAATTATTTTTTTTACAGATTTATTTTTTAATGCACGAACAGCCAATGCAACAGCGGTATAAGTTTTTCCCGTTCCTGCCGGCCCGATGGCAAATAGAATGTCATTTTCTTCTGAGGATTCTACCATTTTTTGTTGGTTTTCCGTTCTGGCACGCACCAAATTTCCACTATTACCATATACTAATACATTATCCTGAAATTGTGGAAATACTGTTTCGTATGGATTCCGACCTTGTAAAATTTCTTCTATATGCTTGTCAGAAATTTTACCATATCGTTCTAAATAATCCACCAGTTGATGAACTTTGTTGCTAAAAATTTCTAAATCTTCCTGAGAGCCAGTTACAATAATTTTGTTGCCTCTCGCATTGATATTTAGCCTGTTAAATTCTTTCTTTAGAATTTTTAGCTTGTTGTTGTTAAATCCGAAAAATTCTACCGGATCTACTGTTTCTAATTTAATTGTTAGTTCGCTCAATTATTTTCGTATTTTTGTTTTTTAATGGTATTTTTTGTAAAATTCCATTTCTTAATTTAAATTTCAAATTGAAAATAATATAAAAAAATTAAATGGCGCTCATAACGTTATTAACAGATTTTGGAGAAAAGGACTACTATGTTGGTTTATTTAAAGGAGATTTATATACTGCTACTCCTTCTGCCAAAATTGTGGATATTTCTCACTCTATTCCACCTTATGATATTGTTACCGGTGCCTTTTTTTTAAAAAATGTATATGCTCATTTTCCCAAAGGCACCATTCATATCGCCCGCGTTTTTGAACAATGCTTAGGTGCGCAGCGACTATTAGCGGCTAAATATCAGAATTGTTTTTTTATAGCACCGGATAATGGTTTTTTATCGTTGGTTTTTGATGAAAAACCAGATTTAATTGTAGAAGTGGATATGAAGCAAGCTAAGTTAAACACATTAGAAGATTATTATTGTCGTGTTGTAAAAGAAATTGTCTTTAATCATAATATCGGTTCTATAGGTTTGGTGGCATCAGATTATATAGAAAAAATCTCTATGAATCCTGCCGTAAACGAATCCAATATTATTGGTTATGTTGTTTATGTAGATAATTTTGGAAATGCCATTACCAATATTCATAAAAACGATTTGGAGCGATTTAAAGGGAATAAAAACATGAGAATTGATTTTAGAAAATTCGATACTTTAAATAGAATGGTGACGAATTATAACGATGTTCCTCCAACCTATAATTTAGCAAGATTTAATTCTATTGGATTTTTAGAAATATGTATTAATGGTGGCAATGCCTCCGAATTATTAGGATTGCCGGTAGGTGAATCCGTAAAAATAGTTTTTGATAATAATTTTTAAGGAATAAAACATACAAAATTAAAATGTAATGATAACTAGAATTGTAAAATTGACGATGAAAGAAGAGGAGGTGGAAACATTTAAAACTTATTTTGCAACCGTATGCGAAACTATTCGCTCGCAAGAAGGTTGCCATTTATTGCAGGCATGGCAAGATATTCATCATCCAACTATTTTTTTCACCTATAGCTTGTGGGATGGTGAAGAATATTTAGACCAATACAGAGATTCTGCTTTCTTTTTGCAATTTTGGAAAACTGTAAAACAATGGTTTGGCGCAAAAGCAGAAGTATGGAGTTTTGACAAAATTGTAGATTTACCATAATTATTTTCAACAGTATTTAGAAACACACTATGAGAGAAATTTCCTTAGCAGATTATACGATAACATTTGATAGTACTTTACATTCCTTCAATGAATTTTTAAAATTACATGCTTATTCTACTGTTTTTGTAATTGTAGATGAAAATACCAAAATACATTGTTTGCCACTATTGTCAAATATTATTGAAAATTATACTGTAATAGAAACCAGCAGCGGGGAAGAAAATAAAAATTTATTGACTTGTGAAAGTATTTGGCAACAATTAATTCAACACAATGCAGATAGAAAAGCATTGGTGATAAATTTAGGCGGAGGAGTAATTGGAGACATGGGCGGTTTTGCAGCAAGCTGTTATAAAAGAGGAATAGATTTTATCAATATACCAACTACTTTATTATCGCAAGTAGATTCCTCTATTGGTGGAAAATTAGGAATTGATTTTAAATATGGGAAAAATTTAATCGGCTTATTCAAAAATCCTAAAAACGTTTTTATTTCCACTGTATTTTTTAAAACACTTCCATCAAGACAATTTATAAATGGTTGGGCAGAAATTTTTAAACATGCTCTGATTCAAGATAAAATGCAATGGGAAACTTATAAAAATTTAGATATTTTGCACACTGAAATGGATAGTATTGTTTATCAATCGTTGCAAATAAAAAAAGCAGTAGTTGAAACCGATCCTTACGAAAAAGGGTTGCGCAAAATTTTGAATTTTGGCCATACCATCGGGCATGCAATAGAAGCCTATTCATTGGAATACGAAAATAATTCACTATTACATGGAGAAGCCATCGCAATTGGAATGATTTGCGAAGCATATTTATCCGTAAAAAAATGCGGATTGTCAGTGAATGAATTAGAAGAGATAAAAGAAATATTGTTGAAGCATTATCCCAAACATGATATTTCGCAATTTGATACAGAAAAATTATTGACCTCTATGAGTATCGACAAAAAAAATGATGGAACGAGAATAATGGCTGCTTTATTAAAGGAAATAGGAAACTGCACGTATGATATAGAGCTGACCAAAGAGGATGTATTAGAGAGTTTGAACTTTTATAATAATTAATTTTTTCTGAACAAAAACTAATATGGTGATGTTGATATTTTGTACTGAATTAAAAAATATAAAATAAAAAAATAATGGCAACCATAACCTTAAAGAAAAACGAAATACATACAGCAGGCGAATTACCAAATATTGGAACAATGTTACCTGATTTTACTTTAGTAGCAGCGGATTTGTCTGAAAAATCCCTTTCAGATTATACAGGAAAACGATTGGTTTTAAATATTTTTCCAAGCATAGATACGGGCACTTGCGCAGCGTCTGTTCGTCATTTTAATGAAGATGCTTCCAAGCTAAATAATACAACTATTTTATGTATATCTAAAGATTTGCCGTTTGCTGCCAGTCGCTTCTGCGGAGCAGAAGGAATTGCAAACGTAGAAACACTATCCGCATTTCGTAGCAATGATTTTAATGCACTACTTATAATAGATGGTCCTTTGAAAGGATTGTACAGCCGTTGCATTATTGTTGTAGATGAATCAGGAAAAATTATCCATACAGAACAAGTAGATGAAATAGTCAACGAGCCTAATTACGAAGCTGCTATTGCGGCATTGAAATAATACTTGGACTCCACTTAAAATGAAATAATTATAAAAAGAAAAGAGTAAATGTGAAAAAAGTGTGTTATGAAAGCTTATAAATTTTCATAATATCTTTCAAAATGTTTTCGAAGTCAATTTTTAAATCTATAATTTTTCCCGTGTGCATATCAAACACCCAACCGTGTACCATAATGCCATTTTCATTATATGCTTCCTGAATAGCCGCCGTTTTAATAAGGTTTATACATTGTTCTTGCACATTTAATTCTACCAAACGGTTATAGCGTTGTTGCTCGTCTTCGATAGCGTCTAATTCATTTTGATGGGTGCGATATACATCTCGGATATTTCTCAACCATGGATTTAAAATGCCCAAATCCAAAGGTTGTAAAGCAGCTTTTACGCCACCGCAACCATAATGTCCGCAAACAATAACATGCTTGACTTTCAATTGGCGAACTGCATAATTAATAACAGACATCACATTCAAATCAATAGAAACTACCATGTTTGAAATATTGCGATGCACAAAAACTTCACCCGGTCCCACGCCCATTAATTCCTCTGCCGAAGCTCTACTGTCTGAACAGCCAATGTATAAAAATTCTGGGGTTTGTCCTTCCGCCAAATTTTTAAAATATTCTGGATTTACAGAAAGTTTTTCGGCCACCCATTTTTCATTGTTCTTAAATATTTTTTCGATAGAAGTCATGCATTTATAATTTTATTGGACAGTTTTAGCTAAGGTAAGTAATATAAGGTAATTATTGATTTATTGTTCCTTTTCTATATTAAATACTACTTCCGATAAAATGTCTTTATTGGATGAAAACTTGCGTTCTATAAATTGTATTTCATTGTTTTTATCTATAAAAATTAGTGTTGAACAACGCGTACCATAAATCGGAGTATGTATAAAAACAGAAGACATTGCTTTTTCTATTTCTAACGGCAAGCCAGTAGAGGGCAATTGCTCTTTTGGCGCTTTGTCTTCGTTGCTCAATAAATTAAACAAATAATCTTTCTCTAAATAATTATTATTGACGGCGGTTTCCAGCTCTTTAGTTATCTTTTCTACTTTTGGCCAAGAGGTATCTAAAAGTGCATTGCTTAATCCATGAATGCCACTTTTTACCTTGTTAATCGTATCAGAAACATTGGAATAATAAAGCATTTCATTCCCATCAAATAAAAGCAAATTAAAATCATTAAACGGTGAAGCAGTCTTTTTTAATATGGTCAAATAGGCTTCAGCAGCAATAGAAGATTTCAAAAAATCTAGGACTAAATCTCCACGGGATGGAGCATTTTCTTTTACAGTTTTAAGATTTCTAAAATTGGTTAAAGCCGCCCATCTGCCATTTTTTTGTAGTCCTATCCAAGTGCCACCGGCTCGTAAATCCTTTCCTGCCAAAATACTGGGAAAGCCTTCCTCTACCCAAAAATGTGCTTCCTGTGTAGGACGATTATAAAACTCATCTCTATTAGCAAGGAGAATTAAAGGATATTGTGGGTGCACTTTATAAGCAAAGGCAATTAGACACATTGAAATTAATTTTACTGTTTCAAAAGTACATATATTGCTGTATAAAAATAAATAGACAGTCGGTAGATTTTTATTCCTTTATTAATAGCAAATTAAATTTCTTTTTTCATTCTATATTGATTATCAATAGCTGTAATTTTGCATCATGGCTTCAATCACGGATGAAATACACAGACGAAAAACATTTGCTATCATTGCACACCCCGATGCAGGAAAAACAACCTTGACCGAAAAATTTCTTTTATACGGTGGAGCTATCCAAACAGCGGGTGCAGTAAAATCGAATAAAATCAAAAAATCCACCACTTCTGATTTTATGGAAATCGAAAAACAACGGGGTATTTCGGTGGCTACTTCCGTTATGACATTTGAATATAAAAACACCTTAATTAATATTCTTGATACACCTGGTCACAAAGATTTTGCCGAAGATACTTATCGCACATTAACGGCTGTTGATAGTGTTGTATTGGTGATAGATTGCGTAAAAGGGGTGGAGGCGCAAACAGAAAAACTAATGGAAGTATGTCGTATGCGTAATACTCCGGTGATTGTTTTTGTAAATAAAATGGATAGAGACGGAAAAGATGCGTTTGATTTATTGGATGAATTAGAACAAAAACTTTTTATAAAAGTACGCCCATTGTCATGGCCAATTAACAGTGGAACTTATTTTAAAGGAGTGTATAATCTGTATGATAAACAGTTGAATTTATATAGAGCTTCTGGTACAAAAGTGGAGGAAGAATTTGTGAGTATTAATGATTTGAATGATACTGTATTGGATAAGCAAATTGGAGAACGAGACGCCAGCAAGCTTAGAGAAGACGTGGAGTTAATAGATGGTGTGTATGAACCTTTTGATGAACAACAATACAAAACCGGAGAAATAGCACCGGTATTTTTTGGTTCGGGTGTAAATAATTTTGGCGTTCGAGAGTTATTGGAAACGTTTATTCGAATAGCCCCATCGCCTCGTGGAAGAAATACAGATACACGTGTGGTAATGCCCGAAGAAGAAAAATTAACCGGATTTGTATTTAAAATTCATGCTAATATCGACCCAAATCACCGCAGTCGTATTGCATTTTTGAGAGTATGTTCTGGGAAATTTGAACGTAATAAATTTTATTATCATACAAGATTGAAAAAAGAATTGCGCTTTAGCAATCCAGTTACTTTCATGGCTTCCGATAAAAGTATTGTAGAAGATGCTTACCCAGGAGATGTGATAGGAATGAATGATACTGGAAATTTTAAAATTGGTGATACACTTACCGAAGGCGAACAAATGACCTTCAAAGGTATTCCAAGTTTCTCTCCTGAAATCTTTAAAGAATTGGTGAACACCGATCCAATGAAAACAAAACAATTGGAAAAAGGAATCCGCCAGTTGACCGAAGAAGGCGTAGCGCAGTTATTTACAGTACAAACTACACAAGCCAAAATCATAGGCACAGTAGGAGAGTTGCAATTTGAAGTTATTCAATACAGATTATTGCACGAATATGGCGCTTCTTGTCAGTTTAAGCCACTACAATATCATAAAGCTTGTTGGGTAACATCTGATAATGTTCAAAAATTAAATGAATTTATCCGAACAAAATCCAATTATATTGCTTTTGATAAAGAAGAGCAACCGGTCTTTTTAGCCAGCTCCGAATGGATATTGCGATTAACACAACAAGATTATCCGGATATACATTTTCATTTAACTTCAGAATTTAATAAAGACGAAGTTGTGATTTAAAAAATAATAAGAAAGAATAATAATATGAGCACAAGAGTAGAACTTTTACGCAGCCAAATCGGAAAAGATAAATGGCAATATGATTATCCATTGATGGACTGGTTGAAGCTGAGAGTTATTGAAGTAGAAGAAGGTTATATAAAAATGGAATGTGATGTAAGGAAAGATATGCTGAATCCGAATGGAATTATGCATGGTGGTATGATGGCTACACTTTTAGATGAAGTAATGGGAGCGGCCAGTTTCACTTTGGGCAGACCAACGGGTTTTGCTACGATAAATATGAATTTGGATTACCTTTATTCGGCAAAAGCAGGCGAAACCATACACGCAGAAGGCAGAATTGTTCGTGCTGGCAAAACAGTATTGCATATCAAAGCAGAATTATATAATGCAGAAAATACCCTCTTGGCAAAAGCTACTTCCAATATGATTAAAACTTCTGTGCCTGTTTCCATCTAAATTTTATTCAAAAAAATGCACGAAGCAATAAATATCACTTCGTGCAATAGTAAATATCAATTATTAGGAGGATAATTTATTAATTTCCGGTGGTTGGGTCAACAATGATGGTTGATCTAAGATTTCCTGTAGTTGGATCAACGATGATAGTTGATTTTGCATTGCCTGTAGTAGGGTCAACGATTATAGATGATTTTAAGTTACCTGTAGTAGGGTCAACTCCTCTTCCATTCATTGATGAAAGTGCTACGATAAGTGCGATTAAAATTCCCATTTTTTGCGTGTTTTGTAATGCAAATATCTAGATATTAAACTAATTTATAATTTCTTTTAGTGCAATAAAGTGTCACCCCAAACAAATAGAATATTTTTTTGGTATATTTGAAACATGCTGATTACTATAAAGTTACATTAGTATGAATTGGGTTTTACCATTCCTTTTGTGACATTTTAGTTTTATAGTTTGTATAGCAAAATTGTAAATTTTTTACATAATTGTAGTATTTTTTAAAATAGCATAGTTTTATTTTGTACCTCGCACACTTTAAAAAGCATACTTCCACACTACAAATATGCAATGTTTACAGCAATATGCAAATCCTTATTTTTAGCTATTGTGACTATGTGAAAAATATATTATATTGTAAGTGTATTTTATATTCTATTTATTTTTAAACACTTATG
>JBDKHK010000026.1:0-5242 GCA_039797705.1 Bacteroidota bacterium
GTTTCCATTGCTTGTCTGTTACGTCGCTTGGATAGAACATTTCTTTTCTTATTATTTATTTCCTAGCTTGGCTTTATAACCTACTTTGCTATTTATTTAAACCATAGAGACAGGTTCTTAGAATAAGCTGCATAGGCGAATCGCTTTATTCATAGTTTTAGAAAAATTTCATTTTAACTTCTAATTTACTTAGGACTAAAATTTATTTTAAATACTCATTTTCCGATTATGGTTTTTAGTTAGGAGAGAAATATTCTCTTCTTCTGTATTAATATTGGATTCTAATATAAGGGTAAAAAAAGATGGCTTAGTATATAAATTGGTAAAACTCTGACTTTTACGTAAAACATCAGACGGGTTATAGTCAATAGGCACTCTCACTCTATTCGATTCAATAACAGTATTTTGTATTTCTTGTTGTCGAGCTTGGGATTGTTTGGTTAGAAAAACTTTAGGGAATTGATGGGTTAGAAAGTCATTTTTATTTATTCGGTTATCTATTTTATAAATAGCGTTCATCAATTTTTCTAACTCCTGACTTATCTCATTTTCGCTGATTTCGCATCCATTTATTTTATTTTTATTTATTCGTATTCCCAATTTTTTACATGCTTGGCTTTTATTTTCAAGGTAGCTACGAAATTGTGTCAGATTAGCATCGGCATTAAAATAGTTATCCTTATATTCACCTTTTCTAAAGTTAATAGGCAAATTCCATATTTTATAAAATTCATTATCTTTTATTTGAAGCTTTAAGAGATTAATAATATTAAAAATAATCAATATACATTCACAGTAATCATTAGTAACCGTTAGATTATCTAGAATTAGCGTTGAGGCTCGCTTGATCTGCCTATTAAGCACGTGATCTGCACGCGAAAAATCCTTTTGACCATGCCTATCAAACATTTTCTGTATTAGCGGAACATATTGTTCTTTATAAATCTGCATCTTATAGCTTATTCTACTTAAAAAAATATCCAGTAAATTAATATAGTCTAACAAAAGGATATGTAACTCATACGCTGGAATCTCATTCAAAGAAAACAAACCGTATTCTAGTTTTTCTAATAGGCCTTTATCTAATAATTTATCTATGGGTGTCAACCGCATAAATTTCACAATCTCTTGTATAATAATCCGTTCCTTACTATTGAATAGTTGTTCTTTTTCTGGATATTTTGTATTAGAAATAATTGAAAATTTTTCTGTTAGGTCATTTTGATATTGATCTATCAAAGAAGGTTGAGCAAGCTTTTCAGCTTCATTTTTTTTAATCGCTAAGGCTTCTTCTTCAGCATTTTTTAATTTTCTTGCAGCGAATTGTTGCGCGGCTTGTATTGTTTGTTTACTGGGCTGCGCTTGTAACGCAAGTGCTAGCAATGCTTGGTTATGTGTTTTAATTTCAAGATCTTCTTGCCCTGAAAGCTCTAATCCTGTTTGTTCAGATTTTTCAAAAGCTTGCCGATTGGCTTGAATACAGGCCTGCCATTTATCCATCATTTCCAGTATGGTATTAGAAATGGCTAATGCCTGAGAAGACATAGATGGGCTATCATAACTAAGAAAAATTTTTTTTATTAGTGGGCGAAAGTTATCATAATGTTGAAGTATAAATGTTCTATTTTTAGTATTGGTTGTTAAAGCAAAATCTAATGCGCTATCTATGAAAACGATAAATTCTCGTCTAAGTGACATTTGTAAAGAATTTTGTTTTTGAAACTCCAAAAAGTTAGTTTTTATTTCGTATAATACTTTATCCGGATAATAATTACTTAAAATATCAGCCATTCGCAAGGGAGAGGGTAATATAGAAATTATTTCATCATCGGTTACTGAGTATGCATTAAACATAAAACTTTTTAGATCAGAATTCGATAAAACTAATAAAGCATCTAGGAATAAATAAAAATTTTTAGATTTTGAATTGCTAACCCACAATAACATAGAACACAAACAAGAAATCTGTATTTGTTGGAATAGATTAGACTTCGGCTTTTTAGATAAAATACCATTTAAATTTTTAAAAAAAATAATCCGCATTTTTCCCAGCGAATAAAATAACCCCTCTAAATCAAAGTACTCGCGTATGTTAACAGGGTAATAAGGAAGCAGCCGATTCATTATTGCAAAAATTTTCTTGCTAGTTAAATCGTAGTTTTTTTTATCATCTAAATTAGAAATAAGTGATTGTAGTTTACTTAATAAAACTACTGGCATTAAATCTTGCTGGTCAATTTTTATTAAATCTTGAACTTCAGGATCATATTGACAAGATAACTCAAAAAGTTTTTTTACATATTTGGCGCTTAATTTATCGCCAAATGCTACAATATCTATTGCATCCTTACGTTCATAACCTGAACTTGATTTATATGATTCAAAAAAATCTTTTAAAATAGAAATTTGAATACGAGTTTTTTCTTTTATTTTTTTATTATCGAAAAATAAATTAAAATTAGAATCTGTAGCATCTATTTCAAATTGATCTATCGAACTAGTATCGATTGGTTGTTGTTTTTGATATTTTTTTTTAGGCATAGTATATTTTAAAAGATAATGGTAAGTAAAAATAATTATATTTTCAGATATGTTAATTGATTTACATAATATTTAAAATAGAATACGCTTTAAAATATTTTTTGGTAAAAAAGGATAAATATGTATAGTAGGAATATAAAATACAAGCTTAAGCAACAACGTATGCATTTGGTTTCTACGCATAATTTTCTAATCAAACAGCATGAATTAAAAGTTGAAATTATGGGCTTAGTGAGAGATTCAGAAGAACAACTGAATCAAGCCTTACAACAAGAAAATTCACCTCCCGATAAAGTCCAAAGCTTAAGAGAAAAATTGGCGGATGATCAACGTTTGTATACTGGATGTAGAGCCCTTATTCACGAACTTCGAGTGGATATTGCAGCAACAAAAAAGGGAATTGAAAAATTAAAGCTTAAACTTCATCATATATTATCCCCGCAAAAAACCTGTGGTTTTTTTAAGCAAAAAAATGATGATAGCCAATCTTCAAGTTTCTCTCACCAGTCCGATCATATAACCATTTTACTAGACAAACTTTTTAAGGGAGCGTAGTGGCTGCAGCTGAACCATTATAATCAAAATTCATCGAGCACGAATACCGAGAAGGATCACCCATAGGCACATTTATGCCATTATTAGTAATAGGGGCTGTGACATACTGACAAACAGCATTGATTCCTTGTAAATATTGCTTACTCATGCCCGCATCGGCATGCACCTTAGGACCCGTTAAATAACTAAAAAGCTTTTTTGCTTCTGCTCCTTGAATAGCCACATTCACGACGTTGGTTTTTTGGGCCAAACTATTCATACTGACCATATACATCGACAATAAAACAAAAAAAGCCATTCGCTTAATAAATTTACCATTCCTTTTTGCTTGCATAGATACCCCTAAAATAGAAAAATTTTAAGATAGACGACAATTTTTAATTTTTCCAGTAAATTTTAAAGTGCTTTAAACGCTTTAATCGTGGCAATGCGTGAGGCTTTAAAATCTATGATCGGCTTAGCGTAACCGCTTTGTAAAGCAAGCATCGGCGCGCGATGATGTGGATCATGAATAGTACGAGCATCAAATGCACCGAGTTCCGGACAATACTGGCGAATGAAATCGCCTTGCGGGTCAAAACGCTCGCTTTGACGAATAGGATTAAAAATTCGAAAATAAGGTGCCGCATCTGTCCCTGTCGATGCGCTCCATTGCCAACCTCCATTATTAGCAGCTAAATCCCCATCGATTAAATGTCGAATAAAAAAATCCTCGCCTAAGCGCCAGTCGAAAAACAAATTTTTAGTTAAAAACATGGCTACTATCATACGTAAGCGATTGTGCATCCAACCCAATTGTTTTAATTGACGCATACCCGCATCAACAATAGGAAAACCGGTATTTCCTTGTTGCCATGCTAATAATTGTTTTGCGTTATATCGCCATTTTAATTTGTCAGTTTCTACTCGGTAGGGTTGGTGTTTTGATAGCCGTGGTATTGCATCTAACAAATGTTTGTAAAAATCACGCCAGATTAATTCATTAATCCATGTAGTCGCCCCTTTGTTACCCCCGTCATACTCGCCTCTATTGGTCAATAAAGCGGCCAGTAAACATTGACGGGGTGAAATCATGCCGGTCGACAAATAAGGTGATAATAAACTTGTCCCGGATAAGGCTGGAAAATCGCGCGTTTTATAATAATCAAATAAATCATTTTTAATAAATTTTTTTAATCGACGTTGTGCCTCATCTTCGCCGGCTGGCCAGATAATCGTTGAGGAAAAACCAGATAACTGAAGCGGAACTTTATTCGATCGAATTTCTAACCTATTTCGTCGTTTCGGTATTGAATAATGCGAAATTATATTTTGATTATTTAATAACAACTGGAGATAAGCTCGTTTATAGGGCGTAAAGATACTAAAAGTTTTACCTTGTTTAGTTTGTACTAAACCCGGCGGTAATATGACTTGATCATCATACGCATTACATTTAATCCCGTATTGGTTTAAATAATTGCATACTGTTTTGTCCCGGTGCTTTTCATCCACTTCATATTGTTTATTAAAAAAAAGTGCGTCCAGTTTATATTTTTTTGTGCATTGATATAATTCTTGAGCAATATGCGCGGTTTTCTTAACTTGTTTAATTAATAAAGGAATACCCCTAGCCTGTAGATTCTGACTTAATACTAACAATCCAGAGAGTAAAAATTGGACGCGACAAACCGCCATGTGATGCTTTTTCCAGAAACTGGTATCTATAATATAGATTCCTATAATTCCGTCTGTACATTGTTTGGCAGCATGATACAGCGCCGTATTATCATGTAATCTTAGATCTTCACGAAACCAAACCAGGCCTTTCATGGCTTTCCCTTTTAACTAAAATTAAAAATAATCTGACTATTATAGATTATAATTTTAAATCTCCTTATTTGAAATATACATCTTTTAAAATTATGCTATATTATACAGAATAATAAACAATGATACTTTCATGAAAGCACTATGCCTAACTCTCATTTAAAATTAGATTTTTTTCCTAAATACTACGAAATTTTTGATGGTCAGTCGCTTGTTATTTGTGATATCAAAAGCAGCGAAGATAAAAAATTTCATATTCAACTTCGCTTTATTCAAAAAAATTCTCACAAGATAAACTTTAGTCAGTTAGAGTCTGATTTAAGAAATTGTATTGTTA
>JBDKHK010000027.1:0-10054 GCA_039797705.1 Bacteroidota bacterium
ATAGAAATATATTCTAGAAAATATTACTAAAAATAAGCATAATTCAATATATTTAGATACACAATTAAGAATTATGATTAGTGCCGTTATCATAGAAGACGAGCCTATTTTTCAGGAAATATTAAAAAAAGCCATTTCTCACATCGGGCTTGATATTCGTGTGGACGGTATTTGCAATTCTAAAAGAGAAGCTAAGATACTTTTGCCTACATTAAATCCGCAACTTGTTTTCTTAGATGTTGAATTGGTTGATGGGAAAGGTATTGATTTATTAGATGAATTGAAAGAGATTGATTTTGAAATTATTTTTACTACTTCTCACGATAAATATGCGATAAGCGCCATAAAAAATAATGCAGCAGATTATTTATTAAAACCAATTAAAGAAAAGGAACTAAAGAAAGCCATTGAAAAAGTAAGCAAACGTTTAGAAGAAAAAGAAACGCTAAAATTAACAGCGCAACTACAGGATTATTTAGATAAAATAAAGCAAAGCCAGCAACAGGATTCTAAGCTAATGGTTCCAACCAAAGAGGGCGTAATTTTTTTGAAAGTAAATGAAATCATACGGTTAGAATCTGAAAGTAATTATACTGAATTTCATTTAATCAACAACAAAAAAGTATTGGTGGCAAAGACCTTAAAGGCGTATGAAGAAAAATTGATTCCTTATAATTTTATGCGAGTGCATCAATCTCATTTAATTAATTTGGCGCACATGAAAGAAATTGATAATGGTGATAATTTTGCTATTATGACGGATGGCAGTAAAGTGGAAATATCTAAACGCAAAAAAAAAGAATTTATGGAATTATTAGGAAAAAACAATGCTACGATTGCGTAGGAAATATATAAAATAAAAGGAGGCTGCCTTTCGGCAGCCTCCTTTTATTTATCACCAACAGGATTCTGTATTACAGATTGTATTTTCCTGCTTCGATTACTTTTGCAGCAATACGACGACGTGCTTCTTTTACGTTTACTGGTTCGTATTTTGTAAAACGTTTTAAACCCATCAACATAATTCTCAACTCATCACCTTCTGCATAAGATTGCAATGCGTCTTTACCAAATACATTGATTTTATTCATCACATCATTGAAGAATACTTTCAAAATATCAATATATATTTGGTCTGTTTTTTCTCCTTTTTCATAAATTTTTTGAACACGCAACAATAAAGATTCTGCTGTATAAATTTGAATAAGCATATCCGCAGAGTTCATAATGATTTCTTGCTCGTCTTTCAATTTTGCCATTAATTTTTGAACAGCGCCACCTGCTACTAATAAGAATGCTTTTTTCGCATTTTTAAGTGCTTTAATTTCTGCTGCAAATTGACCTTCATCATCGCTTCCGAAATCAGGAACGCTCATCAATTCTTTTTGAATAGCCATACCTGGTGTCATCAAATCAATTTTACCACTCATGGCACGTTTCAACAACATATCAATAGACAACAAACGGTTGATTTCGCTTGTACCTTCGTAAATACGAGCAATACGAGAATCACGGTATGCACGAGCTGCATTCATTTCTTCTGAGAATCCCATTCCACCATGAATTTGTACGTTTTCATCTACGATAAAATCTAACACTTCAGAACCTAACACTTTCACGATAGAACATTCAATTGCATATTCTTCGGCTGCACCTAATAGTGCTTTAGAAAATTCTACGCCACTTGCTAAATTTTCGTGTTCCATTTTTCCAATATCATTTGCACAGCGATAGGTAGCTACTTCTAATGCAAATAACTGGATAGCCATTTCTGCAATCTTATGTTGAATTGCACCAAATGTATTGATAGATTTTCCGAATTGTGTTCTTTCTTGTGCATACGTTACTGCTTGGTTAAATGCTTCGCGAGCTCCACCTAAAGCAGTAGCACCTAATTTATATCGACCGATATTTAAGATATTGAATGCGATTAAATGACCTTTACCACGTTCGCCCAACATATTTTCTACCGGAATTCTACAGTTTTCAAAAAATACTTGACGGGTAGAAGATCCTTTGATACCCATTTTATCTTCTTCGGCTCCTAAATTCAAACCTGGTGTTCCTTTTTCTACTAAAAATGCGGTGAATTCTTTTCCGTCTATTTTTGCAAACACCGTAAACAAATCTGCAAAACCTGCATTGGTGATCCACATTTTTTGACCGTTCAAAATCCACTCTTTGCCGTCTTCAGAAAGTGTTGCTACTGTTTTTGCTCCTAAAGCATCCGAGCCTGAACTTGGCTCTGTTAAGCAGTAAGAAGCTGCCCACTCGCCTGTTGCTAATTTTGGCAAATATTTTTGTTTTTGGGCATCATTTCCAAAGTATAAAGTTGGCAATGTACCAATACCAATATGACAAATGGAAGTAGTAGCGAAAGAGCCGGTACGACCGTATTCTTCTGCAATAATACAACCGGTGATTACGTCTTGGTTCATTCCTCCATAAGATTCAGGAATAGCAGTAGAAAGCAAACCCAATTCTCCGGCAGTGGCTAATAATTGTTTAGACAAACCTGGTTCTTGTTTTTCGTATTCTTTCCATCTAGGCATTACTTCTTTTTCTACAAAATCAGATGCCATAGAGCGTACCATTAGTTGCTCTTCCGTGTAATCCTCCGGAGTGAATACTTGTTCAGTGGTAGATTCTTTGATGATAAATTCACCACCTTTCAATGATTTTACTTGTTCTAAAGTGTCCATTTTTTTATTTTTTTAATAATTATTTGCTTTTACCTTTAGTAAGAGTAACGCAAAAATAGGCATAAAAAGAAACAGCTTTTACATTCTATTGTTTATGTTTTTGTTAGGATAATCAGCTGAATTCGAGATATACTACTCTTAAAAAAAGAGTAAAATTGACGTTAGAATAAAATAAACAAATTCAACAAGCTCTTTTGGGTTATTGGTTATTGTAATTAACCGTAGTAAATCCACCGAAAAAGAACGTGTATGATTTTCTCATTTTTATCCAAAAAAGATGTAACAGACTATAATACTCAGCACAATACTTACCAATTCTGCCAATAAACTGGTTGCGACTACATAACGTGTTTTTTTGATGGCCACTGCTCCAAAATAAACTGCCAATACATAAAAAGTGGTATCATGGCTGCCATTAAAAATTCCGGCTAATCTTCCGGCAAAACTATCTGCTCCCAATCCTCCTTCGCTAACGGGTTTTATCAAATCTACCATTAATCCACGCGCACCGCTGCCGCTAAATGGTTTCATAATAGCCACCGGCAAGGCATCTACAAAACGAGTATCAAAACCAAAAGAAGAAAAAACGGAAGAAATGCCATGCGTAATAACTTCCATACCACCACTGGCTCTAAATACTCCAATACCCACCAACATCGCTACTAAATATGGGATTATTTTTACGGTTATTTCAAAGCCTTCTTTGGCGCCATCTATAAAAGATTCATATACATTTATTTTTTTGAAAAAAGCAAAAGCAATAAAAGTTATAATGACCGAAAAAATAATTAATCCTCCGAGCATATTGCTAACTATCTCCAAAGTATCTTTTGGCAATACACTAAACAAATACGTAAGTCCTGAAATAAAACCTACGATGCCCACCACCCAAGCAGTCAAAACAAAATCCCATTTTATTTTTTGAATAATAGTACACACAATTAATCCTGCAATCATGCCGCCATACGTGGATATTAGCAATGGCAGAAAAATATCGGTTGGGTTGGCTGCTTTGGCAGTTGCCCGAAAGGCAATAATACTTACGGGAATAATAGTAAACCCTGCCGTATTTAGCGTTAAAAACATAATCATCGCATTGGAGGCTTGGTCTTTTTTGGGGTTAATATCTTGTAGTTCTTTCATGGCTTTCAAGCCGAGTGGCGTAGCGGCATTATCCAATCCTAGCATATTTGCAGAATAATTCATTAAAATACTGCCCATTGCCGGATGGTCTTTAGGTAATTCTGGAAATAAACGAGAGAAAAACGGGCTGATTAATTTGGAAAATATTTTAATGGCTCCTCCATTCTCCCCTACTTTCATAATGCCCAACCAAAAACACATGACACCCGTTAATCCTAACGAAATTTCAAAAGCTGTTTTGGAGGAATCGGTGATGGCATTAATAGTGGCGGGCAAAGCGGTAGTATCGCCTAAAAAAATCATTTTAAACAAGACAATGACAAAAGACATTACAAAAAATAATATCCAGATATAGTTTAGTACCATGAGTTTGATTAACGATTAACAATTTACAATGTACAATGTACGATGTACAATTTAGAATAAAAAGAAAGTGAATAAAAATCGTAAATCGTAAATCGTAAATCGTAAATTTGTTGCGTGAGCAAGAAATTTGAATTACCAGAAATTGTCAACCGAAAAGCAAAGTTCAATTATGAATTTATGGATTCGTACAAAGCTGGCTTGGTGCTAACCGGAACAGAAATAAAATCCGTCAAGGAAGGGAAAGTGAATATGGGCGATAGTTTTTGCTATTTTAAAGACAGTGAATTGTGGATGAAAAATTTGCATATTTCGGAATATAAAAACGGCAGTTATGCTAACCACGAACCGATGCGTTTGCGAAAACTGTTGCTCACCAAAAAAGAAATTCGAAAATTAGAAGGTAAAATAAAAGAGAAAGGATTGACCATCATTCCTTATAAAATATTTTTTAATGAAAGAGGTTTGGCTAAAATAGAAGTTATTTTGGCACGTGGTAAAAAATCTTACGACAAGCGGGAAACTTTAAAAGAACGTGACTCTCAAAAGGAACTACAAAGGGTAAAAAAAGTTACTCGTTTTTAATTCATTTTATATTTAATCCACATATTTCAATTGTTTTATTTATTTTTAAGATGAAGAATAATTCTATAATATTAAAACACTCTAAAAAGTATGTTTTATCCTTTCAAAGTATTGATTATTTTAGGAGATGCAGCTTCTCCCGTTTTATTTCTTATTCCAGCATTAATGCTTTTAGTGATTGTTGCAGTTGCGACATTTATTATTTTATGGTTGGTAAAATTCATTAAAAACAGAAAAAATAAATAGATGAAAAAGTTTAGTTTATTCTTATTGCTATTGTCTTCTTTGCAGCGAATTTTTGCAGATATACCCATAGAAGAATCGAATAAATTTTCTGGTTTCAATCATGTCAATCTATTGCCATGGGTTTTATTAATTGTATTATCAATTGGTGGATTTATATTTTTTAATGGAGTAAAAAAGAATAAGAAATGAAGAGTATAAAATTAATTTTGGTGTCTATATTTTTGCTTGTTTTTTCAGCCACATGGGCAGATATTGCATTGCCTAAAGGAAGTAAGCAAGACACTAAATATTATTTTGCAAATGTTGACAGCTTTCCTGGTTTTTCATTTCAAGCGATAAAAAAAGTAGAAAACAAAAAATATAGAATAAAACAAAACAACTATATTTTATTAAAAGTTAAAGATGGGGAGCAAAAATTAGAGATTTGGGCGGTTAATAAAAAAGACAACTCAAAAACAAATGCGTTGGAATTAAATTTAGCAAATACATATCTTCAAGAGGAGGATAAAGTCGCAAATATTGCTATTTTATTTAAGATTGGAAAAGACGGAATTTTGAGTTATACTTCATCAATCGTAACTCCTCAATGTTATAAAAAATCAAAACAATTTACCCCTTTCATAAATTTCAATTTTAATACTTCCAATAGATTGGGTTTATTGGCTGTTTATTCTTTTTTTATATTGATAATAATATGGGTGATTAACAAAACAAAATTACGCAAGAATTATGTTTAAATATCTGGCGTTAACGATTGCCATAGAGTTGCCCATTTATTTCTTATTCAATAGAAATCGAGTTTTATTTTCCATTCTAATTTTAGTGATGGCTAATTTTTTTACTTGGCCTATTTTAAATATTTTATATCATACTACAGATATTCCTTTGTTCATTTTAGAAAGTGGTGTTACACTCACAGAGGCTTTCATTATTTATTTCTTTTTAGAACAAAAATTTTCAAAAGCCTTTTTAATTTCATTTATTCAAAATACGACCAGTACTTTAATTGGGATTTACATTAATCATCTTTAGCAATGAATACAAAATACAAAACGGCTATAGGCTTCGGGTTGGCACATGGATTCAATGATTTTATTGCAGGCTATCTTTTAGCGTATTTATCCATACATTCAACCAACCTGCAAGTGGTTACATTGGCATTTTTGGGGTATAGTATTATTGCGTTTGGTGGGCAACTTCCAGCAGGAGTTTTATTAGACAAAACAAAGCATTTAAAAACATTCAGTATTATAGCCATTGCGGGATTACTGTTAGCCGTTGGTGCTTCTTATTTCAATATTTTAGTTGCTATATTTTTCAGCAGTATCGCCTCTACATTTATTCACGTATGTGGCGGTGCCGCTTGTTATTTATCGGATAAAAACAATGCTGCATTAAGTGGAATTTTCACATCTCCTGGTGTTTTTGGTGTTATTTCGGGTGGTGTATTAGGAGCTATGTCGTATCCTATTTTTTATTTTTATTTCTTATTGATTCCCTTATGTATATTAATCATTTGGATAGTTCAGATGAAAATACCTCATTACAAAACTTTAGATACAACTACTGATTCCACTTCATCTGCTACCATAGATGTACATGATTTTTTTATGCTTACCTTATTGGCGGCCATTGCCTTTCGTTCGCTATTATGGAATTTATTACATATAATGTGTTTTAATGATAAAAAATGGTTGCTTGGATTAGGAATATCTGCCGCCTTAGGCAAATTATTGGGTGGATATATCACATATAAAATTCCTTGGAAAAAATATGTTTTTTTCAGTATGATTGGTACCGTTCTGCTTCTAAATATTAATATAAAAAATTTATGGTTGTTTTGTATTGCCGTTGCATTATTGCAAAGTGCCGTTCCCATCACTTTATTATTGATGCAAAATTATTTAAAAAATCAACCTGCTACTGCAACGGGATTAAGTTTAGGAATTGCTATCGTATTAGCTGGTATTCCAACTTATATCGAGTCATTTAGGCAAATTCAGCACAATAAATTTCTATTTATACTAATTTGTATATTATTTCTACTACCGAATTGGTGGATGGTAAAGAAAAGTAAATGGAATCAGGCAGATAAATATTAATCCTCTGCGTATTGTGCTTCCATATCTGCTTGATTGATCAAAACACCAATACTACAGAATAGCACTACTACTGCAGATGCAAACATCAAGCCTTTATCTCCAAGTACATCAAATTCATTAGTAATGATATGCATACCGATAGCACCGAGCATTAAGACTAAAGCAAGTGTTGCTCCACGCCAAGCTGTTTTGTGAAATGCTAATAAAATAACGGCAATTACTTCTAAAACTGCAACTGCATATCTACCGATAGGTTCCATGTTGATTCGTTCAAAAATGTGTACTGCGGAAGGATTTGAACTAAGTTTCAAAAAAGCGGAATATGCTAAGATACCGATTACGACAAGACGACTTCCCAAGTCAATGATGTTAATTTTATTTTTCATAGTAATAGATTTTATATTGTGAATATACACAATAATTTGATTTTTGTCAAGTGCAAAATGATTAAATGGTTAATAGAATTAGTAAACGGTAGAATTTGGGTTGTAAACGGTAGAAATAAAAAAAAAGAGTGATGCTTTCATCACTCTTTTTTAAATAAATTTGGGAGGAAATTTATTCGATTATGCCTTCCGTTAGTACAGATACATTGTTTTTTATAACCTCAACAATACCGCTTTTTAGCTTAAATTCTTGTTTTTGGTTGCCTATTTTTATTCTTGCTGGTCCTTCTATTAAAGATGCTATCAATGGAGCATGGCTGTTTAATATTTCAAACACTCCATCTGTTCCACAAAGTTGTACGGAATCCACTTCACCTGAAAATATTTTCTGTTCCGGAGTAAGAATATTTAATGTCATAACTTATTTTGCTTCTGCTAATAATTTTTTACCTTTTTCAATTGCATCTTCTATAGTACCTACTAAGTTGAAAGCTGCTTCTGGATATTCATCTACTTGACCATCCATAATCATTTCAAAACCTTTCAATGTATCTTCGATAGAAACGAACACCCCTTTTAAACCTGTAAATTGTTCTGCTACGTGGAATGGTTGAGATAAGAAACGTTGTACACGACGTGCACGGTGTACTACTAATTTATCTTCTTCAGACAACTCATCCATACCAAGGATAGCGATGATATCTTGTAACTCTTTGTAACGTTGTAAAATCATTTTCACTCGTTGAGCAACACCATAATGTCTTTCACCTAAAACGGCTGGGTCTAAGATACGTGAAGTAGAATCCAATGGATCTACCGCAGGATAGATACCTAACTCAGCAATTTTACGTGATAATACCGTTGTAGCATCTAAGTGAGCGAAAGTGGTTGCCGGAGCAGGGTCTGTTAAGTCATCCGCAGGTACATATACTGCTTGTACTGATGTAATAGAACCTGATTTAGTAGAGGTAATACGCTCTTGCATTAAGCCCATTTCAGTAGATAAGGTTGGTTGATAACCTACTGCTGAAGGCATACGACCTAATAAAGCCGAAACCTCAGAACCTGCTTGTGTGAAACGGAAGATATTATCTACGAAGAATAAGATGTCTTTACCTTTTCCATCACCGTCACCATCACGGAATTGCTCTGCAATTGTCAATCCTGATAAAGCAACACGTGCACGTGCTCCTGGTGGCTCATTCATTTGACCAAATACTAAGGTTGCTTTTGATTCTTTTAATGCTTCTTTATCTACGGATGCTAAATCCCAGTCACCTTTTTCCATGGAGTGCTTGAATGCTTCACCATATTTAATAACGTCTGATTCTAAGAACTCACGTAATAAGTCATTTCCTTCACGAGTTCTCTCACCAACACCAGCAAACACTGACAAACCGCCGTGTCCTTTTGCAATGTTGTTTACCAATTCCATAATTAATACCGTTTTACCTACACCAGCACCTCCGAATAAACCGATTTTACCACCTTTTGCATAAGGTTCAATTAAGTCGATTACTTTGATACCTGTAAATAAAACTTCTTTAGAAGTAGCTAAATCTTCATATCTAGGTGGTTTTCTGTGAATAGAATAACCGCCTTCTTTAGAAACTTCACCGATACCATCAATTGCAGTACCGATTACATTAAACAAACGTCCTTTGATGGCTTCTCCGGCAGGCATTTTAATTTGGTCACCGGTATCAATCACTTGTGCACCTCTGGTTAAACCTTCTGTTGCATCCATTGCTACGCAACGAACGCTGTTTTCTCCTAAGTGTTGTTGACACTCTAATATTACTTCTGAGCCATCGTCTTTCTTAACGATTAGCGCATTTAATATATTAGGAAGAGAAGTCCCTTCGCCACTACTGAATGAAACGTCCACTACTGGACCGATGATTTGGGTAATTTTACCTGCGTTTGCCATAATTTATATTATTGCTGTTTTATATTCTAAAATCGGTGCAAAAGTACGGTTAAGTGCTTGTTTTTCAAAATTGCAAGGCTAAAGTTGTCCACAAATAAAGATTTGGTAATTTTTACGTTGAAAAGACGCTGTTTTAAGTTACAAATCATTAATAATCTATTTCTTACTCCAACAGGATTTTTACGCATCTCCATACAAATTGTAATTTTTCTTCTTCTAAATTTTAGAATTAGAAATTAAAGAGCTTAAAACACGTTAAATTCTTCGTTTCTGTACGTATTAAAAAGGATAATAGTTATTTCCAAGATGATTTATTTCTAAACTTACTTAATATCCCCAAGATTAATGTAAAAAATGAGTATAAAATATCATTCCAAAAAGTATAAAACCAACGATTGTTTATATTGGTGTATTTATTAAAATAAAATTGCAACAACGTATTTATTAAAATATATCCTAAAAATATTGAAACGACAGTTGGAGTATTTTGAATGCAAATCAAAAAAATAAAAAGGATATATAAACTTGCTTTAGTTGTCAAATAACTTCCAAGTAACATTTTATCGAAAAAACTGTATAAGCCTCCACTTTGGTAAT
>JBDKHK010000028.1:0-7340 GCA_039797705.1 Bacteroidota bacterium
GAAATGGTTACTTATTGGTATGACTACTATGAAACTATTCGAGAAAAAGCAATCGTGGACTTCTTTATGGAGGGTGGATTACTTCAAGACATGATTTTTGATGAATTTACAAAAGAAGGTAAAATACGAGGCTATCAATTACCAATGCGCAAAGACAGCAGAAAGAAACCCGATAAGCACGCAAGGATAGAGGCGGTAACTCCACTTTTTGAACGTGGATTCATCTTTATTGATAATAGCATAAAAGACAACACAGACTGTAAATTGCTATTAGACCAACTTTTAAGCTTTGAAAAAGGCAATCGGGGACATGATGATGCTCCCGATGCAATGGAAGGAGCATTGTTTATTCTAAATCAAAGAGGCAAAAGGCTTTCCACAGGGTTTCGCTCAGGTGGATTTAAAAAAAACACCAATCGTTCAATCTAAATTTTTTACTATATGAAAAGATTACTTTATTACTTACAACTTTTTGACGGACTATGGTCTGTTCCGCTCGGATTTCTCCTATTCTTTTTTGTAGGATTTTTACTGAGTGCTGTTTTCGGAATGGCAGTTGGCTCTTATGACCTTGCCTTTATTCAACCGCTATTCCTTGCAGGAACTGTTGTGGTTGGAGCTACCAATATGGCGGTACTTGGTTTGTTTTTTACATTTAGACACATATTCCGATATCTGTACGACAGCAGAAATAATCCCATTAACTCTTTTAGCTATAATTTTTCTAAAGAAGACTTTAATTCATTAACCAAAATACAACGTTTATGCGTTTCCTTATTTTTATTTATATTTTTTGTATCAGCTATTCTATTGGTTTTTCTCAAACTTGTATAACCGATACTTACCTTTCACAAGTTGGTGTCCGTGAGGCAACAGGAAAAAATGACGGCAAGGAAGTAGAGCAGTACCTAAAGTCTGTTGGACTTGGCAAAGGGTATGCTTGGTGTGCTGCATTTGTCAAATGGTCCCTGGAGCAGTGTGGCATAAAAACAGATATTAATGCAATGGCTTTGTCCGCACACAGAAAGGAAAGACTGGTATTTTTCAAAGGACAAAAAATCAAAGAGCCACAACCCGGAGATGTATTTACACTTTATTATCCAAGCCTAAAACGAATTGGACACACAGGTTTCTTTCATCAGCAGGTAAATTCAGCAGTCTTTAAAACTGTGGAAGGAAATACCAATCAGGCAGGTAGTCGTGAAGGAGATGGTGTATATATCAAATACCGAAGTTACAATGCAACCTATTCTATCAATCGTTGGATAAATCCTTAAACTATGTATATCATTAAAACAGACTACCGAAGTCGCATATTAACAGAGCTACTCAATGCTATATTAACAAGAATCATTGATGAGGAACAGGGCATTGATGAAGTGGAAATACTTGCTGATGTTTCAAAAACATCAGAAGATATTATTGCCGGCTACGCCGGGAAACTATACGACATTGTTCCGGAGTTCTCAAAAACAGCAGGAAACCGCAACTATCAAATTTTAAATTGGGCTATCAATATCGCTTTATATCTACTGTATCAAAGAATTGAAGATTACGATGTGCCACAGAAAGTAATAAAGAATTATGATGACACAATTGATGATTTGCAAAAACTCTCCACTGGTAAGTTTAACATAAATATACCTCCATATATACACGAATGTGAAAGTGAGGAATGTGCTGATGAGAATAATACACTTAGAAGAATTGGTACTGCAAAAATGAGAAGTCATACAATTTAGATTTTAGCGAGTTTTATTTTAAAAACATACAACTAATCCACTTTTTAAATATCTTTTATAATATCCGTTCAAATACCGTTCAAATGAGCAAAGCAATAGACACCCTAAAACAATCTTTCAATAAACTGTTTCTAAACGCCAATTCCAAGCCTAAAAATCCCACGTTGGATATGGTGCAAAAGAAACGAGCATTTTACGCCATCAAAAAACAACCTAAGCGATATGTTAGTTATGAGATTGACGATATTAAAGCTGCAGTACTGTTGGCATCAAATCCTGAACAACCTAACCGTGTCAAACTGTACGACATTTACAATTATATCATGCAAGATGCCCACCTGATGGCACAAATTCAAACGGCGATACAGAAAGTAATAGCCGAACCCTTTGGCTTGTTTATAAATGATCAGCAAGAAAAGGATACTAATTCTATAATTCAATCAATATGGTTTGAGCAACTTTTAATTTATATGCTGGAAACAGAATGGTATGGCTTTAGAATGGTGGAACTCTTTATCGACAAGGATAAAAACATTCAACTTGAAGTTTTGCCAAATGAAAATGTTTGCCCAGAGTTGGAAACAATATGGCTTACTTCGCCATTCCAAAATCCAAATATCAACTATTCTGATATTCAAGAAGATTTGAGTTTGCTATTTTTTGGCAACAAAAAAGATTTAGGCATTCTATATAAGGCAGCTTATAACGTTATTTGGAAGTTTTACGCTCGCTCGGATTGGAGCAGAACAAGCGAGAAATTTGGAATGCCTATTTTAGCCATTGAAGCAAATACTAACAACGATGCTGAATTGGACAATTTAGAACGCAGAGCTGCAAACTTTGCGCAAGATGCTTATATCATTACACAAGAGGGCGACAAGGTTCAAATTATTGAACGTGCCGGAGAAAGAACACATGCTATCTTTTTGGAAAATATGAGATACTGTGATGAGCAAAATAGTAAGCTCATTAATGGACAAACAGGCTCATCTGACGAAAAGAGTTTTGCAGGTTCTGCCGAAGTTCACGAAAGAACCATGGAAGATTTCACATTCGCCAGAATGAGAAGAATAACGTATAACATTAACAATATTATTATTCCGTACCTGAAAAAAAGAGGAATATTAGACAATAAACCTTATGAATTTTCATTTTTAAGGTTTAAGGAAAACCCGAACAAAAACAAAAAAGACATAGCAGAGCCAATTATTGCTGACCCGAAAAACAAATAAGCAATGTGTAGCACAACAATTGAATGGTACTTAAACGATAATTATTTTTTTCTTTCTAAAAAGAAAGAAGATAATATTATTGGCACTTATGATTTGGAAAAATTGACGGAAGAGTATTCCAAAGAACTCTATAAAGACCAAAAATTAGCTTCAAAAACAGAAAAGAAATTATTTCACTCAGTTTATCAGCCACTAAAAGAGGCAGTACAGGAAGGTTATGGCCAAATTGAAAGCAAGGTTGAATATGGCACGCCTAATTATGAAATGCTGAAAAACCTGAAAACCAATGCAGGTGTTTATACGGCATTCAAGAACCATGCAATGGTTAAAGAAACGGTGGCATTGCTTAAAGATGAAAACGGCAATTTAAAGCCATTTCAGCAGTTTAAAACAGATGCATTAAAGAATGATGAAAAGTACAGAAAAAACTGGCTCAAAACAGAATACGACACGGCAGTACGCACGGCACGAATGGCAGCACAATGGGAACGCATACAAAGAACCAAGCATTTATATCCTAATTTAGAATACATACGCTCTAAAGCTGCAAATCCTGACATTGACCATTTGGCACTGGTTGGTACCATACTGCCGGTAGATGATCCTTTTTGGAATACTTACTATCCACCCTCTCGCTGGAATTGCCAGTGCAGTGTTCGGCAAACTGACAAAGCCATTACAGACATTCCTGCCGATGCTCCAACGGTAGAAAAAGGCTTTGCATTTAATGCTGGCAAAATGGGACAAGTTTTCGATGTGGAAAATAGCGACTATTATAAAGCTGCAACGAATACTGATTTACCACGATTATTGAAATTTGCAAAAAATGAAGTCAATAAAGATATTGCAAAAGAAACACCTTACATACAGTTCTCTAAATCCAAATCAGGTGGCAAGATAGAAATACATCCTTTAACTATTGAAAATGCAGATTTTCAAGAGAATCTTCCTACTGCAAGAGAACTTGCCAACAAAGGATATAAGATTGCAATACTACCCGAATTAATAGACGAACAACTTAGAATGAAATTATTGCCACTAAAATCTATCAAAAATAATAGCAATCCGGATTATTATATCAATAATAAGTTTGTAGCTGACTTAAAAACGATAACCAGTAACAAGGTAATTGCTGTAAAAGATGCCTTCTCAAGATGTAATGAACAATGTAATAATATTGTACTATACATTACAGAAGAAAGTACACTACCATTAGATGATATTTTAAAAACAGCAAAAGGTAAATTGAAGCATGAAAACAACAAAAAAGGAAATGGGTATAGCAATTTTGATAAAGTATGGATTAATTATAAAAGAGAATGGTTATTTACAGATAGAAAAACAATTTTAGGAATGCAATTTGAAAATAAAAGATAAAAAACAAAGAGGTCGCCAAGCGACCTCTTTGGGAGCGGAAACCTCCGTTTCTTATGTGGCTGGCTCCTGCATTTTATATATCTTCTAAGTAAATTCTACTACAAAATTAAACCAAATAAATGAATTATGCAAATCAACATTGAAATAAAAGGCGGAGATGATATGAAAGAGAAGTTAGAACAGGCTATAAATTTCTTAAAAGGGGGCGATATTTTGGAGATTATCGGCGTAGAAGCTATTAATCATTTTAAGCAGTCTTTTGAAGACGAGGGCTTTACGGACAAGAGTTTAGATAAGTGGGACACCAGAAAAAGTAAAAGACTAACCCGTAATGAGCAAAAAACACTCAGCGATACTGGAGAGCTTGCCGAAAGCATTGATTATAGAGTTGAGGGCAATACTGTTATTATTTATTCTGACAAGCCTTATGCTCAAATACACAATGAGGGTGGAGAAATTACCGTAACGCCTAAAATGAGAAGTTTTTTTATTGCCAAACATTATGAGGCAAAAGAAGCAGGAAATACCGAAGCGCAAGACATGTGGCAAGCAATGTTTTTCTCTGATAAAATTACCATCCCCAAACGGCAGTTTATCGGAGATAGTGAAATGCTGAATGTTAAAATAAAAGATAAAATAACTCGTGAATTGGACAATATTTTTAAATCATAATCACTCAACCAATGGACACATTCGATAGATATAAAAGACTTAAACTCAGACTGCAAAATGGCAATATCAACAATATACTGCTGAACAGTATTGGTATTCCTATTCTTTGGTATAATGGTCAATATCAATTAGGTAAAGATAACGTGAGTATTCTTGCTCCGGTTATTTATATTGAAATGCCTACAGATATGAAAATTGATTATTTTCCAAGAGGATTGCAAACTGTACGCAATGCACATATTAAAATACATATCCTATCTATTGCACCTTATAAAAGTATTGACAATCAGATACAGGACCATAAAATAGAACAGCATCAAACGCTGATAGACGATGTACATAATTTACTGAATGGATTTGAGATGAAAACAGATGCCGGAAAAGTCATTACCTCGCAGTTGATTTTACAAGGCATAGCACCTATGAAATATAGAAGTAGCTTTGTAGTTACCGTCTTGGATTATGTTTGCGAATTTTATAAACAAGAGCTTAAATCTGTTTAATTGTCAAAATATGATAAATACGTCTTTCGGATAGATAATAATTTAAGGACAATTCTTTGATTATCTCTTCTGTTTTCCATTTTGCACAACGACCTTTACTTAGCTCAATGTATTTGGCTGTAATTTCTGCGTTTCTTTTGCGGATAAGTTCTTTGTTTCGTGCCATTTTACAGCTGTAAGCACGCAAGTTACTATAAAACAATAATTTATAAAAAACGAATTACACACAAAAGAAGTGTTTTTTTTGCATGCTAAAATTTTTGATGAAAAAAGTAAGAATAAATAATCACTTCAACTTCTTATCTAACTGCTCAAGTATCTCATACAATGCAATTTGCTCTAATTCGTGAAATGTATCCGTATGGGAGCAGTAAGCTCGCAATATCATTGCATATTCTACAGGAATTTTAAGGGTGCATTTTGCTTGCCCCATTTTTAAAATTAACTTATTATATAGCCAAATCGCACCTAATTCCCTCAGTTGCGTTGGCGGTGTGCTGTTAAATGTATTAATAATATGCTGGCAATAATGCTGCACGGTGCTATTATTCAGCTTCAGCGCAATCGTAGGTAGTTTAAATGTAAAATACATCATGGTCTTTGTTTTTATTGTTTGTTGTAAAAGTTTGGAATCCACTTATGTTCTACAACTGCTATAATTTTACTTAGTTCTGCTTCGTTCAGTTGATTTAACCCTTTGCGCCAGTACTTAAATACAGTTTCGCTGATGCGTTGCATATCGGCACGATTGTCTTCGGTACTATAGCCCATTTCTCTAAATTTAGCGATTAGTCTTTTACGCTTTTTGTCCAAGTGTTGTTCATCTTTTGAATAATCGCTATTCGGAATTTGTACATAACCCTGATTTAACATACTGCGTAAATGATTTATCAAGTTCTGACATTCATAAACGTCCATTTCGCTACTATTAGCAGTTCGCTCATTGGTATATTGATACACCAATAACCCTTTAATATTTGAGTCGATTTTTAATTTGGATAGCAGCGTATGCAATTGTTTGTTTTGTGGAATTGTTCTTATCATAGCTTAATATTCATTGGTTAAAAATCGTTTTTGGCTCAGCCACGTTTCGGCGTAGGCTTTGTCTAATTTTTTTATCTGTAAAAATTTATTATAGTGGAATATAGATTTAAGAGCGGTAACTCGCTCTGATTCCGATAGTTTATTCCACAATTTTTCAGCACGAGCTTTGTCGCCAACTTTATAATTATATTTTTGCCAAAAGGTGGCAAATGATAAATCTACTGGAACTGTACTGAATATTACGCCACTTCTCGTTGCTCTATTTAAAAAATCTGCCTCCGAAAGTGGTATAGCCCTCACAAACTGTTCATGTTGCTTGTCATTCATCTCACATTCAAACAAAATAAGCTTTAATCTGTCATTGCAATCATACTCTAAAGTTACATTGCCACTAAATGATTGTCCGTGTATGATGTATTTATTCATTACTGTATGTCTTTCATTTGTTCGTTATATTCTTTCATCAATGTATTAAAGTCCTTTTCAGCTTTTTCGGCATAAGCCTGTTCTATTTTCTGCAAAGCCTCATCGGCAGTTATCACTCCGCCTTTTAGGTTGCCTAAAATATGCAGTAGTTTTTGTTTTAATTTTGATTGCATTGTGTCCATGTTTTTTTTTCAGTGATTAATTAAAAGTAGCGCATAGCCGCACGTTGGCAGCAATGGTAACGGACGACACTACCAAGACCAAACGGACAGAAAAAACGAGCAGACAATGACACAAGACAAAGATTTAATTTTTGCCCAACACACATTTTTTTGTTTTTCTGC
>JBDKHK010000029.1:0-3654 GCA_039797705.1 Bacteroidota bacterium
GCAAGATTTGGGAGGGAAAACCGTTATTCTAAGAACGTATCAAGCAGCAGTGGAAACCCATTTGTTTGATGATGTTTTTGTAGTGACTGATTCGGATTTGATATATAATGAAATTGTTTCCAATGGGGGAAAAGCCATTATGAGCATCAAAGAACACGAATCGGGTAGTGACCGAATTGCAGAAGCCATCGAAAATCTTGATGTTGATATTGTAGTCAATGTGCAAGGAGACGAACCTTTTATCAACAAAGAACCACTCGAAAAAGTGATTGACGTTTTTAGAAATGATGTTGATAAGAAAGTAGATTTAGCTTCTTTAATGAGAAATATCACGGATAAAAATGATATTCAAAATCCAAATAATGTCAAAGTAATTGTCGACCAACAAGGATTTGCCTTATATTTTTCTCGTTCGGTAATACCATATCCAAGAGAAGAAAATGTGGGTGTGAGATATATGCAACATATTGGTATTTACGCATTTAGAAAACAAGCTTTGCTGGATTTTTATCATTTGCCCATGTTATCACTCGAAGCTTCCGAAAAACTAGAGCAACTTCGTTATTTAGAATACGGAAAACGCATCAAAATGGTCGAAACAACCCACGTTGGAATTGGAATTGACACTTTGGAGGATTTGGAGAAGGCGAGAGCAATGGTATAAAAACAGAATTGTTTTCTACCCTCTAATGAATTGATAACGATAGCCCTACAATTTTAAAAACCAAAAAGAGTCAGAAAACTTGTTTATTAACACGGTTTTATGGAATTTTGGACTTTATAAAAAATTAAAGATGAATACTACTCATTATATTACGTCCGATGTTATTTCTATTGAAGATATAAACCAAATTATTTACGAAGGAAAGCAAATTGCGCTTTCGGAAGAAGCAACATTAAATATCGAAAAATGTCGTGCTTATTTAGATGCCAAAATGCAAAACAACGACAAACCCATTTACGGTATAAACACGGGTTTCGGGTCACTTTGTAATGTGATTATTTCAGATGATAATTTGTCTAAATTGCAAGAAAATTTAGTCAAATCTCACGCTTGTGGAACGGGAGACGAAGTGCCGCAAGAGATTGTAAAACTCATGTTGTTGCTTAAAATACAATCCTTGAGTTACGGTCATTCTGGTGTGCAATTGCAAACAGTTAATCGATTAATCGATTTTTATAATAACGATGTTTTACCCATAATTTATACCCAAGGTTCACTTGGTGCATCGGGCGATTTAGCTCCTTTGGCACATTTGTCATTACCTTTATTAGGAGCAGGAGAGGTGTTTTATGACGGTTTCAGACAACCAGCTCAAAAAGTACTGGATAAAATGGGATGGAAACCTATCGTTTTACAATCTAAAGAAGGTTTGGCTTTGTTAAACGGGACTCAATTTATGAGTGCTTACGGAGTTTACTCATTGATAAAAATTTCAAAACTAGCTTATTTAGCCGATGTTGTTGCTGCTATTTCTTTGGAAGGTTTTGATGGACGAATTGAACCATTTAATGAGTTAATACACATGGTTCGTCCGCACAAAGGGCAAATAAATACGGCTCGTCGTTTTAACGATTTATTGGAAGGTAGCCAAATTATTGCGCAAGAGAAAAAACATGTTCAGGATCCGTATTCTTTCCGCTGTATTCCTCAGGTTCATGGCGCCAGTAAAGATGCCATCGATTATGCTAAAAAAACATTTAAAACCGAAATAAACTCCGTTACCGATAATCCGAATATTTTTATCGAAAGTGATATTATTATTTCTGGTGGAAATTTTCACGGACAACCATTGGCTTTGGCCTTAGATTTTCTAGGAATTGCTGTGGCAGAATTAGGTAGTATTTCCGAAAGAAGAACGTATCAATTAATATCAGGTTTACGAGATTTGCCTCCATTTTTAGTGAGTAATCCAGGTTTAAATTCAGGATTTATGATTCCGCAATATACAGCAGCGAGTATCGCTAGTCAGAACAAACAGTTAGCTACACCAGCCAGTATTGACAGTATTGTGTCTAGTAATGGTCAAGAAGATCATGTCAGTATGGGAGCAAATGCCGCAACAAAAACGTTGAAAATTGTCGAAAATGTAGAACGTATTTTGGCTATCGAATTAATGAATGCTTCGCAAGCTATCGAGTTTAGACGACCATTACAATCGAGTGATTTTCTGGAAATGTTTCTAAAATCATTTAGAGATGAAGTACCGTTAGTAACTGAAGATAGGATTTTGCATTACGATATCGAAAAAGCTATTGCGTTTTTGAATAGTTTTCAAATTGATAATTTAGAATAAAAATATGTTGGCAGATCCTAAAATAGTTGCATTTTCTGAGAAAAAAACAATTGGTAATAAACTGGAAATGACATTTCTTGAAAATAAAACTTTTCAGCTTTGGAATACTTTTATGCCAAGACATAGAGAGATTAAAAATAGGGTAGGAGTTCATAGAATTTCGCTTCAAAATTATGCAGATAATTTTCAGTTGGATCCTACAATTCCTTTTGTAAAACGAGCGTTACTTGAGGTTTCAGATTATGAATATATTCCAGAAGGAATGGAAAGCTATACAATAACGGAAGGTTTATTTGCTGTTTTTAAATACGATGGACCTTCCAAAAATGCAATAGAAGTCTTCCAATATATTTATAATGTTTGGTTGCCAAATTCTGATTACGAATTAGATAACCGGGAACATTTTGAAATTATTGGCGAAAACTATACGCTTGAAGGCAATGCTGATGAAGAAATTTATATCCCTATAAAATTTAAATAAGTTAGTAATTAATTATCCTAGTCCTAGTATTTTAGAGTATTGTTCCCGTTTTTAGTTACTTTTTCCGAAGTAACATTGTTGTGTGCATACAAGAATAAACGTGCTCAATTTGCGTACTATTCCAATCTTGGGCTACCATTTTGGCTATTATTCTAGTCTTGAAAGCATTGTTTAGGGGGACTAAATTCAGTAGTACTCCGTATTTGCTTTTACCTAAAATTCCTCTAATTTCAATGACATCAAAATTGTTTTTAATTTTCATTAAAGTTGCTTTTGTAAAGGGCCATTCCCAGTCTTTATCATCTTGAAAAGGACGGTATAATGCTCTTATAATTTTTATAGGTAAGCTAGTTTCTAGTGGGTCATAGGATACAATTACGCCATTTGTATTTAATTTTTCTTTGAGTTTTGATATTAATAAATCAAAATTTTCAAAATGATGCAAAACGCCGTAAGCATAAATGACATCAAAATTGCTTTGCGTGAATTCTGGCGACAAAAAATCGATTGCAACGGCTGAGGCATTTTTGCAATTATTTTGTTTAATTTTTTCTTGCAGTGCAGCAATAGAAACATCGCTCAAATCGATACCAATGTATTCTTTGGCATTTTGTGCCATATAAATGGACAAATAATTCCCTTTTAAACAGCCTAAATCTAATATTTTTTTGTTGCTAATATCGCCAAGCCAAATTTTGTGTTCGTCATAAACTCGATCTTTAATATCAAACTTTTGTCTAAAATCACTTAAAATTCCATTTCTAAAAGCAGCCCATACTGTTGTAGCTATATTTCCTTTCCCTTTTTCGGTCGAATTATAAAACTCTTTTTGACGCTTGTTTATTTCTAATATTTCTTCTGTTTCTTTCATTAGTA
>JBDKHK010000030.1:0-18435 GCA_039797705.1 Bacteroidota bacterium
CATATTTATAATCAGCAAATAATTTATCTGCTTTATCCATTTGTGCAAAAGAATTACTAAAAATAAACAGTAATATAAATGATAAAATAAATCTATTCATTGGTCTATTTTTTACAAAAAGATGGATGTTATAAATCTTTTAATTTTAATAATTTATCAAATTCTATACCCTTTTCAGTTCGTTTTAGTGTACAACATTCTACGTCTTTATCGTGTTCAAAAAATAGAATGTGATTGTTTTCGATTGCTTTTTCCAAAAAGATATTTTTTTCCTGTAAGGTATTTATCGGTCGAATATCATAAGCCATAATGTAAGGCAATTTAATATGATGATGTGATGGAATTAAATCTGCACAATAGGAAATAATTTGCTTGTCTTTGTAAAGATGACACAACATCATAGATTCTGTATGTCCAAAAACAAATTCTACTTCTACATTGGGCATATTTAATTCTTCATTTTCAATAAATTTCAATTTGCCTGAATTAAAAATTGCCATTAAATATTCTTTTAGATAAGAAGCTTTTTCGCGCATATTTGGATGCATGGCGGATTCCCATTGAGCATAAGATGACCAATGCGTTGCATTGGGAAAACGTAAAGTAGGCTTGCTATTTCCATCATTTTTTAATGCACCAATGCAATGGTCGAAGTGTAAATGTGTCAAAAAAACATCGGTAATATCGGTAGGAGTGAAGCCGTGTTTTGCTAATGATTTTTCTAAAGTATCTTCTCCAAAAGGTTGATAGCGTTTTTTATATGTATCATCAATAAAATCACCCATTCCCGCATCAATTAGCATAAGACGATTGTTGTCTTCTACCAATAAACAACGCATTGCCCAAGAGCACATATTTTGCTCATCCGGAGGATTTAATTTTTGCCACATTGTTTTGGGAACTACTCCAAACATTGCTCCTCCATCTAATTTAAAATAACCGGTGTCTATCGTGTAAATTTTCATATTTAAAATTTATTAGCCTTGCATTTTTTTATATTTATTGTATGCCGTTGCTATCTTGGTGTCATAATTATTGGTCTTGTATGAACTGCCGTTATATCCTTTGGCAAACGTAGCCCATTTTTTTTCTCTAAGTGATTTTAATAAATTATTCTTTTCTAAAAACTGTCCAAAAATTTCCAATTGATTGTTTTCAGAAATACTCAAATATTCCACTAATGCTTTTGCCGTATTAAAACCAAAAATAGCAAAATGAAATCCCATAATTTGAAATAATCCATAAGAGGCAGAAGCATAAGCAGCTTCTTCATTTATCGCTTTTGCTTTTTCTAAGCGTACATGCTGATCTAATTTATATAATGGATTGTTTTTTATGTAATCTTTATGTAAAACGGTTTCGTTGCCTTTAATTACAGTAGTTGGATTGATGCCTCTTTTTTGTAATTCCTTCCAAAAAACATGACCTTCAAACAATATTTTTATTTTTCCATTTATAAATCCACGCCCATTAGATTCTACTTCGTGAACAGCTTTAATGGCAGCTATTTCAACATTATATTTCTTTGCAAAATTTTCAAAATCTGTTTCGCTTAAAAATTGAGCAATAACAACAGGAGTTTCTTTTTTATTGATTTTTGAAGATAATTCTTGTATTAGAATCCACGTTTTAGAACCAACAAGTCCGTCTTGTTTTAAATTGTTATCTTTTTGAAATTGAATGACAATTTTTTCTGTACCACTTCCAAAGATGCCATCTGTAGAAACTTCGTAGCCTAATTTTTTTAGCATTTCTTGCATAAGCTGCACAAACTCGCCTTTGCTACCTTTTTTTAATAATCCATTCATGTTTTATGTTTTTTGGTTTAGAATAATTGATGTTAGTTTTTATATTTTACATTGCTAAAGTAAGTAGAAAAAAACTTTCTTCTACTGCTGTTACACTGTGTGGAATATTGTGTTGCAAAGAAACCATCTGTCCTTTCTGTAACGAAATCGTTTGATTATCTGCCGTAAATTTTATAGTTCCTTGTAAAACTTGTACGCTTATATTGGCATTGGTTTGATGTGTTTTTAAAATAGCATTTTCATGCATGCCTATTAATACGATTCGCATTTTTTCTGATTTATAAATAGCGATAGAACTATGTTCACTTTCACACCAAATTTTTTCGCTTTTTATTTGTGCCATGAATTTGTTTAAATCCATTTCAACTAAAGTGGCATTTATTACTCTGTCGCCATCTGGTCTTAAAGGAGTAGCTTCGTTCGATTTATTTTCCATGATTTTACTTTTTATAAAGTTAATAAAAGAAAATTATATTGTTTTGTTAAGAAGATTTGTGCAATAAATATGCTTTAAAAAATCCGTTTAAATCGCCATCTAAAACATTGTCAGGATTGGTTACTTTATAGCCGGTTCTTAAATCTTTCACCCATCTGTCGTCTAATACATAACTGCGAATTTGCGAGCCCCATTCGTTTTTCATTTTTTGTGCTTCTATAGCATCGCGAGCTTCTAATTGTTTTTGCAATTCTGCTTCGTATAATTTTGATTTCAACATTTTTAAAGCGGTTTCTCTATTTTGTATTTGCGAACGTTGTGTTTGACATTCGCATACAATTCCACTGGGTAAATGCCGAACCCGCACCGCAGATTCTGTTTTGTTGATGTGCTGTCCGCCGGCACCCTGTGCTCTAAAAACGTCCCATTCCAAATCAGCCGGATTTATTTCAATCTGAATTGTATCATCTACCACGGGGTGTACAAACACAGAGCAAAAAGAAGTCATGCGTTTCCCTTGCGAATTAAACGGTGAAATGCGCACCAATCTATGAACGCCGTTTTCCCCTTTCAACATTCCAAAAGCAAAATCTCCAGTAATTTCCAAAGAAACAGATTTTATCCCCGCTACTTCGCCCGCTTGATAATCTAATTCATTGATTTTATAACCATTTTTGTTGGCCCACATGATATACATACGCATCAGCATAGAAGCCCAATCGCAGGCCTCCGTACCGCCTGCACCTGCATTAATTTCTAAAATAGCATTTAGGTTGTCTTCTTCATTTTTTAAAGTAGATTTGAATTCATTCTCCTCCAATTCTGCAATGATGGATTGATATTGTATTTCTACTTCTTCATCAGTGGCTTCGCCAATTTCTTGAAACTCAAGCAACACGTTTAAGTCGTCTAATTTTTTTTCTATATTTTTAAATAAAAAGACCCAGTGTTTATTTTGTTTGATTTCTTTCATCAATGCTTGCGCTTTGAGTTGGTCATTCCAGAAATCAGGAGCTAATGTTTTAGCTTCGTCGTCTTTGATTTGTTCTATTTTATTATCGACGTCAAAGATAGCTCCTGAAAGCAGTAGTTCTTTCGAGGAGCAATTTGTATTGTTCATTTGTCATATTGCAAAGATACGATTTTTATAAGAAAGGGAAAAAGCGTATAATAATATGATGTTTAATCTTTTTAATGATATGTATTAATTTGCATAAATATATTTAATATATATAATTATATAGAAAAATATTCTTTGTCCAAAGCATTGAGATTTGAACTTATTCCTTCTCTCTTTTAAAAGGTCGTATAATTAAGCGCAAAGTTCGGTCGTACGTAAAATAATTATAAACCCAGCCCATGGTAACAACTACTTTATTCCTAAATCCTATCAAGCTCATCATGTGTACAAATAGCCAGCCCAACCAAGCAAAAAATCCACCCATTCTAAAGTTTCTAACCTCCAGTACTGCTCTGTTTCTCCCCACAGTGGACATAGAGCCTTTATCAAAATAAGTAAACGATTTAGTTGTTTTTCCTGATAATTCTGCTAAAATATTTTTGGCTACTAATGCACCTTGTTGGATGGCTACGGGGGCTACCATAGGATGTCCTTTGGGTAATTGTTCATTTACCATAGCTGCCACATCACCAATTGAATATATGTTTGTGTGATTTTTTATTTGACAATACTCGTTCACTAAAATTCTATTGCCTCCAATTATTGCCTCAGCAGATAATCCTTCCACAGGATTGCCTTTTACGCCTGCTGTCCAAATAACGGTTTCAGATTTTATCTTTTTACCATCTGCTGTTGTAATTATGTTTCCATCAAAATCAGTAACCATCGTGTTTAGCCATACATTGACTCCAAAATCTTTTACATATTTCAATACTTTGGCAGAGTTTTCTGGGTGCATCGTTCCAAGCAATCTGTCTGCAGATTCAAACAAATGAATTTGCATTTTTCTAAAATCTATTTCAGGATAATCTTTTGGTAAAATATTTTTTCGCATTTCACCCAAAGCACCGGCTAATTCAACTCCCGTTGGTCCACCACCTACGATGGAAATATTGATTAACTCTTCTTTCTTGGATTCATCGTAGGTTAATAAGGCTTCTTCAAAATTTTCCAAAATAAAACTTCGCAAGTTTAATGCCTGCGGAATGTCTTTCATCTGCATCATCTTGCCAGATACTTCTGTCGAGAATTTGAAAAAATTGGTAGTACTACCAGTTGCAATAATCAAATAATCATAGCTTAAATCTCCAATATCAGTATGTACTTTATTGTTGGTTGTATCAATATTTTTGACTTCAGCCATTCTAAAAATACCATTGGGTATTTCTTGCATAAATTTTCTAAGTGGATATGCAATGCTGCCGGGCTCTAAACCACCCGTGGCTACTTGATAAAGCAAAGGTTGAAAACAATGATAATTGTTTTTATCTAATAAAACTACTTGTAATGGGTGGCCGCTTAGGCGTTTTGCTACTTCTATTCCACCAAATCCGCCGCCGATAATAACAACTCGTTTTTGTGCTGTGAAGGGAATTTTTAAATCCAATGGTTTTTTTGATTTAATTTTTAAATAAATAATATTACACTTTCAATCAGACAACAAAAGTAAATGGCAAAAGTTGTATTAAGTTTAATTGTGTTATACATAACTGTTATTTCTGTATATTTGTAGGCTATTTTTCTTCATTTATAAATAATATTTCATGTCACACGTTCATTTAATTAAAAAAGAAAACTACGGAATTATCCAAATGGATAGAGATAAAGCAAATGCAATGAATCATGAATTGGTAGCTGGTTTGCGCATTGCTTTAAAAAACCTTTTAGAAGATGATAGTATTCATGGTGCTATTATAAATGGGAAAGAAAATTTCTTTTCAGCAGGATTAGATTTGCCGGAATTATATACTTATGACGAACAGCAATTTGAAAGTTTTTGGAAAAATTTTATGGAATTGGTATGTGATTTAGTGGCTTTTGATAAACCCTTAATTGCTTCTATTAACGGTCATTCGCCGGCTGGAGGTTGTATTATTGCAATTGGCTGTGATTATAGAGTAATGGCGGAAGGGAATTATAAAATAGGATTGAATGAAATTCCTATTGGTATTGTGGTGCCACGTGGTATTTTTGATATTTATAGTTATTGGATAGGCAGAAAAACGGCCTATCAATATTTAATGGAAGGAAAACTGTATTCGGTAGAGCATGCCAAAGAAATTGGATTGGTAGATGATATTGTGGCAGCAGATAAAGTATTGGAAACTGCAGAAGCCAAATTAAAACAATACCTTAAATACGAACAAAACGGCTGGAGAATGACGAAACGTCAATTAAAACACGACCAATTAAAAGCAATCAGTTCCATATCAGAATTTGAAATGCAAAAATTTTTAGAACAATGGTGGAGTAAACCTGTGCGTGCAACAGTGGGGCAGTTTGTAGAAAATTTGAAGAAAAAATAATTGCAATTTTTATGTCTGATCTTTCTGAAAATACTACTTCGAATGAAAAATTTATTGCTTTTGAAAATAGACTGCGAAAAGTATTTAAACATTTAAGTAAAATAGCCCGAAAACAAAACATTTCTTGTTATAGAATATATAATGTTGATTTGCCCGAGTTTCCTTTTATTATTGACATTTATAAAGATTGCGTGTATGTGGCTGAGTATAAAAGCAAACACAAACTCACGGAAGATGATTATAAGCAATGGTTGCAAGTGTCTTTAGATATTATTCAAAGAGTTTTTGAAATTTCTGACGATAATTTATTTTTAAAATTACGAGAACGCCAAAAAGGCGAACAACAATACACTAAATTATTGCACCAAAAGAAAGAATTAATCGTAGATGAAAATGGATTGAGTTTTATTGTCAATCTTTCAGATTATTTAGATACTGGATTGTTTTTAGACCATCGTACTACGCGGCAAATGGTGCGTGAAATATCGGAAGGAAAACGTGTGTTGAATTTATTTGCCTATACCGGCAGTTTTTCTGTATATGCAGCTTCTGGAAATGCAAAAAGCATCGTAACGGTCGATATGTCAAAGACATATATCAATTGGGCAAAGCGAAACTTGACATATAATAAATTATACAATGATCAAAAGCATGAATTTGTTCAGGCAGATGTTTTACAATACATTCAACTAATACCTGAATCAACTTTTGATTTAATTATTTTAGATCCTCCTACTTTTTCTAATAGCAAACGCATGACTGACGTGTTAGATATTCAGCGCGACCATGTTGAATTAATTAATAAATGTTTACAATTGCTGGCTCCAAATGGAACGCTTGTGTTTAGTACAAACTATAGAGACTTTCACTTAGAAACGGAAAAAATAAAATCTACTCAAATAAAAAATATTACTCGCCAAACAACTCCATTTGATTTTGAAGGAAAATTAAAACGAGTATGTTATTGGATAGAAAAATAATCAATTCTCTACGCCGATAGTAAATTTATCCGCCATAGAATTTTTTCTCAAAGCAAAGCCATATTTTTCAGCAAATTTCCTTTGATTGTATTGAAAAGAAGCATCCAAAGAGCCTTCACTTTGAGCAATTGACTTGGTAAGTTCATCTACTTTTTTATCTAATTCTTCCTGCGGATAATTTCGCTTATTTTCTAAAAAATATAAGATTTTTTTATACTCATTTTCGGAAATATTTTTGTAAAATTTAAAAAGTGCCTTTGCTGATATTAGAAAATCCTTATTACCGTCAAATGCTTTCATGCCTTTTAAAACATCTAAACTCTTTTCAACTTGAGTAGTGATATTGCTTAATGAAAATTCATTGGGATTGCCTGAAAAGGTTAAAAGTGTTTCGCTTATTTTGTTTTGTTCTGTGATTATTTTATCATTATAGGCTACCGCCTCATTGCTATTGGCAAATACTCCTCTTGAAGCAAAAAAGAGGAATAAAATGAAAAAAAAATGTTTCATAGTTATTCTATTTTTATATTATAGTTTTTGCAAAACTGCTGTTGTGCATCCTTAAATGGTGGAAATACAATAGCTGTTTTCTTTTTTATAGAATCAAATATAGCAATTTTTTTTATTTTAAAATCTTTAGCATCTAAATTAGGATCTTCAATTATTTTTAACAACGCTTCATATTCGTTGTCTGTGATGTCTTTATACATCGCAAACAGGTTTTCTGTAGTCTTATAATAGTTGTCTCCATTTTTATACACTTGCAAAGAGTCAATATATTTTTTGTTTTTATTAATAGCGAATTTTAAAATTTTAAGATTTAATTCAGTAGCCCGTTCATTGAAATAAAAGAACTCTTTTCCCACATCTTTTTGAGCATCTTCTATAGATTTGTGAAACAAATAGGCAGCAACATCATAATTTTGTGCAAACGAATGAGTATTAAATACGGATAAGAATAATAAAAATGAAATAAATCGCATCATATTTTTTTTAAAGGTATCAATAAAAATGCCAATAATTGCAACAAATAAAACTTAATGGTTCATTTCTTTTAAATCATGTATTATTTCAGAAAAGAATGGCTTGGCATTAAATTTTGGATTCCCGAATAATTGAGTAAGTCCCACCATATCTCCATGGCTAACGCTGGATGCTGCTTCGCTTTGGATAATACCACGAAAATTTCCCCACTTGCTGGATTCTAAACCCACCATGCCATCATTTTTCCCCTCATATTCTCGAATGATGTATGCCATTGTGCGCCAAATAACATTAGGGTATTCTTTATTTACATGGCTGCCATAACTTTGGTAATATACCTTTGAAGAATCAACAACTTCGTCATTAAATTGTTTCATACTTTGTGTGCTCACCTGAACAATAGAACGTAAGCTATCCGGCCGCATATCACCTAATATGGACGCATATAAATTCACCAATCGTGCAGTAGCAAATTTAGGAAGAGGCAATTTTCCCAAAACTATATCTGCCAAATAGGCTCCTTTATGTGGAGTACCTAAAGTAGTAACGCTGGAAATATAATTATCAATTCCTAATCGGCTGGCTAAGTATCTTGCTTCTAAACCGCCTTTGGAATGACCAATGATATTAATTTTATCTTTCTTCGTTTTTTCTAAAATATCTAAAATTCGAAATTTTAGTTTGATAGCATTATCTGGAATAGAAGAAAACGCATCCTGGTAAGCAGTATATACATCACAACCATGCATTTTTAAGCTTTCAGGAATAGTTCCCCAATAATTTAGAATTCTACTTTGGTCGTTAAAACCAAGTCCGCTAACTAATATTACAGGATAATTGGTGGCGCAATAGGAGATTTTTTCTTCAGATGACATAATAGGTTGTAATACAAATTAGATAATTAGGAAGTGCAATTTTATAATTCAAATCCAAATAAGCAATTGTTTTATATCAGATTTTTTTGGTTTAACTATGAATTAACATGAATGTAGTTGTATTTTTAATAATTTCTGTTTTATTTTGCAACATGAACAACATGTATTTCTACGGTTATTACTTTTTCTGCTAATCAGCGGGCTGAGGTGTACTGTAGTAATAATAAAGTATAATGAGTCCCGAGTAAAATCGGGACTTTTTTTGTAATAAGTGAAAATATATTAAAGAATAATGAAACCAAAGATAGCCATACAAGGATTTGAAGCTTCCTTCCATGAAATAGTAGCTCTACAGTTTTTTGGGAAAGATATTGAAACAGTACAATGTGCCTCTTTTCCAAAGCTATTTGAAGTGATGAATAAAAAACAAGCAGATTTTGCTGTTTGTGCTATCGAAAATTCATTAGCAGGTGCCATCCTTCCTAATTACGCACATTTAAGAAAATCAAATCTGGTAATTCGTGGCGAAGTATATTTGAGAATAGAAATGCATTTGATGGCATTGCCCAATCAAACAATGGAACAAATCAATGAAATTCATTCTCATCCAATGGCTTTATTACAATGTCAAGGATTTTTAGAAAAATATCCTGATATCCAATTAGTAGAATCGCCAGATACAGCATTAAGCGCCAAAGAAATAAAAGAAAATCACATAAAAAACCGTGCTGCTATTGCCAGTAGGAGAGCTGCAGAATTATACGGTTTGGATATTATTGCCGCAGACATTCATGATAACAAACGAAATTATACTCGCTTTTTGATTCTTGCACCCGAAGATTCTACAGCACATTTACCAAAAGTAATTAATAAATCTTCACTTTCTTTTAGAGCGCATCATACACCGGGAAGTTTAGCAAAAGTACTGACCATCATTGGAAATCATAATATCAATTTGACTAAAATACAATCCTTACCAGTAATAGGCGAGGAGTGGCAATATTATATGTATGTCAATTTAGAATTTGATTCAGAAATTGCATACAGAGAAATGCTAAAAGAAATAATGCCTTATATCACTGAATTAAAAATATTAGGCGAACACGAACAAGGAAATAAAAATATCTAATTTGTTTTATGATAATACCAGCAGCACATAAATTAGACCACATCAATGAATATTATTTCAGCAGAAAACTGAAACAAATTGCACAATTGCGCGCAGAAGGAAAATCAATTATAAATCTTGGAATTGGCAATCCCGACCAAGCTCCCTCGCAAGAAACCATTGATGCATTAGTAAAATCAGCACAAAACCCGCACCACCACGGATATCAAAGTTATGTCGGTATTCCTGAATTACGTCAAGCAATGAGCAAATGGTATCAACATACCTATAATGTTACTTTAGATGCCACTTCAGAAATATTGCCCTTATTAGGTTCTAAAGAGGGAATTTCTCATATTTCAACGGCATTTTTAAATCCAGGAGATAAAGTATTAGTACCCAACCCAGGCTACCCAACGTATTCTTCTGCAACCTATTTAGCTGGAGCAACGCCTATTGCATACGACTTAGATGAACATGAAAATTGGGCACCCGATTTTACCAATATTAGCGAAGAAACATTAAGAGAAGCAAAACTAATTTGGGTGAATTATCCAAATATGCCAACTGGCGCAAAAGGAAACATAGAAATTTTTAAAACACTGATAGAGCTTGCTCATGAATTTAAACTATTAATTGTAAATGACAATCCATATAGTTTAGTGTTGAATGAAGGAGCACCCGTTTCTATCTTGCAAATAGATGGCGCAAAAGAAGTTTGCTTAGAACTAAACTCTTTGAGTAAATCACACAATTTGGCAGGCGCTCGTATCGGAATGATTGCCGGTGCTAAAGAATATTTAGAAACCATCTTGAAAGTAAAAAGCAATATGGATAGCGGAATGTATTTGCCTGTGCAGGAAGCAGCCGTAGCCGCTTTGCATAATTCAGATGAGTGGCATGTCAAACGCAATGACGAATATCGCAAACGCCTTTCGCTGGCTTATGCCATTATGGATGCATTGAAATGTACTTACGATAAACATCAAATTGGAATGTTTTTATGGGCAAAAATTCCCGAAAGCTATTCTAATGTGGAAGATTTGACAGAAAAAATATTACACGAAGCAAATGTATTTATTACACCTGGTTTTATTTTTGGAACTAAAGGTGAAAGATATATTCGTATTTCACTATGTAGTCCGGAAAATGATTTAAAGCTTGCTTTAGATAGAATAAATAAATTATAAATTACGATTTACGATGTACGAATTACGATTTAAAACATGACAAAAGAAGAATTACAATCAAGAACAAAAAAATTTGCAGTTCAAATAATGATTATTAGCGAGCAATTAGATAGAAAATATTATAACACAACGTTGTTTAATCAATTATTTCGTTCGTCTTCATCTATTGGTGCAAATTATCGAGCAGCATGTAGAGCAAAGTCTGACGCAGATTTTGCATATAAAATAAAAATAGTGGAAGAAGAAGCTGATGAAAGTTGTTTTTGGTTAGAATTATTGCTAGAGGTAAATCAAAATAAAGTAGAAGAAGTTTCAGTATTATTAAAAGAGGCAAAAGAATTAACAGCTATATTTTCTGCTATAGCTATTAATTTGAAAATAAAAGCACAAGAAAAAATAAAGAAAAAATAAAGAAATAAATAAAATACATCGTACATCGTACATCGTAAATCGTACATCAAAATATGAAGGTAGCAATTTTTGGAATAGGATTAATAGGAGGTTCAGCAGCAATGGATTTGCGTGCTACAAATTTCTGTTCTGAAATTTTAGGAGTCGGTCGCTCTCAAAAAAGTAATGAAACAGCTTTACAATTAGGCTTAGTAGATAATATTGTTACAAAAGAAGAAGCATTAGAAAAAGCAGATTTAATAATCTTATCAGTTCCAGTAAATAGCATGATAGATGAATTAAGATTTATATTGGATACTATTAAACCACATCAAGTGGTGACAGACATGGGCTCTACCAAAGGAGTAATTATTGATGCCATAAAAGGTCATCCCAACCGCAAGCAATATGTCGCATCTCACCCGATGGCAGGAACAGAAAACAGCGGTCCATCTGCTGCGATTCCAAATTTATTCAAAGAAAAAGTTTGCATTATTTGTGATAAAGAAAACAGCAATAAAGAAGCCGTAGAATTAGCAGAAAAAATGTATCTTGCTTTAGGAATGCGATTAAAATATATGAATGCTCATAAGCATGATATGCATGCAGCTTATATTTCACATATTTCCCATATCAGTTCATTTGTTTTGGCCGCCACTGTTTTAGAAAAAGAAAAAGACGAAGAAGCTATCTTGGAAATGGCAGGTGGTGGTTTTGAAAGCACCGTGCGCTTAGCAAAAAGCTCGCCCGAAATGTGGGCACCTATCTTTCATCAAAACAAAAACTATTTATTGGAAGTAATGGATACTTATATCGAAAAAATGTATCATTTTAGAAATCTAATTAACAAAAATAAAAATGAAGAATTATTGAAATTTATGAAAGATGCAAATGAAATAAGGAAAATACTAAAGTGATTTATGAATTAGGATTTAAGAATTAAGATTTAAGAATTAAGAATATAACAAATAACAAATAACAAATAACAAATAACATGAGCAATTTAAACATCGTCCCTCTAAAAGACTGGGGATTTAATTTCGAAAGACCTGTAATTATTTCAGGTCCATGTTCTTGCGAAACAGAAGAACAAATGATGGAAACAGCACAACGCCTTGCCGACAAAGGCATTCACGTTTTGCGTGCAGGTATCTGGAAACCACGTACTCGTCCGGGTATGTTTGAAGGTATCGGCAAAGAAGGATTAAAATGGCTGGTGGATGCTGGCAAACAAATTGGCAAACCAACCACTGTTGAAGTAGCTACAGCGCAACACGTAGAAGAATCATTAGAAGCGGGTGTAGATATACTTTGGATTGGTGCTCGTACAACTGTAAATCCTTTCTCGGTTCAAGAAATAGCAGACGCACTTCGTGGAGTAGATATTCCAGTATTAGTGAAAAATCCTATCAACCCAGATTTACAATTATGGTTAGGAAGCATGGAGCGTTTGAATGCAGTTGGTATCAAGCGTTTAGGTGCCATTCACCGTGGTTTTTCCTCTTACGAAAAATCAAAATACCGCAACAAACCGATGTGGGAACTGCCAATAGAATTGCGTCGTCAATATCCAGAAATGCCAATTATTGTAGATCCATCTCATATATGCGGAAGCAGAGAATTAATTCCTTCCGTTTGCCAAAAAGCATTAGACTTAGATTTTGATGGATTAATGATAGAATCGCACCGCGACCCTGATAATGCATGGAGTGATGCTTCCCAACAAATTACACCGGAACGTTTAGGAGAATTGATTTCTTCTTTAGTAGTTCGCAGCAGCAAATTAGATGATTATGCAGAAAATAAATTAGATGCATTGCGTGCTCAAATCGACAGAATAGACAACTATATGTTAGAAATTATGGGCGAACGTATGGAGATTGCTAAAAAGATAGGTGAATTCAAACGTGATAACGGTATTACCATTTTACAAACCAATCGTTGGGATGAAATCATCAACGACCGTATCAAAAAAGCAGCTAAAAAAGAACTTACAGATGATTTTGTAAAGGAAATGATGGAGGCAATCCATCAAGAATCCATCCGTCATCAAACTAAAATTATGAACAATATATTAGCCGAATAATTCAGTATTTAAGTAAACCATTGATAATCAATTATTTATATCAAAAATACATTTTGAATAAATGTTAATAGATTTTTTAAGTTAAGCTATAGAATTAACTGATTGTAATTTAGTTTATTAAATTTGAACAACGTATTTATCAATTTTAAAACAAACACAATGGACACATCGAAAATGATTAAGGCATATTGCCTGAAAACAAAAGAAAAAAATGTACCAATGCACGATGCGGTAATTAAAAAAACAGCAAAAGGAGGTTACATGGCAGCCGGAAATGATGGAAAAGGCAATAAAATGGCAGCTATTATGAGCGAAGCTAAAGCCTTGCAAGCTATTAAAGATGGTGTTGCAAAAAAAGATTTCTAAGATGCTTGCTTAAAAGCAAAAAAAGACCAATACTCTGTGATTGGTCTTTTTTATTAGATGCTGATTTTTTGTAGTTCCTATTGATTTTAAATATATTATACATATAAATTCATAGGAGTTTTAACTTTAGTTAAATTTTTTAACAATCATAGTGCTAATACATTAAACATCCGTATTTTAGCCGAAATAAATTTTTTTTATAATGTTAATAGGTATTCCAAAAGAAACCAAATTCAAAGAAAACAGAGTAGCCATTACGCCTCTTATTGCAAAAGACTTAATAAAACAAGGATTTACGGTTCAAGTAGAATCGGGAGCAGGCATATTGTCATTCTTTTCTGATGAAGATTACAAAAACGCAGGCGCTACACTTACCGATAAAAATGGAGTGTATGCCAATGCAGAGGTGGTATTAAAAGTAAACGCACCACAACCAGACGAAATTGCCACCATGAAAAAAGGAGCAATATTAATCTCTTTTATGTGGGCAGCCACCAATCCAGAATTAGTAAGTGCTTGCGAGAAAGCAGGCATTACAGCTTTCTCAATGGATGCAGTACCACGTATTTCACGTGCCCAAAAAATGGATGCATTGTCTTCCCAAGCTAACTTGGCGGGATATAAAGCTGTTTTGATGTGTGCTAATGCATTAGGAAAAATCTTCCCGATGATGACCACCGCTGCCGGTACCATTAAACCGTCTAAAGTAGTTATTTTTGGTGCAGGAGTTGCTGGATTGCAAGCGATAGCCACCGCAAAACGTTTAGGTGCAATCGTAGAAGTATCAGATATTCGTCCGGAAACCAAAGAACAAGTGCAATCATTAGGAGGTAAATTCATTGAAGTAAAAGGAGATGACACTATCAAAATGGAAGGTGGTTATGTAAAAGGTGTTTCAGAAGAATTTTTGAAAAAACAACAAGAATTAGTAGGCAAACACGTTGCCGAAGCAGACATCGTAATAACTACTGCTTTAATTCCAGGCAGAAAAGCTCCATTATTGGTTACTGCTGATATGGTTAAATCCATGAAATTCGGTTCTGTAATTTTAGACATGGCTGTAGAGCAAGGCGGAAACGTTGTAGGCAGCAAACTCAATGAAACACTAACTGTAGATGGTGTGACTATTATAGGAGAAGGAAATATTCCATCTTTATTGCCGATGAATGCCAGCGATTTATACGCTAAAAATATCCAAACATTATTATACCATTTGGCTACCAAAGATGGCTTTAAGTGGGAAATGGAAGAAGATATTACTAAAGGCAGTTTAATTGTTCACAATGGACAAAAAGTTCATCCAACTGTTTTAAATTAATTCTCATTAAAATTTAAAAATTAAAAACATGGAAATTTTTCAATTTTTCGTTGATAACAGAGAAATGATATACTTTATCATTTTAGCCATATTCGTTGGTATTGAAGTAATTGGCGGCGTTCCAACGGTATTGCATACGCCATTGATGTCGGGCGCAAATGCCATTCACGGTGTGGTAATCGTGGGTGCTATCATCGTAATGTTAGATACTGAAGCAGATAACTATCTTGGTTTGATATTAGGCTTTTTGGCGGTAATATTAGGAACACTCAATGTGGTCGGTGGTTTTGTCGTAACCGACCGGATGTTGGATATGTTTAAGAAAAAATAAATGATAAAAGGGAAATTGTTATTGGTTAATAGTTTTTAAAGACGAATAACCAATAATGAATAACGAATACTAATAATAAATTAAAATAATGAAAGGACTTTTAGAAATATGTTACTTAATCGGTTCTGTAACATTCATCCTCGGATTAAAGATGATGGGAAACGCTAAGACCGCTCGAAATGGTAACTTAATCGGCGCAGCCGGTATGACGATAGCCATATTAGGAACTATCTTTTTATTTAACACAGAGCATACATCCCGCACAATAGTAAAATTAACCTTGATTTTTGGAGCTATTGCAATAGGAACCGCTATCGGCTGGTGGAAAGCTAAAAGCGTGGAAATGACCAAAATGCCAGAACTTGTTTCCATGTTCAACGGAATGGGCGGTGCTTGCGCTGCATTAATTGGCTTGACAGAGTTTCAACACAATCTCGGAAAACCAGCAGAATTATCTTTTATCATTGCAGGTATGGTAATAGGAACTATTTCTTTTTCTGGTTCTATTATTGCTTACATGAAATTGGCAGGAACTATGAAGAAACCAATTCGTTTGCCACAATACAATATTTTAAATAATGCATTACTTTTAGCAGTAGTATTATTTTCTGTATATGTAGTAATCCAAAATCTTTCTTTACCAACATATATCATTTGGATTTTATTCGCAGTGGCTATTGTATATGGTATCTTATTTACCATTCCAATTGGTGGAGCAGATATGCCGGTAGTAATTTCATTATTAAACTCATTTACTGGTTTAGCTGCCGCATTTGGCGGTTTCTTGTACGACAACAAACCAATGTTGACAGGTGGTATCTTAGTAGGTTCTGCCGGTACGCTTTTAACCTTGGCAATGTGTAAAGCTATGAATCGTCCATTGAGCAATGTAATTTTTGGTGCTTTTGGTGGAGGAAATACTGCAAGCAGTGGTGATGATGTAAAAGGTTCTATCAAAGATATTCAAGTGTCTGACTTGGCGGTATTATTAAATTATTCTAAAAAAGTGGTAATCGTTCCAGGATATGGTTTAGCAGTAGCACAAGCACAACACATCATACACGAATTAGAAAAAATACTGGAAGAACGCGGAGTAGAAGTGAAATATGCTATTCATCCTGTAGCAGGACGTATGCCGGGACACATGAACGTGTTATTAGCAGAATCTAATGTGGAATATGATAAATTAGTGGAGATGGAAGACATCAATCCTGAGTTTGAACAAACAGACGTAGTTTTGATAGTAGGAGCGAACGACGTTGTAAATCCTGCTGCTAAAACAGATCCAAGCTCTCCAATTTATGGAATGCCGATTTTGGAAGTGGACAGAGCAAAACACGTGGTTGTAAACAAACGTTCTATGAACGCAGGTTATGCTGGTATTGAAAACTTATTGTTCTACGATCCAAAATGCTCTATGTTCTTCGGCGATGCTAAAAAAGCATTAACAGAATTAGTAGCAGAAATAAAGACTTTGTAAGAATATTTTTTATTACAATATTTAAAAACAGAACTCACTTTGAGTTCTGTTTTTTTTGTTATATTAGCAAAAAATACATTTAATATGGAAAATTTTGTAAACAAATATTCTTTATCCAAAACATTGAGATTTGAACTTATTCCTCAAGGAAAAACAAAAGAATATATCGATGCTAAAGGATTATTAAAACAAGATGCGGACAGAGCCGATAGTTATCAAAAAGTAAAGAAGATTATTGATGCTTATCACAAATATTTCATTGAATTGGCGATGGATAAAGTGCAATTAAGCAAATTAGAGGAGTTTAGAAAATTATACTTTGCACCTGCTGAAAAGAAAAAAGAGGAAGTCTTTAAAAAAGAATTTGAGAAAATACAGGAAGATTTAAGAAAAGAAATTGTCAATGGCTTTAAAACTGGTAACGCTAAAGAAATTTTCGCTTCTTTAGATAAAAAAGAATTGATTACCGAACTTCTGAATGATTGGGTAGAGAAACAAGAAGACAAAGAAGAAGTAGAAAAATTTAAAACATTCACTACTTACTTCACTGGCTTTCACGAAAATCGTAAAAACATGTATTCCGATAAAGCACAAAGCACCGCTATTGCTTTTCGATTGATACATGAAAACCTACCTAAGTTTTTGGATAATAGCAAAGGATTTGAAAAAGTAAGAGCTATTCCTGAACTGCATGAAACGTGCAAAACGCTTTACAAAGAAATTGAAGAATATTTGAATATTTCAAGTATTGATGAGGTTTTTGAATTGGATTATTACAATACGGTTTTAACCCAAAAACAAATTGATGTTTATAATTTGATTATTGGTGGAAGAACACCAAAAGAGAATGTGAAGAAAGTTCAAGGATTGAATGAATACATCAATTTATATAACCAAAAACAGCAAGATAAAATACCAAAGCTAAAAGTGCTTTACAAGCAAATATTAAGCGATAGAGAAAGCGTTTCTTTCTTGGCTGAAAAGTTTGAAAATAGTCAAGAGGTATTAAGTGCTATCAACGAATATTATCATTCAAATTTGATTTCTTTTCCTATTGAAGGCAAAGAGGAAACCGAAAATATTTTAAAGAGAATACAAGAGCTATTGGAAAATTTAAGTTCAAACAATTTAGCTCAAATCTATATCCGAAACGGCAAGGCGATTACCGATATTTCACAAGCCTTGTTTAGTGATTTTAGTATTATTAAAGAGGCATTGAAGTTTAGTTTTACTAAGACGTTAGAAATGGGCAAAAAAGGGCTTTCTACAAAGCAAGAAGAAAGTATTGAAAAGTATTTAAAACAAGATTATTTCTCCATTGCAGAAATTGAAAATGCATTTTGGAGCTATAGAAATGAAAATGAAACGCTGAAAGATTTAAAACAAGATGAACATAAGATTGCAGATTATTTTAAAAACAATTTTAAAAATAAAGTTGGAAAAAAAGAATACGATTTGGTCTCAAATGTAGTAGCAAAATACAGTTGTGTTAAAGGGATTTTAGAAACAGATTATCCAGAAAATAAAAAACTCAATCAAGAGCAAAACGATATTGACAATATCAAAAACTTCTTAGATAGTTTGATGGAAATTCTGC
>JBDKHK010000031.1:0-48417 GCA_039797705.1 Bacteroidota bacterium
TTGAAGACCTTACACCCATTCCATTTATGCAAATAGAATTTTTGAATACACTGAAACAAAGCATTCAAATAAATGGAATATTATTATTCTCAAAAATTGATGATTCTATGCGCAGCAAAATTGAAAATGCTCAATTTGAACAGAAATTTTCTGTCGCCTTTCCAGAATCTTTTTCTATAGATGCAAATGGGAATAAAATTTTTGTTTGGATAAATAAATAAAAGATTGAAATGTTTACAGCGTCAATGGTCAATGGACGATAGAAAAAAACCTCACCTCCCACCTCTCAAAAAACTAATGTCTTCTAAATTCCCTTCTATGCATCAACGGAGTTAACGTTCCAACTAAAGCACCTACGGCATATCCCGTAATAACATCTGTCCAGTAATGCTTGCCGGCCTTCACGCGCATAAGCCCTGTCAGTATCGGAAATACGGCAGCCCCCGTCCACATTAATGGTTTCCATTTAGAATGTGGATGATAATCACTATACACCATCGCTATGAAAAAAGTACTGGATGCGGTAATAGCAGTATGCCCAGACCAAAAGGAAGCTCTGGCATCCTTGCCATATTTATTTCCATTTCCATTGTCAGAATACACATACGGTCGATTGCGTTTTACTAATTCTTTGGTAAACATCGTCAAAGCGGAAGTCAAAGCAAACGTTTCCATCCAAATCGGCATCACGGTTTTCCAATCTCTACGAATATCTTTATCTATAAATAATAATGCAGGACTGATAGCCGCTGTATATTGAAAAATATCACTCCCTATGGCCGCAGCTTTAGAATGTTGATATACAGAATAACGATCAAATTTATTTATATCTGTTGGTTTTAGATTACTTATATCAGCAGGCGTAAGCGGATGTTTCTTTTTCCATAAAAATATTCCCGTTGCACCTGTACCTAACGTAATCAATCCAATTGGAATATCTACGCCTAACCGAAATTTATAAATACTTTTCCTTCCTAAAGAATCTTGTGCAAAACTACTAATGCAAATGAGTGAAATTAGAAAAATGGAGATATATTTTTTTACTTGCATATTTTGAATTTTATTAAAACCTATTTAAGTACAATAGCTATAAAAATTAACAAAGCTAAAATTAGCATAAATTTTGTTATTCAATACTAAATATCAATATGTAACTTTATCTTAGTAAAATAATTATGGTCAATCAGGAGTACTATTTTATATAATATAAATAATTTATAAATTTTTTTCTCAAAAAAATAAAACCAAAAAAATGAAATATTTTTTTACACTATTAATTAGCCTCTTTGCCTTAAATATTTTTGCGGAAGGTATGCATATCAAAGGTGTTATTGCCGATATGGATTCCAAGATGCCGATAAAAGAAGCTAATGTATCGATTCGTTTTTTTGCAGGTTTTGAATTTTCAGATTTGACAGACTCTTTAGGTCAATATGAAATCACTACAACAGCAATTGTTCCCGATGGATATTATGGAATAGAAGTGGAAGCCAATGGGTATTTTAAGTTGAATGGATTTGTACACGTTACTAAAAATTGTTCTTTTAATTTTTCCCTAAAACAAAAAAATCCCAACCCCTTAACTCCAATTATATATCAAGATACTACTCAACAAAAACCGGTGAAATTTTCACCGTTGGAAGGGTATGCCACTAACAACTTGGTTTTTTTGATAGATGTTTCTTCCTCCATGAACCAGCCAGATAGAATGCCATTGCTGAAAGAATCTATGAAATATTTAGTGAATGAATTACGTCCTACAGACAGAGTAGCGATCTTGACTTTTTCAAGTTATACAAAAGAAGTTTTATCATCAACTCCAGCACTTCAAAAAGAATTAATCTTCAATACAATAGATAGATTAACCTACGGTAGCACCACAAATGGTGGCACAGCATTGGATATGGCATATAAAGCAGCCTCCAAAAGTTTTATTCAAAAAGGTAATAACCGTATTGTATTAGCCAGTGATGGTATGTTTACTTCTGGAGAAAAAGAATATAAAAAAATGCAACAAACTATAGAATCGGGTAAAGAAAAAGGAATCAGCTTGTCTATATTTTGCTTCGGAAAAAATACAGATTATGTAAAAAGCAAATTGGAAAAACTGACTCATGCCGGTAGCGGAAATTATGCAAATATTACCACTATTGATGAAAGCAAACTACACATGTTAGAAGAAGCAAAAGCAGTTAAAAATAATTAATAGTTATTAGTTAGCGGTCATTTTAGGATGGCCACGCAACCAACGACATTTGATGAACAAATTGACAATAGGAAAAATGGAAATGTAAAAACTTGACGAAACATACATCCAAATTCTAGTGATAACGGTGATGGGGTGATACTAATTGCCTATCCTTTTTTCAATGCAAATTCTTCTGTTGTAAACCATTTCACAGAAAGCATTGCGAAATGCAGCATCGGCTAAAGTTATAAAGTTGCAGCGCTGTATATATCTGTCTTCTTTGGTATTTTGTAGGCAAAGAACACCATAAGGATGTAATTATTCAAACTTCAAAAAAATAATTAACTACAAGTCATCATTTCTATTTATTTTTTGCCCTCTGTTTAACCACCAAACCAAACCAAAACTTGCTAATAATATGTAAAATGGCATACTCGGTAGTCTGTATCTTGCATACGAAATAATGCCACTTATCAATACAAAATATCCCGCAGAACCTAATAAAAATAGCAAGAGTAAAATTTGTTTTTCTTTTATTAGTCGCCAAATACCTAAAACTGCAAAGAAATATACAAACGCTAAAAATAATCCAACAAACAATCCTAATAAAATTTCGTAAATTGTTTTTTCTGTAAAAAATTTCTTCACTAAAGCCATTACACCATTTGTATATTTTTCTTCTTCACTGAATTTTTTTGCAGGAATATGTAATACTTCCGTCAAACTTTGGGTACCTACACTCAAATGTATTTTAACCGTTCCAATAAGATGTGTTTTTAGGTAATCTGCAAAATGCGCTTTAATGATTTTGCCCGCTAATTCTCCATCATATTTTTCTTTCAAAAATGGATTCATATCCGGCCTCCAACCCATCTTTATCAATTCTGTTTTAAACTGTGCATTGATCGTATCTATTGGTTGTCCAAGTCGTTTGGATTCATAATAGCTCGCATTCCAAAACAGAAAATTATACCCCTTTATATTCGATAATGCAAAATGGTCGTATTTAATATAGTTTCGCATTCCCCATGGAGCAATAGCAATGAAATAAGAAAATGCAATTAAAACAGCAAATTTTAATCCTTTTTTCCACTCTTTAAAATACCATAAAAGTGTAAACACAATAATTCCTGCAATGTAATATTGAGAGATTGGTCGGACTAATGCACTAATTCCATATATTATTCCAACCAAGAAAAAATAGTTTAACTGATTGCTTTTTAATCCCTTTATGTAATAATATAATCCTGCTAAAAATATAGTAGTGTAAATAGTTTCAGTTAAAATGTAATAAATAAAAATAGTGTGATGCAAATCTAAAGTAAATAGTACAGCCGCAATAAAACCAACTCTTTCAGAAAATAGTAATTCACCAATTTTGTATATTAAAATTATTGAAAATAGATTTAAAAAAATATTTACAAAAATTCCTGCAAAAGGATGAGCACCAAAAATGGTATATATAATGGCTAAAAAAGCAGGATAACCAGGAGTTCGAAAGGCATCATTAGCAAAGCTAAAATGATCGCGGATGCTTAGCGCCAAACTATGGTATTGAAGAGAATCAAAAATTAAAATTTGCTTTTCTATCACCAATGGATTCCAAGGTTGAAATCGAAAGAAAATTAGTAATCGGATAACAAATGCAATACCTAATAATATCCACATTTTTTTTGGAATTGCACTCAATAATACATTTTGTTGCTTCATTTTGTAAAAATAATTCTTTTTCACTCAAAAGCTAAAAAACTTTAAAATTTGCATTTTATATAAAAAAGGTATAAATTTGCACTACAGGCACGTTTCCAAAAGAGACGTGTCTATTTTTTTCATTTTAAATTATATAACATGTCAGAAATAGTATATGTAACAGAAGAAGGATTGGCAAAAATGAAAGAAGAGTTGGCGAACTTAATAGGAATAGAGCGCCCGAACGCTTCAAAAGCTATTGCCGAAGCACGTGAAAAAGGTGACTTATCTGAGAATGCAGAATATGATGCTGCAAAAGAAGCACAAGGCTTATTAGAACTGCGAATTACTAAATTGCAGGGAGATATTGGTAATGCAAGAGTATTAGATCCTACTAAATTAGACTTGTCTAAAGTGTCTATCTTATCAAAAGTGAAAGTACGTAACCTGAAAATGAAAAAAGATTTTACCTATCAATTAGTTTCAGAAAAAGAAGCAGATTTAAAACAATTGAAAATATCGGTAAAATCTCCGATAGGAGCTGCCTTATTAGGAAGATCTAAAGGAGAAAAAATAACTATTCAAATCCCGGCAGGAGCAATGGATTTAGAGATATTAGATATCAGTATCTAAAAAATAAAAATGACTATATTTTCAAAAATAATAAACGGCGAAATTCCTTGTTATAAAATTGCAGAAGATGAAAAGCATTTTGCATTTTTGGACATTCGTCCGCTCCAAATAGGACATACATTAGTAGTGCCTAAAAAAGAAGTGGATTATATTTTTGACTTAGAAGATACCGAATTACAAGACTTAATTGTCTTTGCAAAGAAAGTAGCTATTGCCATAAAAAAAGCAGTTCCCTGTGAGCGTATCGGCATTGCCGTAATAGGATTGGAAGTGCCACACACACATTTGCATTTATCGCCTATTAACTCTATTCATGATATGGATTTTAGAAAAGCACAGCCTTTATCTAAAGAAAAAATGCAAGAAATTGCAGAAAAAATTAAGAGTAATTTGTGATACGATAATAATCTCCCAAAAAAAATAAAACATTTTTCATTCTCATAGTTTTACAAATTAATTTCCCTTTTTTTTAGAAGTTTAGTGCTACTTAAATTTGTAAATACAAGACAGATTTACTGTTTGAATTTACAATTTTTAGCCACTTCTATTCTTGCATGTCTGCCCATAAAAATAGCCTTGTTGTCAGCAATATGTCCACTCGGAAAATTAAAACAAACCGGATAGTCATATTCTGCTATATGTTCTGCAATAATTTCTTCCGCAGTTTTCCCAAATGGAATCGTGTTGTCTTTCATATCACTCATGCCACCAACTACCAAACCTGCTAAGTTTTTTAATTTTCCTGCACGTTTCATTGCCATCATCATGCGGTCTATATGATACAAATATTCGTCTAAATCTTCTAAAAACAAGATTTTCTTATTGCTGTCTAAAATTGTTTTAGTTCCTAAAATAGAATAAAGAATAGATAAATTTCCACCCACCATTTCTCCTTGCATTGTTCCTTGTCTGTTTAATGGATGAGCTTCAAATTCATATTCCAACGTTTTTCCGAATAAAGCATTTTTTAATGAATGTAATGCATCTGCTGTATTCGTTGGAAACGATATTGGCATGGTGGCATGTAATGTTTCTACACCGATATTGCAATTTAGTTGTGTGTGTAAATAAGTAATATCAGAAAACCCTATTATCCATTTCGGATAATCCATAAAAATTCTAAAATTCAAACCATCCATAATCCGAACTGTTCCATAACCGCCACGCGCTGCAAAAATAGCCTTGATAGAAGTATCGTTCAACATTCGTTGTAAATCGGCACTTCTTTCTGCGTCTGTTCCAGCATATTGATGCGCTGCTTTGCCAATAGTATCACCCAAAACTACCTTTAATTTCCAACTTTTTAAGGTATCAATAGCAAATTGAATTTCTTCTAAAGAAATCTTTCGAGCTGGGCAAGTAATACCAACAGTATCTCCTTCTTTTAAAAATATGGGTCGCATCATATTGTAAAATTAAACTAAAAACTTTGCTAATAAAATAACAAACGGACTATTTATATATCACTCACTACTAATTACTATATTTGCACTATGTTAGAATCGAAAAGATATACTATTACGGCTGCATTACCTTATGCCAACGGCCCTTTGCATATTGGGCATCTGGCAGGTGCATACATTGCGGCAGATATTTATGTTCGTTATTTGCGTCTTAAAGAGAAAGATGTAATTTTTGTTTGCGGTAGCGATGAGCATGGAGCAGCCATTACGATAAAAGCAAAAAAAGAAAATACCACCCCCAAAGAAATTGTAGATAAATATAATGCACTTATCAGAAAAAGTTTTGAAGATTTTGGAATTTCATTTGATATTTACCATCGAACATCAGAGCCAATTCATTATGAAACCTCACAAGATTTTTTCAGAATATTAAATAATAAAAATGCATTTGATGTAATTGAAAGTGAACAATATTTTGATGAAGATGCAAAACAATTTTTAGCCGACAGATATATTATTGGAACTTGCCCGAAATGTGGTAATGAAAATGCTTATGGCGATCAATGTGAAAAATGTGGAAGCACTTTAAATCCAACAGATTTAATTCACCCAAAATCTACTATAAGCGGTAGTATTCCAGTATTGCGAAAAACAAAACATTGGTTTTTAAAATTAGACACGCAGCAATCTGAAATCGCAGCATGGATAGAAACCAAAAAAGATATTTGGAAAAATCATGTTTACGGACAGTGCAAGAGCTGGATAAATGATGGATTGCGCCCACGTGCAATGACACGAGATTTGGATTGGGGAATTCCTGTACCACCTGAAATAGAAGGAAGCGAAGGAAAAGTTTTGTATGTATGGTTGGACGCGCCCATTGGATATATTTCAGCAACGAAGCAATTATTTTATGAAATTGAAAACGGCAAAACAGATTTTTCTTACCCTCAAAATTTTTCTTCTTTCATAAAAGATAAAAAAGCAGATGACTGGAAAAAATACTGGCAAGATGAAGAAACAGCATTGGTTCATTTTATTGGAAAAGATAATATTGTTTTCCACTGCATTACGTTTCCAGCCATCCTGAACGCTACAGAGCAATATATTTTGCCCAACAATGTTCCAGCAAATGAGTTTATGAATTTGGAAGGAGATAAAATTTCTACTTCCCGAAATTGGGCAGTGTGGCTTCATGAGTATTTACAAGAGTTTCCGGGAAAAGAAGATGAATTGCGTTATTGCCTAATTACCAATATGCCAGAAAATAAAGACAGCGAATTTACTTGGCAAGATTTTCAAAATAGAGTAAACAATGAATTGGCAGCAAACATTGGAAATTTTATCAATCGAGTAGCAGTGCTTACTCATAAATTTTATGATGGAAATATCCCCGTTTCCAATAATGAAAATAATATTGTATTAGATGAAATAAATAATCTAAAAACGAAATTAGAAGCTTCAATCGAATCCTTTAGATTTAAAGAAGCCATGCAATATGCTATGCAAATTTCATCTGTTGGAAATAAATTTTTAGGCGATAAGGAACCTTGGAAGTTAATTAAAACAGACGAATCTAAAACTAAAGAAATAATGAGTGTGGTGGTGGATATTTGTAAAATATTATCTCAAACACTGATTCCATTATTACCCAAAACAGCGAAAAAAATAGAGCAACAATTTAATTCATTTAAAGATAAAATAAATCCAGCTCAAATTTTATTTGAAAAAATTACAGACGAACAAGTATTATTTCAAATAGAAAAATTGAAAAAAAGTAATGAAAATAAAGAGATAAAGCAAGAAATTAAATCTGAATTTACAAATCTGAAATCTGAAATCTCTTACGATGATTTTACAAAATTAGATATTAGAACAGGGAAAATAATTGAAGCAGAAAAAGTACCCAAAGCGGATAAACTTTTGAAACTATTAGTAGATATTGGAATAGAAAATCGCACTATTGTTTCAGGTATTGCAGAACATTTTTCACCCGAAGAAATTATTGGAAAAGAGGTGAGTGTGTTGGTTAATCTTGCACCACGAAAATTGAAAGGAATAGAAAGCAACGGAATGATATTGATGGCAGAAGATGCCAATGGGAAATTATATTTCGTACAGGCAAAGGATGTAGGAGCAGGAAATGTAATTCGATAATTACTAAATTTGAAAAATAAAAATGGTCTCGTAGTTCAATGCTCGCCCGTACCGAACGATACGTTCGGGCGGGCTCGCCCGTACCGAACGATACGTTCGGGCGGGGATAGAACCGCAGTTTCCTAAACTGTTAATGCAAGTTTTTATCTGCAGTAAAGCAGATGGAGTATTTGTCGATATAATTACTAAATTTGAAAAATAAAAATGGTCTCGTAGTTCAATGGATAGAACCGCAGTTTCCTAAACTGTTAATGCAAGTTCGATTCTTGTCGAGACCACCAACAAAGAAAATGATGTTTTATACTTATGTTATAAAGAGTATTCATTCTGATTATTTTTATAAAGGACATTGTGAAAATATAGAAAAAAGATTGAAAGAGCACAATGCTGGCTGTACTGTTTCTATCAAGCCATATATTCCCTTCGAATTAGTTTATTACGAAACTTTTGACACCCGTGACGAAGCAATCAAACGAGAGAAATATTTTAAGTCAGCAGCAGGGAGGCGATTCCTGAAAAGTAAAATGGTCACGTAGTTCAATGCCCGCCCGTATCGAACGATACGTTCGGGCGGGGATAGAACCGCAGTTTCCTAAACTGTTAATGCAAGTTCGATTCTTGTCGAGACCACCAACAAAAAAATGATGTTTTATACTTATGTTATAAAAAAAACATCATAAAAAATATTATAACATAGTCAACATAAACTAACTATCCTTTTTCCCGCCGTGTGACTCTAATACATCTTTAATTCCTTGCAGATTTTTACTGGATTTGGAAACTAAAACAATAAAATTATCATTCTTTTTTACAGCTTTCTTGTGCGCATATTTATAAAAAAATAAATCAATGGAATTATCCGGACGGTATTCTTTTATATAAGCACGTGTATTTTTAGGTAAAGTATAAATATAATAATTTTGTCTTACAGAATTTATATCAAAAGTAACATCAGGAATAATAATATCTGCAGCAGCAGATGTGAATGCTTTTTTGTCCAATAAAGCACCATTTGCACGGTGTTGCCCGTTGGCATATATCACTTCCCATTCAGTTAGCCATTGTATGAAATTATCATAAAACACTACTGCTTTACCATTGTATTTAGATAAATCATTGGCAATATAAAATTCATTATTGTAATAACTTTGCAGTGTTTTTTCAAAATAGGAAAAAGCGGTTTTGAAACCAAAGAAAAAAACAAATGCAGCTGTCGTTATTCCTTGAGAAATGGAACGAAAGTCACGTATAAAGAGCAGTGAAAGAATGATTAATCCAAGAAATATTGGGTAATAATTTTTATAAGCAAGGTTATTATCTTGAGAAAATGTACAAGAATAAATAGCAGGAATAATTAATAAACTTATTGCCAAAGCAAAATATCGCATATTCAAAGATTTCCATGATTTTATAAAATAAAATACTACACCAATAAATAATGGTAACGTATAAAAATGTATATAATGCTTTAAAGAATTAAATGCCTCGACATTAAAAATACTCCAATATTGATCTGATTTTATAGAATAATGCAACCAATTATATGGAAATATTTTTCCAAAATATAAATAGCGATAGGTAAAATAAAGAGCAGTAGGAAGGATGAAAACAAGAAACGTTTTTCGTAATCGTTTTCGTAAAAAATCTCTTTTTTCACGCTCCTTTAATTCACGTATATCTGAATAGCTGGCAATAATTAAAGGCAATATGATAAATAAATTATCCGGCCGTGCCACAATGTTTACACTTGACCAAATCATTAACCAAAAATACCGATGTTTCCAAAATGAACGTATTGCTAAAAGCCACAACATTCCTTGAAATAAAATTTCATCGCCCAAAGCACCACCCCAAATTTGTGTACTCATAAACAAAAGCCCAACCAGCAATAAATTTATACCCATAAATCGAGAGTCAACAATGCGTTGCAATAAATAGACAGAAAGTACCATACTTATAGATGCAATAGTATATACAGCATTGAGCGTAGATAATTTAAAGAAATAAATTAACAACCATAACGATATTACATACAAAAAATTAGAACTATCATCAAATGGAATTGGAGGTGCAATATCAAAAGTCCACACCTTTAATTGATGCAAATTTTCTGCATAAATAAAATTAGGAATAGAACAGTGAGAAGGATGAATATAAACCGGCAAAAGTTTAAAAAAAAACCAACATAATGGAATACTCAGCAGTATAACAAATTGAAGACGCTTCATAGTTTTTTAATAGATTGTAAAAATACAGTTCTTTAAGTCAAAACAGTTTATTTATATCAAAGTTATTTCATAAATTTATCAAAAAATAAAAATAATGAGTATAGATAATCAATTTGAACAAGCACAGTTAGATGTAAAAACACTAACCAAACGACCTACAGACCTACAATTATTAGATTTATATGCATTATTCAAACAGGCTACTGAAGGTGATAACAACACCTCAAAACCAGGAATGTTTGATATTAAAGGTCAATACAAATGGAAAACATGGAAAGAAAAAGCTGGACTGAGCAATGACCAAGCAAAACAAAAATACATCGACTTAGTATCAGAATTACTACAAGCATACAAATAATTATTTATTTGACTACTTCAAATAGGCTTGCAGATTAATTTTGTAAGCCTATTTTATTTAGAAAATTTCTAAATAATAAATATGTGCAAAAATTAATCTCATTCAAAAGCGAATTAATATATAAACTGTTAAATTTGCACCGTCTTTTTGAAATTATTATATCATGGCAAAAGAAAAATTTCTCTCATCATCAATCGGCAGAAAAATAACTGTCAGCATTACAGGTTTATTTTTAATCTCGTTTCTAGTTGTTCACGTCGGAATCAATTTAACTATTTTATTAAACGACAACGGCACCGTTTTTAACGAAGCAGCCCATTTCATGTCACACAATTGGGTGATTCGTGTCATGGAGGTAGTATTATTTGCAGGACTATTAATCCATGCAGGCATGTCTATGAAGTTACATCTTGAAAACAGAGCAAAACGCCCAGTTGCTTATGTAAAACACGATGGGAATGCAAATTCTAAATGGTACAGTCGTTCCATGGCAATATTAGGTACATTAATTTTAATATTCCTTGTTCTTCATTTAGGACAATTTTGGTTACCAACCAAAAAAGCAATTTTTACGGGTGAAAATGAAGACTCATTTAAAATGGTGGTAATGGTGTTGTCTAATCCAATTATTGCAATTATCTATATTGCAGCATTTTTTGCTTTAGGCTATCATTTATTACATGGATTTCAAAGCGCCTTTCAAACCTTGGGACTAAATCATAAAAAATACACCCCGATTATAAAAGCAGCAGGAACCGCATTCTCCGTAATAATTCCAGGATTATTTGCAGCCATTGCCTTGGCAATAGTTTTCGGATGGGTTGGTTAATAAAAATATTTTCAAATTACCTCATTTTCAAATTTTCAAATTAATATGGCTTTAAATTCAAAAATACCGACAGGTCCTATAGATAAAAAATGGGAAGAATACAAAGGACACGCAAAACTTGTAAATCCTGCCAATAAACGTAAATTAGAAATAATAGTAGTAGGAACCGGACTCGCAGGAGCATCTGCAGCCGCTACATTAGGAGAATTAGGATATAAAGTAAAAGTATTTTGTTTTCAAGATTCACCCCGAAGAGCACACTCTATAGCAGCACAAGGTGGTATTAATGCAGCAAAAAATTATCAAAATGATGGAGACTCCATTTATCGATTATTTTATGATACTGTAAAAGGAGGTGACTATCGTTCTCGCGAGGCAAATGTACATCGCCTAGCAGAAGTATCTGTAAATATTATTGACCAATGCGTAGCGCAAGGAGTACCTTTTGCTAGAGAATACGGAGGTTATTTAGATAATCGTTCATTTGGTGGCGTACAAGTAAAACGTACTTTTTATGCAGCCGGACAAACCGGACAACAACTACTTTTAGGCGCCTATTCAGCTTTAGAAAGACAAGTGTCTTTGGGTAATGTGAAGCAATATGCCCGCCACGAAATGCTAGACGTAGTAATAGTAGATGGAAAAGCACGCGGTATTATTGCCCGAAATTTAATTACAGGAAAATTAGAAAGATATTTCGGACACGCTGTAGTCTTAAGTACTGGCGGATACGGAAACGTATTTTATTTGTCCACCAATGCAATGGGTTCTAATGTAACGGCAGCATGGAAAGCCCATAAAAAAGGAGCATTTTTTGGAAACCCTTGTTACACACAAATTCACCCAACCTGTATTCCAGTTTCTGGAGATCATCAATCCAAATTAACTCTAATGTCCGAATCATTAAGAAATGACGGACGTATTTGGGTGCCAAAGAAAAAAGAAGAAACAAGAAAGGCCAACGATATTCCAGAAGAAGATAGAGATTATTATTTGGAAAGAAGATACCCTGCATTTGGTAATTTAGTACCCCGCGATGTAGCCTCTCGTGCAGCAAAAGAAAGATGCGATGCCGGTTATGGAGTAGGCACTACTAAGCAAGCTGTTTATTTAGATTTTCGTTTTAACTTAATCAATAAATACGGTCGTTCCGAAGCCTCTAGATTAGGTATCGAAAATCCAGATGAAGCAACTTTAGAGAAATTAGGAAAAGAAGTAGTAAAAGAACAATACGGAAATTTATTCGATATGTACGAAAAAATTACCGGAGAAAATCCTTATGAAGTTCCTATGAGAATTTACCCTGCCGTGCATTATACCATGGGAGGTTTGTGGGTAGATTACGAATTAATGACTTCCGTAAACGGATTGTATGCTTTAGGAGAATGTAATTTCTCCGACCATGGCGCCAATCGTTTAGGAGCTTCTGCCTTAATGCAAGGATTGGCAGATGGATATTTTGTAATACCTTACACTATTGGAAATTATTTGGCAGATGAAATTGCTGTAAAATCAATACCAACCGATAGCAAAGAATTTATAGAAGCAGAGAATGCAGTATCCGAAAGAATCAATACATTGATGAACATTAAAGGAAAAAGATCTGTAGAAAGTTTCCATAAACAATTAGGGAAAATAATGTGGGAAAAATGTGGAATGGCTCGAAATGAAAAAGGATTAAAAGAAGCTATAGAAGAAATCCAAGCATTGCGAAAAGAATTTTGGAGTGATGTTAGAATTCCAGGAATAATCGGAGAATTTAATCCAGAGCTAGATAAAGCAGGACGTGTAGCAGATTTTTTTGAATTAGGAGAACTAATGTGTAGAGATGCCTTAAACAGAAGCGAAAGCTGTGGAGGACATTTCCGCGAAGAATCTCAAACAGAAGAAGGAGAAGCAAAACGCGATGATGTAAATTTTCAATATGTAGCAGCATGGGAGTTTAAAGATATAAGCACTTGGGAATTGCATAAAGAAGAATTGGTTTACGAAAACATAAAAATTGCAGCAAGAAGCTATAAATAATAAAGAGTAAATTCAAGAAATTACTTGAGTATTTATATAACTCATATTGAAAATAAAAGAAATATGGAACATTATAACATGAACCTCACATTAAAAGTGTGGAGACAAAAAAACACAGCAGAAAAAGGCGGATTAGCAACCTACAAAGTGAAAGATATATCTTCAGAAATGTCTTTTCTCGAAATGTTCGATGTTTTAAATGAAAGATTAATAGAAGAAGGAGAAGAACCTATTGCCTTTGATCATGACTGTAGAGAAGGAATTTGTGGCGCATGCTCCATGTATATTAATGGTCGCCCGCATGGCCCTTGGCATGGAACCACTACTTGCCAGCTACACATGCGCGCATTTAAAGACGGAGACACCATCGTAGTAGAACCTTGGAGAGCAAAAGCATTTCCAGTGATTAAAGATTTAGTAGTAGATAGAACCGCATTTGACCGGATTATTCAATCCGGCGGGTATGTTTCTGTTAATACAGGTGTTACCGTGGATGCCAATGCCACACCAATAGCAAAAAAAGATGCAGATAAATCATTTGCAGCAGCAGCCTGCATCGGCTGTGGAGCATGCGTAGCAGCATGTCCTAACACCTCGGCAATGTTATTTGTGTCTGCAAAAGTATCTCAATTTGCACTGCTACCACAAGGAGCACCAGAAAGACACGAACGTGCATTGGATATGGTTTCTCAAATGGATAAAGAAGGTTTCGGTAGTTGCACTAATATTGGTGCATGCGAAGCAGAATGTCCTAAAGAAATTTCATTAGAAAATATTGCTCGCTTAAACAGAGAATTTATTGTTGCAAGCGCAGCCAGTGAAGAATAATAATTACAAAAGAAATAAAAATATTACAACCTGTCGAACTATATTTGACAGGTTTTTTCTTTTAAATAATTTACTAAATGCAATACTCTCTTTTTCCTAATACAGATATAAAATTGTCTCTACTGTGCCTCGGTACAATGACTTGGGGAGAGCAGAATACAGCAGCCGAAGGGCATGAACAATTAGATTATGCAATACACGAAAAAGGTATCAATTTTATTGACACCGCAGAAATGTATTCTGTGCCTTCCAATGCTAATACACAAGGTTCAACAGAGCGAATTATTGGAACATGGTTGCAGAATAGAAAAAAGAGAGATGATTTATTTATTGCATCCAAAGTGGCAGGCCCCAGCAAAGCATTGCCACATATTGGTACAGCGCCTAAATTTACAAAAGAAAATATAACCAATGCATTGCATGACAGCTTGCAGCGTTTGCAAACAGATTATATTGATTTATACCAATTGCACTGGCCAGAAAGAACCACCAATTTTTTTGGACCATTAGGTTACAAGCATATTTCGGATGATGTAGTTACAGATTTTTATGAAACACTTTCTGTATTACAAGAATTTATTAAAGAAGGCAAAATACGTTACATCGGTATATCGAATGAAACCCCCTGGGGGGTGATGCAATATTTACGCATTGCAGAAAAATACAATTTACCTAAAGTATCCACGATACAAAATCCATATAATTTAGTAAACAGAACCTATGAAGTAGGATTAGCAGAAATTGGAATTCGGGAAAATATTGGGTTGTTAGCTTATTCTCCTCTGGCAGGAGGGTTGTTGTCTAATAAATATTTAGGTGGTAAAAGACCTGATGGAGCAAGGTTTACCTTATGGGCAAATTATTTTAATAGATATGCTCATCCCAACACAATGAAAGCAATAGAACAGTATAGTATTTTGGCAAATAAAAATGAAATGTCATTACCACAAATGGCATTAGCTTATGTGAATAGTCGTAATTTTCTTACAGCCAATATTATCGGTGCAACGTCTTTAAAACAATTAAAAGAAAATATTAGCAGTACAGAAATAAAATTATCCGAAGAAGTATTAAATGAAATAGAAAAAATTCATTTAGTGTATCCCAATCCTGCTCCATAAAAAAAGGAAAGAGTTACTATAACTCCTTCCTTTATAAAAATGAAAAACTAAAAAAAACAACTGATTTATTTACGATTTGCCATAGGCAAATCGACTAATTTTGCATATAAATTATTCTGATCAATTGCGGTGATATTATATTTTTTATTTTCAGTTGCAAATGCATATTCGTATTCTCCATTACTATAAAGTATAAAATTGAAATACGTGTTATTATCATATACCTTTCTGCTTTGCGTAGTAATTAATTCTATAGTATTGCAACCATCTGTATATATTTCATAAATCAAACCGTCTATAATTTTTTTAGAACTAAAATAAAAATCAAGTTCTTTCATTTCACTCAAACATTTTTTTAGATAACTTATGCTTTGAATTTGGAATGAAATACGATTGTTCCAATGCGCACCTCTTACGGTCAGATAATCTATCCATTGCAGCGGATTTTTTTCGTTTATATTATTGTTCTGATAGGTAAATTGAGTGATATGTTTGTTTTGTATATCCTCATCATACAAGCTAAAATTTAGAGTAGATAATTTCTTTTCAACAACGCTGTTATCTGCGCCTCTTAAGCTAATTAAATCCTCCATATTGAAGTTTTGTGAAAAACTACGGGTGCTTATAAAGCATACCAATAGCATGGTTGCGAATAGGGTTCTCATAAAGGGGTAGTTATGTTACCTCTATATTAATACTTATTTTAATATTATGCAAGTGCTTTCTTGATTTTTTGACATAAGTCAATATGTTTTTTTATAAAAAAATCCCGAATCATTTAGATCCGGGATTCCCATTTATGCAAACAGCAAGCGCAAAAACAGTATATTTTTATGTTATTAAATTAATTCGCAAAATTAATATTCTTCCAGAAAAATTAATTGAAAGGATGCTTTGCAAACTACTAAACTTTAATCGTTTCTCGTGTCACACCTCTTGATTATTTTATCCACCAAAAAAATAATTGTTCGCATTAATATCTTTCTTCTTCCTAGATTCTACCATTAGCTATTTTCGGGGCGTATTTGAAATCTATTCAATATAATTAAGAAAAACATCTAACAATACTAAAATAACAATACTTGTAAATTTTGGTTCTGTTTTTATGTTATCAATAAATTACATTAATTATTTTTAATATAATCTACTGATAATCAATATGTAGTATGTTTGTGGATGGTAAAATATTTTACTTAGCCAGTTCGTCAAAGTTATAGCCAGCTCTTTCCAAAGCTCGTTTGGCTGCTTCTAATACAATAGTAGCCGCATTGGGTGGATGCACCGGAACTTCTGTAACTGCAGCAAGTTGCTCTAATATTTCATTGGTTTGACTCTGGGTTAATACTTCACAAATATCATACATTCCACCGGGTTCTTCTTCGAGTTTATCGTGTTCGTCTAAGATATATCGAATTACTTTTATTAATTCAGGAGTTGGTGGAACTGTCATCAACGCCGTCAATGCTCCATGATCGAGGCGCAACTTGGCTGCTAATGGAATGGGAATATCACCATTGGCTTTTTGTGCTGCTAAAAAGAGAATCTTTTCTTCCATTTTTATATGCGTTAATAATCCCGTGCGAAATGGAAGATAATATTCCATTTTTATTTCTTCTGAATTTTCAGTGGCTTTATTTAGCAATATTTCTAACCTTCGATGATCATTTGTAAAAAAATCGTGTAGTAGCTTATTCAAAACATAGGATTTAATTGTACTAATGTAAGATTAAATAATAAAATTTCTGAAAAATTCATATCAAAATGAATAACACTATTCCAATAAGAATGCAATAGGCAATTAGTAAAATTTTCCAAAATGCATGTGCTTCTTTTAGTTCCATAAATTGAAATCCTACCATTAAAAATTTTATAATGGAAAAAAGGATAATGATATTGGTGATATATTTTGAACTTGAAAATGTAGCTAAGCAAACACCAATTATTGTTAGTGTAATTAATCCTATGTATGAATAAGTCAGTGATTTTTGCATATTAAAAAAGTAAATAAAGTATAGGAAATAAAATCAACCAAATCAAATCGCACATGTGCCAAAATGCAGCACCAGCTTCTATATCTTCTTGCGATGCTTGCAATTGTTTTTTTACTAAAGTTCTTCGAAGAAAAAATAATATAACCAATCCTACTAAAACATGAATCCAATGAAAAGCAGTAAGTAGCCAGTAAAACATAAAGAAAGTACTGTAATCCATTCCAATACCTGCTTGATATTTTCCATAATATTCTACCAATTTTAATACTATGAATCCACATCCAAACAACATTGCCCACGAAAATAATCGTATTGTTTTTTCTATTTTTTGTGTTTTAAAAAAGTGCACACCTTGTGCAACTAAAAAGCCACTCGTTAATAAGAAAATTGTATTGATGGTGGCAATAGGACGATTTAATAAAAGGCTTCCTGTATGAAAAATATTTTTTTCGGTAGAGCCATAATATGCTAATGCGGCAAATGCCATTCCGAAAGTAATGAGCTCGAGGTAAATAATAATCCAAATTAAAATTCCACCGGGAGGATAAAAAATAGATTTACGGTTGGTGTTTAATGTTTCTGTTGTCACGTTATTGATGTTTTATTTTCTCATAAAGATTTGCTAAAGATTTTAGCAAAGCTTCAGGAGAAGTGAGTATCTGATAATGATTTTGCCCGAACATTTGTGGCAAATAATATTTTGCTTGTGCTTCGATAGCCAAAGCATAAGAATTTATTTTTTGTTCGTTTAATTCTCTCAATGCTTGTTTTATATCTTGAATACCGTGTTGCCCTTCATACTTGTCGTAATCATTGGGCTTCCCATCGGAAATTAAAATAATCCATTTGTTTCGTGCATCAGATTGGCTGATGCGTGCACCCGCATGACGCAATGCCGGACCAATTCTAGTGTATCCGTTCGGCTCTATTGAACCAATTTTAAATTTTGCTTTATCCCAATTCTCCTTAAAATCTTTTAACGTGAGGTAAGTAGTAAAGTTGCGTGTTTTGGAATAAAATCCATCAATGGCAAAATCTATAGTAAACTCATTTAAAATTTCACCAAATAAAATAGATACTTCTTTTTCTACATCAATCACTCGATTGCCTGCGGCATAACCATCGCTCGAAAGACTAATATCCAACAATACTAAAATAGCAAGGTCTTTCTCTTTTTTTCGTTGCGTTAAATAAATGCGTTCATCCGGCGAAACTTTAGAATGTATATCGGTATATAAATCAGTCAATGCATCCAAGTCAAACGCTTCTCCTTGTAATTGCTTGCGTTGTTGCTGCAATCTATTGTTGACATTTGTAAGCATTTTTCTCAATCCAATCAAAGTAGTTTTGTATTTGGACATGGTGCGTTTGTAATACGCAGTATCTGTTTTTACTTGTGTTTTGGGATACACCTTACAAAAATTTGGAAGATATTTTCGTTTCTTAAAATCCCATTCATCATATTTTAAATGAAATCCTTTTTCATCTATTTCCGCACTTTCCGCAACGGAAGTATTTTCTACAAAATCCGCTTGATACACAGAATGTACCGGATCATCTACACGAACTGTAAAACGCATATTCAAATCTTCTAATGCTTCTTGATGTTCTTCTAATTCATCTTTTCCATCAAAATCACGCCAGTTGCCATTAAATTCTTCAGCCGTATCTATCTTTTCAAAATTGTGCAACAATACATAGTCTTCTTGTTGTTTTTTGTCGATAGCTAATGATTCAATTTCTTCTATCGCTTTAGCATTAACTGTTGTTTCAGCTTCAATATTATTTTGAAGTTTTTGTTGAGCATCTTCAAAATTTTTCAAAGTATCTTTAGGTATTTCTTCTGGAGAATTTTTCATCCATTTGCCGTACAACCAACTAACATCGGGTGTTTTCGCTTTTTTGTCTAAAGGTAATTGAAGAACAAAACTATCAAACCAATCTTGTAAAGTAGGATATTCTTCAAATAATTTGGTTAAAATTATGGGTGCTATTTCAATAGCTTTTTGTGAAGAAAATTCTTCTTGAATATTTTCATTTGGTTGCCAGTTGTAATTTAATTGTCGTTGAACACACAAATAAATAGTTCTGTAAATATAGAATTGAGTATTTACTTCTACTGTTGGAAATAAAGTGCAATCAACAGGAAGAAAAAAATTATAATCTTTATAACCTCCTTCTCGTTCTGCTGGATATATTTCTATTGGAGCGCCACAAATAGCTCGGGAAAGCAGCGTTAATCTTGGTTTTAGGGTAGATAATTCTACTTTGCGGCTTAACAGTTCCGCATTATTTTGTTTTCTTCTTTTTAAGAATTTTACAACTTTAGAATATACTATTTCATCTAATTCAAATCCCATGATTTAAAGTTTTAAATCATCAAATCACACAAGTCTTTTAATGCTTGAATGGTTTCAAGTTCGTCGGTCAAAGGTTCCACAATTGCTACATGAACGGACAATCGTTTGGGTAATCCATTATTGATTAATTTGGCAGCATCTACTAATAATCGTGTAGAAACAGTTTCTGCTAAACCTAATTCTGATAGATTTCTAATCTTAGTGGCAATGGCAACTAATTTTTGTGCAATATCTTTTTCAATTCCTGTTTCTTCTACTAAAATTTCAACTTCAATTTTTGGTTGCGGATAATCAAAAGACAAGGCAACAAATCGTTGACGTGTGGAGGGTTTTAATTCTTTAAACCCTTTTTGATAACCAGGATTAAAAGAAGCCACCAATAAAAAATCGGGATGTGCTTTTAATGTTTCACCTAATTTATCTATAAATAATTCCCTTCTGTGGTCGGTAAGTGAATGAATAGCAACAATAACATCTGGTCTTGCTTCTGCTACTTCATCTAAGTATAAAATATATCCATTTTTTACTGCAATAGAAAGTGGACCATCTATCCAAATAGTTTCCGCACCTTTGATGATGAAACGCCCAATTAAATCGGTGGATGATGTTTCTTCATGGCAACTTACCGTAATTAATTTTTTACCGGTTTCGTTTGCCATATATTCTATAAAACGAGATTTTCCGGAGCCTGTAGGACCTTTTAAAAGTAAAGGTAAATTCAAAGCATTAATTTGATTAAATACTTCTATCTCTGAACCGATAGCTTTATAATATACATTTTTTTCTGCCACTAACATGATTTTATATTTTAAAAAGTCAAGTTTTAATAATAGCAGAGACTCTCTTGGAGGAAGCTGCATTATTAAATGTTCAATTGGTGCAGAGTTTCTTTCGAAAAATACTCCACAAAAGATTTATTTTAAGTAATAAAAGGCGTAAAAGGATATTCCTAATACGCCTTTTATTATGGATGGATATTTTTATTCCTCTGTTGAAATCAATGCTTCATCTGTTGGTCTGCCATATTTTACAAACTCCCAAATATACATCGAGATACCCGTTGTAAACATAGTAGCTGCTAATATCAATACTACAAAGTGAATACTGATTTCATTTTGAACATCCATGAATTCTAATTTCATTTTACGTTCTAAATATACTTGTGCAACCCCAGCAACCCCAAATGCTACTGTCATCCCCAACATACCGATATTGGCTAACCAAAATGCAGTGTGTCCCATTACATTGTTGTATCTTTTTCTGCCAGTCATATTAGGAAGTGCGTAGCTGATGATTGCTAAAACAATCATGGCATAAGCTCCCCAAAATGCATAGTGTCCGTGCATGGCGGTTACTAATGTTCCGTGCGTATAGATATTTGTTTGTGGTATGGTATGCGCAAATCCTAATAAACCTGCACCTATGAAAGAAACGATAGAAGCACCTATTGTCCAAAATAAGGCAATTTTGTTAGGGTGATTTTTTTCACCTTTGCGATACATATACATTGCAAACAATGCCATAGCCAAAAATGCTAATGGTTCTAAGGCAGAGAAGATACCGCCCACTACTAACCAAATTTTATTTACACCAATGTAGTAATAGTGGTGACCTGTTCCCAAAATTCCAGATAAGAAAGTTAATCCTACAATTACGTATAACCATTTTTCAATAACCTCGCGGTCAACTCCAGTTAATTTAATAAGTAAAAATGCTAAAATACCACCCATGATTAATTCCCAAACACCTTCAACCCATAAGTGAACTACCCACCAACGGAAAAAAGAGTCTGTTACTTGGCTATCAAACCAAATCATACCAGGAATATAAAGCAATGCAGCAAATAGCAAACCCATGGTTAACACTAAAGCTGTAGTTGTTTGTCTTTTTCCTTTAAATAAAGTGGCTAAAATTAATCCCAAGAATAATAATACATTTACTACCACCAAATAATCTAATTCTCTTGGTATTTCTAAAAATTTTCTGCCTTCCCAATGATTGAAGTGATAGCCCACAATGGCAACAACTCCCACCACCGCAAGTGAAATTAATTGAACATAAGCTAATTTTACGCTTACTAATTCATTTTGCGATTCTTCTGGTATAATGTAATAGGCAGCACCCATAAATCCGCTGAGTAACCAAACTACTAATAGATTGGTGTGCACGGCTCTGGCAGTATTAAATGGAATAATTTCATGTAATCCATCTAATCCAATACGGTCAAACGCCATAATAAATCCATATACAATTTGCAGTGAAAACAACAGCATACACAGTGCAAAGAACCAATAGGCGACTTTTTGTGATTTATATTTCATAATGATAATTTTTTAAGGTTATTTTTTGTCTTTTGCTAAGGGAGAAACAACGCGGTCGAATCCGTTTAAGTCAATTTGTCCAATCCATTTTAAGTATGCAATCATAGCGTTTGCATCTGCATCATTCATGGCATATTTTACCATTTTTCTGCCTCTGGGTGCCCATGGAACTGGTGATTGTAAAACTGCTTTTACATAATTTTCTCCCCGCCGATCAATTACTTTGGTAAGTTCGGGAGCATAATAGCCACCTTCTCCTAAGATAGTATGGCAACCCATGCAATTGTTAGCTTCCCAAATTTCTTTTCCACGCACCACTTGTTGGTCAATCTTAGCATGGTTAGATTGGTCTAACTTAGGTTGAAAAGAGTAAATAGTTAGTCCGATAAAGACTAAAAATGTTACCACAGTACCGCCTAAAAAGAACGTTCTTGCTTGTGATTTAGATAACATAATTTAAATTTTTGTTGGTTACAAATAATAAGAAAACATGATTCTTTTATACTTTACAAAGGTATCAGCACTGTCTTTGATACGCTATGATAAATATCAGTGTACACTATGTATTATTATGATATTAATCATGTTTTATCAGATTAAAATATGATTAAAGTAACTACTTTGATTTCTGTTCATGAGTTTAGTATGAATACAAACAACTATTCTCCACTAAAACCTTAACAAATCATTCAAGCGTTTTCTGAATAGAATAAAAAGGAACAGTGTATTTTTGCACCAAAATATTTCACATTGAAAACAATAAAATCTGCGCTCATTTCTGTTTATTATAAAGATGGACTTGATGTATTAATTCACACACTCGCCAAGAACAATGTAACATTCTATTCTACCGGTGGAACACAAACATTCATTGAAGGATTGGGGTATAAAGTCATTCCTGTGGAAGAATTAACTTCGTATCCAAGTATTTTGGGAGGAAGAGTAAAAACATTGCACCCAAAAGTATTTGGAGGAATTTTAGCACGCAGAGAAAACCAGGAAGATGTTGAACAATTGAAGCAATATGAAATTCCTGAAATTGACTTAGTGGTAGTAGATTTATATCCATTTGAAGAAACAGTAAAACAATACACATCACTTTTTACTGGAGAAATTACATCAGAAATTATTGAAAAAATTGATATTGGCGGTATTTCACTTATCAGAGCAGCCGCTAAGAATTTTTCAGATACTGTGATTGTATCTCAAAAAAATCAATACGCAGATTTAGCTCAAACATTAGAAACGAATAATGGAGCAACTTCACTTAGTTTCAGACAAAATTATGCTATGCAAGCATTTGCGGTAAGTTCACATTATGATACACTGATTCATCGCTATTTTGCTTCACAAGAACCTTATAGTACTTTTAAAGAAAGTTATCTTTCCGGTGAAGCATTGCGCTATGGTGAAAATCCACATCAAAAAGGATTTTTCTATGGAAATATTAACGAAGTATTTGATATTTTGAATGGCAAGCAATTGTCTTATAATAATTTGGTGGATATTGATGCTGCGGTGCATTTAATGGAAGAATTTAGTGAGCCTACTTTTGCAGTATTAAAACATACCAACGCTTGTGGTGTGGCTACGAGAAATACAGTTTTGGAAGCGTGGAAAGATGCATTGGCAGGTGATCCTGTTTCTGCATTTGGTGGTGTGTTGATTACCAATGCTACGCTTGATGTGGCAACTGCGAATGAAATAGATAAATTATTTTTTGAAGTATTGATAGCACCTGCTTTTGATGAAGAAGCATTGCAAATATTGATGAAAAAGAAAAACAGAATTTTATTGAAACAGAAATTATTTAAGTTCCCAGTAAAGCAATTCAAATCATTATTAAACGGTGTGATTGCTCAAGATTTTGATTATAAAATAGAGCAAAAAGACGAATTAAAAACAGTTACTCAAATTGCTCCGACAGAAGAACAAATACAAGATTTATTGTTTGCAAATAAATTGGCAAAACATTTGAAATCTAACACCATTGTGTTGGCAAAAAATCAACAATTATTAAGCATGGGTTGCGGACAAACGTCCAGAGTGGATGCGTTGCAACAAGCTATTCATAAAGCCAATTCTTTCGGGTTTGATTTAGAAGGAAGTGTGATGGCGAGTGATGCATTTTTCCCATTTCCAGATTGTGTAGAAATAGCCGATAAAGCAGGTATAACAGCCGTTATCCATCCGGGAGGTAGTATTAAAGACCAAGATTCAATAGATTATTGTAATGCACACAAAATGGCAATGGTACTTACTGGTATCCGACATTTTAAACATTAATTGTCAATAGTTTTTTAAAATATTTCTCATCATTTAAAATAAAAAAAAAGAACGTAACATACGCTACGTTCCTTTTCAATTAAACCAATCTGTATATTACTGTGCGGGAGGAAGTAATACTTCGTCTATAATATGAATTATACCATTAGATGCAGGAATAGTTGCTATAACATTAGCTTTTCCATTCACTATTACTTTTCCGTCTTTTTTAGTGATAGTAATATTATCTCCATTTACTTGCCCAAGTGTTTGACCATCTTGTAAGTTTTCTGTTTTGTAAACTCCAACAGATACATGGTATTGTAAGATGTTTATTAAATCATCTTTTTTTTCAGGTTTTAATAAACCTTCCACTGTGCCTTTTGGTAGTTTGTCAAATGCTGCATTTGTTGGTGCAAAAACGGTAAATGGACCTGCATTGCTTAATGCATCTACTAATCCAGCAGCTTTTACGGCGGCTACTAAAGTAGAGTGATCTTTACTACTTGCAGCTACTTGCACTACATTTTTTGCAGACTCATCATCTTGTACTTTTGATTGTCCGATTCCATCTGCTGCTGCAGAAGTTTCAGCCTGAGCATCACTGGATGAATTGGTGTTGTTTGTCTTACAGCTTGTCATAAAAGCCATTACAAACACGGTCATAAATAATAAAATGTTTTTTTTCATTGGACTTGATTTTTCTTATACAATATTAAAATTTCTTCCAATTTTATGTTCTGATTTTAGTCATATTTCAACCGTCAAAAACATGATACTTATCAGTTTAAAACAAAAAAAAGCCGCAATATTGCGGCTTTTTAAAGTATTGGAATATATTTTATTATTTTTCTATATTGAAATTTGGTGCAGAATTAATGATGTCATTTCTTTCTCTTTTATTTTTTATTTTTTCTTTTATCGAGTCAAAAATATAATAAACTGTCGGAACCACAATTAAAGTCAATATCAATGAGCTGGTTAATCCACCAATAATTACCCATGCCATGGAGTGTTTAAACTCAGAACCCGGTCCGTTTGATAAAGCGATCGGCATCATACCTAAAACCATTGCGACGGTTGTCATCAAGATTGGACGCAAACGCTCCCTGCCTGCTTCTACTAAAGCATCTGTAAGGTTGAGCCCTCGTTCTTTTAAATGGTTGGTAAAATCGACTAATAAAATACCGTTTTTAGCTACTAAACCCATTAACATGATAAATCCAATAAATCCGAAGATACTTAAACTTTCCATGGTTAATGAAAGGGCTAAAATTGCTCCAATTAATGCTACTGGAATGGAGAATAATACTACAAAAGGATATAATAAACTTTCGTACAATGCCACCATAATGAGATAAACTAATAAAAATCCTAAACCCATAGCAATACCTAAACTGCCAAAAGATTCTCCTTGATTTTTTTGTTCCCCTAAATATTCAACTTGAATAGTAGGAGGTAAGCCAGCTTTTTTTACTTGATCCATAATATCTGCTGTTACAGAGCCTGTAGGGCGACCTACTGTAGAGGCTAATACTTGAATAGAATTCAACCGATTGTATCGTTCTAATACGGCTTGTCCTTGAACTTCTTCAATTTTAGCAACATCACCAAGACGGATTAATCCACCTTGAGGTGTTTGTAAGGTGGTATTCTCAATATCTTGCAAGCTTTTCTTTTCAGATTTATCGTATGTGATATTAATGGCATAGTCTTCGCCGTTGTCTTTGTATTTAGAATTGTCATTACCTCTAAATGCTAATTGAATGGCAGCACCTACCATAGGTATAGACAATCCCATTCTTGCAATTTTATCTCTATCTAATTTTATTTGTATTTCTGTTTTTAGAGATTTAGTACTAAATTCAACATAATCAGCACCCGGGGTTTTTACTATTATATTTTTTATTTTTCTGGCAGCTGCCCAAAGTTCATTCATATCGGTTCCCATTACCACTACTTGTATCTGAGGTTGATTGTTGCCAGTAATTTGTGTTGGTTTCATAGAGAATTTAATACCAGGAATACTATCTAGCCTCACCCGTAATTTGGCACAAAAATCATCCGTAGAAAAATTTCGTTCTGTTCTGTTGATTAAGCTTACAGTCATATCTGCTTGATTAGGTGTGGAGATACTTCCACCCATCATGGTTCCAGTGGCACCTACATTTGTAAATACTTTGGTTACTTCGGGATAGGAAAGAACAATTCTTTCAATTTGTTGTGCAACATGGTTAGTTTGAATTAAGGTTGCTTGCGGTTCTAATTCTACAATTAAATTAAACTCACCTCTGTCGCCATTGCCAGCAAATGAACTTCCAATAAATCCAAAATACCCTAAACTTCCAGCACCGACAAATAATAATATGACTCCTGTTAATACATAGCGTTTATGGCCTAATACCCATCTGAGAATTTTTCCATATAAATCTATGAGTTTATTGATTTGATTTTCAAAATGAATATTTAATTTTCCCCAAAGTGAATTTTCATTTAAGTGTATAATTTTTCCAAAGCGCGAAGCTAATAATGGAGTTAAAGTAAATGATACAAATAAACTCATTAAAGTAGAGAACACTACTACTAAAGCAAATTCGCGTAATATATTTCCAATTAATCCTCCGGCTAAAGATAATGGTACGAAAACCACTACATCCACCAATGTGATAGAAATAGCGGTAAATCCAATTTCTGAACGTCCTTCAATGGAAGCTGTTACTTTATCTTTTCCCATTTCCATGTGTCGGAAAATATTTTCTAAAATAACGATACTGTCATCCACAAGAATACCTACTACTAATGATAAAGCTAGTAATGTCATTAGATTGAGAGAGAAACCCATTAAATACATTAATAAAAAAGTAGGAATCATAGCAGAAGGAAGTGCTACCAATACAAACATGGAGCTTCTAAAACTGTGTAAGAAAATTAGCATTACGCACGCCACGATGATTACTGCCAATAATAAATCATGAATTACAGCGTTCGCAGATTCCATTGTATAAATAGATTGATCGATTGCTATATCATAATTAAATCCTTGTGCTTTAAACCTAGTTACTAAGGTGTCTAATTGTGCTTTTACTAATGAACTTACTTCTACGGCGTTGGCATCAGTTTGTTTAAATACCTGCATCCCTAAGCCAACCTTACCATTGATTCGATTGATAGTATTAGGTGTTTCAGTTGCATCTGTAATGCTGGCCACATCACTCAGGTAAATCTTGCTTCCGCTTATGTTTTCTCTTACTATTAAATGCCGCAATGCATCTATACTGTTAAATTGTTCATTTAAACGAATTGTAAATCTGCTGTTTTTATTTTCGATATATCCAGCAGGATAAGACAAGTTGCTGGTTGAAATGGCTTGATAGATTTGAGCAGAAGATAAATTATATGCATGTAATTTATCATTATCTAACCGTACTTCTATTTCTCTTTTAGAACCACCTATTAAGGAAATTTGTGCTACTCCAGAAGTGTTCAATAATATTGGTTTTATAGTTTGGTCAACTAAATCATATAATTGTGTTTCAGAAATGTTGCCGAAAGTGCTCAGTTTTAAGATAGGGATATCACTGGAGCTAAATTTACTGATGATTGGTTCATCTACTTCATCTGGTAAATCATTTTTTATATTGTTGATTTTTCGTTGTGCCTCACTTTGAGCATCGCTGGCATTTACTTTTTGTTTTAGCTGTATGGTTACCACAGATACGTTTTCCTGAGAGGAGGAAGATATAATATCTACCCCTTCAATGGAAGATACCGCATCTTCTATTTTTTTAGTAACATTGTTTTGTACCTCTTCGGATGAAGCTCCTTTATATACTGTTTGTATTGATAAAAAGGGGGCTTCGAATTTTGGTAATAAATTATAATTTAATTGAGAGTATCCAAGTATCCCAAATATAATGAGTATCGTAAAAATTACGATTATCAATAATGGCCTCTTTATGGCAATTTCGGTAATAGACATGAAGCTTAGTTTTTAGAATTTACAATAGATATTTTGCTGCTTTCTGTCAAATTGATTTGACCATTGGTAACTACTTTTTCACCTGCCATCAGACCATTTATTACCACCACATTTTGCCCAACTTCTTCTCCCAGTTCCAGTTTGCGAACAGCTACATTGTTGCCATTTACAACATATACATAGGGGTTTTTTACGCCTTCCACTAAAGCAGTTTTAGGAATTTGTAATGCTTCGCCTCCTTTTTTGAAATTGAATTTGATATTTACATAAGTGCCCGCTTTATATCCACTATTTGGAATAATTACTTCTACTCTGTAATTGTGATTTTCATCTCCTTTTGGCGCAATATAATGGATAGTTCCTTGGGTAATTTTATTTGGAAAAACAGAAGACGTAATTTGAGCAGATTGACCTGTTTTTAAGTCGTAAATATTTTTTTCACTTACATAAACAATGGCTTTTAAAATAGATACATCCATAATTGTAGCCAACTGAGTTCCGGGATTTGCAAACTCACCTGCATTTGCATTTTTTTGTACTACTATGCCACTTATAGGTGCATAAATATTATTATCAGCAATTTGCTGCAATGAATTTTCTCGTTGAATTTGGGAAGTTTCTAAATTATAATTCAAATCATTGATACTGTTCGATGGTGCGGCATCTCCTGCAATTAAATCTTGTGTACGTTTTATATCATCTTGCAGTTTTTTTATAGTAGCCTCCGTCGATTTAATTCCGATTTCTCTTTGCTTAGAATCAATGCGACCTACTAATTGACCCTTGGTAACTTGTTTCCCAATTTCGATATCAAAAGTAGCTAATTTACCAGGTTGTGTTGCCGTGATAATACCCGTATTGTTTACGTCTAATACAGCAGGTAAAGCATAATCCGTTCCAACTGGAAAATAATTTGCTTCAAATGTGGATACAGAAACTGGAATATTACTCCTGTCTGTGGGCGTATTATTTTCATTAATTACCTTTTTGTTCTGAATAAGTTTATAGGTCATTCCTCCGATAAGTAATAGACCGATAATTCCGTAAAATATTTTATTTTTCATATAGCAATTTGATTGAGAAGTTAATTTATTTTTTTTAGTTTCTGTAGGTATTTAAATTGTTGTTAGATTTATCTGCTTCTATTTTTGATTGTAAATATTTTACTAATGAAGTAAGATAATTTTGCTCTGCTTCTTTGTAGGAATATTCTGATGTCATCCAATCCGTATAAGAAATAGTTCCTTTTTGATATTGTACAGTACTTACATCATACACATTCTTTGCCAACTCAATATTTTCTTTACTCAATACTAAATTTTGTTCCGCATTTTTCATCTCAGTATTTACATTCATCATTTGTAGTTTTAATCCTTCTTCTTTTAATGCCATTTCTTCTTTTAGATTAGCAATATTTAGTTTGTCCATTTTAATAGAACTAGCATTTCTCAGCCCATCAAAAATAGGTATGGTTAATTGAAATCCAATAGAAGCAAATTGATACCAATTGGTAAATGATTTAGAAAATTTATCACCAAAAGCCTGACCGCCATATTTGGCATAAAATGCAAACTGTGGATAATAATTCCCTTTGGTTCGTTCCAATAAAATACCTTGCAAATAGATATTTTTACGCATCAATTGCATCTCAATACGGTTTTTAATATTAGCCGTATCAGTATAATTATTAGCAGAAATTATTTCGTGACTGAAAGTGGTATCTATAAATAAATCGGAACTTAGGTTGTATCCAATATTGTATTTCAAGTTATTGATAGTTGTTGTTTTGTTTGCGTTTAAAATAGATAATTGTCCGATGATATTATTGTAATTAACTTGAATTTTATCTAAATCAACTTTTCGAACCATTCCTTTATCTAATTGAAGTCGTACAATTGGTATAGTTTTCGCCAATCGATCTTGATTTTGTGTTAATAATTTCTCATTTTCTAAAATCAACAATACATTATAATAAGCAACTATCGTGTTGTATATTACATCTTCTTCCGTTTTTGATTTTTTCATTTTAGCTATATCATATCCAGGCTGAATCGCTTTTATTCCTTGTATATATGTCCAATTGAAAAGCATCTGATCTAATTGTACGCCTGCTAATAGGTTGTATTGATTTCCAAATTTTACCACCTGTTCTGGTGTAGAGATGCTTCCAAGTGATAAGGAAGGAATCACGCTGGATTGTAAAATTAAATTATCATCCCATTTTGCTTGCCCATTTATTTGTGGCATATAGGCAGATTGTCCTTCTTGCTTGCGGGCATAAGCTGTTGATACATCATTAGTAGCCATCTTTATACTTCTATGGTTTTTCAATGCATAGTCAATACATTGTTTTAGTGTATAAATTTCTTGACCGAAAGAAAGGGCACTATACGTAATTACAGAAAATAGCAGAAATAGTCTTTTCATATTATAATTTGATTTTTTTTATGAGTTGTTCAAATTGTTCGATTCCTTTTGGAGTAGCTATTGCATACAAGTTGTAGCGCATAACTTCAAAATATATTTCAGAAATAGGATAACCTTTTCCATCATATTGTAAGGGAAAAAATGATAAATGCAAATGCAACAACGTAACAATATCTATATTTAAATCCTTTCTATATAAACCTTGTTTGATTCCATTTTGCAAATTATGAACTATAAATTTTTTTGCAAAAACATCTCTATGTTGCTCTATTAACATCCAACTGTCCTGAAAATGTTTCATCAAATCATGCATAATTGAGGTATGAAATTGTTGAAGTTCTTCTTTGTTGTGAGCAACTATCTGCAATAGCTCTTCTATTGCATTTGTTGTCTTTTTTGAAATACTTTGAAACGTTTCTTCACTTTGTTTTAATTCATGCTCTACACAAAAGCGAACTAAATCGGCTTTGGTTTCAAATTCTTTATAAAGTGTTTTTTTGGAAATACCTAATTCTTTTGCAATGTCATCCATAGTGGTATTTCGCACCCCAGCAGAAAAAAACAAACTTCGTGCTTTTTCAAATATTTTATCCGAAATAGAACTGTCTTGTTTGCTAAAATGTATTTGTTCTTCTACCATAAGAGATTGCAAATGTAATCACAAAAAAACACAGGAAACTTTAAAAGGTTTTAAAGTTTCCAACAATATAGCGTTAAGCAAATATTAATAAGCTATCTTTGGATTTTTAAAATTCAATGTATGAGAGCATTAGTATTACGAGAAACATCTTTTAAAATAGAAGAAACGCCCAATCCTGTTTTATTGCCCAATCAAGCATTAGTAAAAATTCAATTCGCAGCACTCAATCATCGCGACCAATGGATAAGAGAAGGACAATATGCTAAAATAGAATTACCAGCTATCTTAGGCTCCGATGGATGCGGAGAGGTTATTGAGGTAGCAGATGTTGCGGCACAACAATGGATAGGCAAAACCGTTATCATTAACCCAAATATTAACTGGGGCAATCATCCTAAAGCACAACAAAAAGAATATCAAATTTTAGGAATGCCCTCCCATGGTACGCTGGCAGAATATGTTGCAGTTAATTTGGATAGATTAGTGGAGAAACCAAGCTATTTGACAAATGAACAAGCAGCAGCATTTCCACTTGGTGGCTTAACTGCTTTTAATGCCTTATTTAATAAAGGACAGGCAGCAAAGGGAATGAATATTTTAATTTCCGGCGTTGGGGGAGGTGTGGCACAATTTGCATTTTTGTATGCTGTTGCTATTGGCGCAAATGTATATGTAACTTCCAGTAAAGCCGATGTATTAGAAAAATGTATTTCTATAGGAGCAAAAGGTGGAGCAAATTATAAAGAAAAAGATGCTATAAAAAATTTAGGAAAATCTATTGGAGGATTTGATGTGATTGTGGACAGTGCCTGCGGAGATGGAATGAATGAACTAATTTCAACACTTCATCCATGTGGTAAATTCGTGTTTTACGGAGCAACCAAAGGTTTGCCTAAAGATTTAAATATGCGTCAAATATTTTGGAATCATTTGCAGATTTTAGGATCTACGATGGGCAGCGATGAAGACTTTATTAATATGATTCAATTTTGCGAACAACATCAAATACAACCAATATTAGATCAAACATTTTCTATAGAGGATGGAGTTGCCGCATTTGACCGTATGAAAGAAGGCAATCAATTTGGGAAAATAATAGTGCAAGTACAATAGCATTTTATTGTAGAAAAATTAGCCCAACAGCTACCAAATACTCAAAATTGCTACTCGTAAATGGTTCTAAATCATAAAAATAACAGCAAGGAAATCAATCTCTGAACGTTAAAGTATATTAAATTTTGCCTTTTTCAATAAGAATTGAGGAGTATTCATAGAATTTGTCTATACATTTGTACTCATTTTAGAAATTTTGTTAATATATTTGTAATAAGCAAAACAAAGAATTATATATGGAAAATTTTGAATTCAATACCGAACGGATTGAAAAAGCAGCAGAGCTTTTAAAGGCAGTGGCGCATCATTTGAGATTAAAAATCATCAAGATGATACACGAAAAAAAAGAAGTGAATGTAAATATAATTTACAACACACTAAAAATTGAACAATCAATTACCTCTCAACATTTAAAAGTTTTAAGAGGTGTGGACGTTGTTCATACAAGAAGAGATGGTAAAAAAATATACTACTCATTGAATTATGAACGTTTAGATGCAATGAATCGCGGTATAGCACTTTTTGGCGATGGAGCAACTTCCAAAAAAGTAGCTAAAAAGAAAAAATAAATCAATTTCTTTTTTCTAAAACAAAACTATTATTTGTCGTACTTTAGACAAATAATAGTTTTTTTATTTTATGGAAAATAAAATCAAAGAATTTAATAATTATCGTTCAAAAATGAATGAAGTTATTTTAGAACAAAAAAATCTAACCCTAAATAGATTTTTTAATTTAGATATGCATGCCTACTCTGATGGAGCAATTGATGCAAAGACAAAAGAAATGTTAGGGTTGGTGGCCTCCATGGTTCTTCGCTGTGATGATTGTATTAAATATCATTTAGGCAAATCTTTTGAAGCAGGATTAACTACCGAACAAATTTATGAAGTGTTTGCCATTGCAAACTTAATAGGCGGAAGCATTTGCATTCCACATACCCGCAGAGCCGCTGAGTACTGGCTGGCATTACAAGAAAATAATACTAAATAAAACAGTTTGTAAATTATACGAACGAATACCGAACCACATGAAAAAATTATATCTTTTCGATTCTTTTGCACTTATTTTCAGAGCCTATTTTGCTATGCAAAAAAATCCTCTAATCAATTCTAAAGGCTTTAATGTATCAGCCATTTCAGGTTTTTTAAATACTTTATTAGAAATAAAATCCAAATACCAACCCACTCATTTTGCCGTTGTTTTTGATGCAGCTGCACAAACAGACAGACAAGCAGAACATGAATTTTATAAAGCTAATCGCCAAGAAACACCTGATGATATCGTAGCTTCGATTCCATATATTAAAGAAATTGTGAAAGCAATGAATATGCCGGTAGTGGAAATTGCAGGATATGAGGCAGATGATTTAATTGGCACGTTGGCCGTGAAAGCAGCCAAAGACGGATTCGAATGTTATATTGTTTCTCCCGATAAAGATTTAGGACAAGTAGCAGGAGAAAATATTTATATCCATAAACCACCTTTTATGGGTAAGCCTGCCGAAGTGTTAGGAGTGGCAGAACTCAATAAAAAATGGGAAATAAAAAACCCAAAAGAAATCATAGATATTTTAGGACTTTGGGGCGATGCAGTAGATAATATTCCAGGTGTGAAAGGAATTGGCGAGAAAAGTGCAAAAATGCTGGTACGGCAATTTGGTTCTATAGAAAATATTTATGAAAATATTGACCAAGTAAAAGGCGCTATGAAAGACAAACTTTTGGAACACAAAGAAATGGCTTTTATTTCCAAAAAACTGGCCACCATAATTATAGACGCACCTGTAGAATGGGATGCTTCCGAATTTATACTCAAAGAAGTAAACAAACCTAAATTAACTGAATTATTTAATGAATTAGAATTTAGAACCTTAGGTAAAAGAATTATAGGTGATGAGTACAAAATGAATAATACGGTTGCGAAAAAAACAATTACTCCAACCGCAAGCGGACAAACATCATTGTTCGGAGGGGAAGAAATAACTCAAACAGACAATGAAACAAATGATGAATCTTTCGGTAAAAATATTCACAACACCCCTCATCATTATCATTTAATTGATACCGACGAAAAAATAAATCTTCTAATAGAAAAATTAAGCAAAGCAGCGAAAATTAGTTTCGATACAGAAACTACTTCATTGGATGCTAATAACTGCGAATTAGTCGGTATGTCATTTAGCACAACGCCACATGAAGCCTATTATGTACCTGTTTCAGCTAATCAAGAAGAAGCATTAAAAATAGTACATTGCTTTAAACCTATATTAGAAAATAAAAATATTTTAAAAATTGGCCAAAATATTAAGTACGACCAATTGGTATTGAAATGGTATAACATAGAAGTGCAAGGCGTTTTATTTGATACTATGTTAGCTCATTATTTAATAGATGCAGATACTAAACATAATATGGATGCATTGTCTGAAAATTATTTAAGTTATACTCCGGTTTCTATTACAGAGTTGATTGGAAAAAAAGGACCCAAACAAGGAACCATGCGCGACGTTCCGTTGGAACAAATTAAAGAATATGCTGCTGAAGATGCTGATATAACCTTGCAATTATATGATGTGTTTAAAAAAGAAATCGATGATACACCATTGCATAAATTATTTTATGAAGTAGAAACACCCTTAGTGCCAGTACTAACCGATATGGAATTTGAAGGTGTAAAAATTGATACTCAATTTTTACAAAAATATTCTAATGAAATATCAGAGGAAATTGTTGCATTAAAAGAAGAAATATTATCTATTTGTGGAGTGCAGTTTAATATAGATTCTCCAAAACAATTAGGCGATATTTTATTTGAAAAATTAAATATTCCATATCCTGGAAAAAAAACAAAAACAGGACAATATTCCACAGATGAAGAAACCTTGCAAAAAATTGCTGCAGAAAATCCGGTGGCCGATAAATTACTGGATTACCGTGAATTGACTAAATTAAAAAGCACTTATATAGACGCATTACCCAATCTAATAAATCCAAAAACAAATAGATTACATACTACTTTTAATCAGGCAATTGCTTCTACCGGAAGGTTGAGTTCCGTAAATCCAAACTTGCAAAATATACCGGTGAAAACCGATAGAGGAAAAAAAATACGTCAGGCATTTATTCCGAGAGATGAGCACCATACAATCCTTTCTGCCGATTATTCTCAAATAGAATTGCGTATAGTTGCATCAATCAGTAATGATAAAAATATGATAGATGCTTTTAATCATCAATTAGATATTCATGCCTCTACGGCAGCAAATGTATTTGGAGTGCCACTTGCTGAAGTCACTCCCGAAATGCGCCGCAGAGCTAAAATGGTCAATTTTGGAATTATATATGGCATTTCTGCTTTTGGACTGGCACAACGATTGGGAATTGCAAGAACAGAAGCAGCCAATTTAATTGAACAATATTTTAACCAATACAATGGAGTAAAAAAATACATGGAAGATACTGTACAGTATGCCCGAACCAATGGCTATGTAGAAACACTTTTGGGAAGAAGAAAATATTTGCGTGACATAAACGCAGGCAACTGGACCGTGCGTGGCTTTGCAGAACGTATTGCCATCAATGCACCAATACAAGGAACTGCCGCCGATATGATAAAAATTGCCATGATTAATATTCACCAAAAAATGCATCATCAAAAAATGAAATCAAAAATGATATTGCAAATTCACGATGAATTATTGTTGGATGTATTTATACCAGAAAAAGAAGAATTAAAACAATTAGTGATACATGAAATGCAAAATGCCTTACCTTTGCACGTGCCGATTGAGGTATCTGCCGAATTCGGAAATAATTGGTTAGAAGCACATTAATCCTATAAGAATATGAAGAAAATCTCGTTAATAATTATCCTACTCATCTCATCCATTTCTTTTGCCAAAAAATGGGATGCCGTTTATATCAATAAATTAATAGCAAGTGGAGGTATTGACAAAGTTATAGATTATTATAAAAGTCAATATAATGGAGAAAACAGAAACCCACAAGATGCATTTAAAATAGCAGAATTATATGTAAAAAAGAAAGATTTTGCTTCAGCTGTCCAATGGTATGATAAGGAAAGTCAATTAATCAATTCTTCTAAAGTGAACTTGTTCAATTATGCTCATGCCAACCAATTAATGGGTGAATATCAAAAAGCATTGGATGGATATTTGATGTATGCTGCACTTACCGGCGATGTAAATAAAGTAATGGATTTAGCCAATCAATGTGAACGTATTTTGCGCGCAGCTGCACTCACTTTTAATTATAAATTGGAAAACTATTCATTTAATACCGTACGCGATGAAAATTATGTAGGATTATTAAGAACAAACGCCATTTATATAACCACCCCAACCGCAAATGAAAAAAATTTAAACGACCTCAATCAAGTAGTAAGACAATATGAAGGATTTGGAGAACCAATAAAAGCGTATTATAATAATATTCCAAAGTTAGTTATTACGAGTGTTTCTTATACAAAAGACGGCAATATAGTTGTGTTTTCGGCTTATGACAATAAAATTTCTTCCAAGAAAAAAGAAAAACATGAAAAATTATATATTGCCAATAACTTAGGAGGCACCTTTTTAAATGCAATCCCACTCTCTATAAATAAAGAAGGGTATATCATGAAAAACCCGTCGGTAAATGCAGAGGGAACAGAAATTTATTTTTCTTCTAATATACCCGGCGGAGCAGGTGGTTTTGATATTTGGAAAACATCTTTATTAAATGACACTTGGTCAACACCAGTGAATTTAGGAAAACTATTAAACTCCAAAGCAGATGATATTAACCCATTTATCAGCCAAAATAAATCCAATAGAAAACTCTACTTTGCCTCAGACAGAGATGGTGGATTTGGCGGTTTTGATATTTATTCAGCCATCCAATTAGGCGATACTTGGCAAGGAGTAGAGGCCATGTCTGCACCCATCAATTCAGCTGCTGATGAAATTAGTTTTATATACGATGACGAAGTGAAAACCGGTTATTTCTGCTCCAACAGAACAGACGGTAAAGGAGGTTTTGATTTATATAGATTCACCCCTTTTAGTTTAAAATTAACGGCTTATGCTAATGATACTTTTTCTGAAAAACCAATTGATTACGCACTGGTACAATTGTTTGACGGAGGGGAAAAAATAATGGAAGGCGTGACAGATGAAAACGGCGGAGCAACCTTCCAAATAAATAAAGACAAAAAATATACTTTAAAAATCTCCAAAGACGGCTTTCGCCCTGCCGTAGAAAACATAAACTCAGCAGGTAAAAGAAATGGTGATTCCGTTGTAGTATTTTCCTTATTAAAGCCCGATCCAAAATATAGCGTAGCCCAAGGTGCTACCAATAGCCTTACAATGGATAACTTTATCATCTTTACCGGAAAAATTTCAGATGCAAGCAACAAAAATGGAGCAGCAAAAATAAAAATGAGAATGGTTAATTATACCACTCAAAAAGTACGTCCATTAGATATAGATAGTGCCGGAAATTTTGAAATAAAACTCTTGCTGAATAATAATTATAAAATTATACTAGAAAAACAAGAAAAACAATTAACAGACGAACTTACCACTTTTGGAATGGAAAAAAATTCTATAAAAGTCCGTGATTATGTAATTTCAGGAAATAAATTAAATTTTGCAGAAAATAAAGTATATACCCCTTCTAATCTGCCTCCAGCTAGAAAAATATCTTTGTTAGAAACAGAAAATACTGCCGTTCCAGTAATATCACCGCCACAAGTAATCACTCAAAATAAAATAGATTCGCTGCTAAAAATCATTACAAATGATAAAAAAATAAGTGAAACTTATTTTAAAATACAACTAATAAATTCTGATAAAGAAAATATAGATTTTCCTGAAATAAAAAAATTAGGAGAAATTGAAACAATTAAGACAGATAACTATTATATATATCGAATGGGAGATTATGATACTGTTGAAAAAGCTAAAGATATATTAAAGTCAATTCGGGAAAACGGATATAAAATGGCATTTATTTTGCAGTATAAAAATGGAAAAATCACCGGTGTGGTTAATTAAACATCATTCACTTAACTTTAAACAAATAAACACAATAATATGAGACACTTTTTGAAATTAACATTAGTTGCAGCTATTGCATTTATTTCTGCCACTACATTGAAAGCACAAGACCAATTTACAACCAACGAAGTTCGACAATTTATGAGCAAAGGCGAACAAAATGGAATTGAAATCAACTTAAACGGAATTCAGTTAAAAGACGCCAAAGAAGCTGTAAGCAAATGGGGGAAAAGCCTAAAAGCAAAAGTAATAACAGATAAAAAAAATCCAGAAATCTTTATAGATAATGCAGAAATACCAACAGTAAGTGCCAATACAGTAGATATTTATACCATCTTATCTCCAGTAAATAATGGCACAAAAATGACAATTTTCACAGATTTGGGCGGTGCTTTTGTTTCTTCCGCAGCTTATGGTACACAATACACCGCTATGGAAGCAGTATTAAAACAGTTTGCTAAAAATCAAGCAGTAATTGCAGTAGCAGAACAACAAAAAAGCGAAGAAAAAGTACTAAAAACTCTCAATAGTGACTTGAAAAAATTACAAAGTGACAAAAGTAGTTATTTAAAAGAAATTGAAAAATCAAAATCCTTGATCCAAAAACGAGAAGCAGATATTCAAAAAAATGATGCCGATCAAACAGCCAAACAACAACAAATTTCTATCCAACAACAAATCATAGAAACTGTTAAATCTAAAGGCTCTACCTTGAAATATTAAACAAAATTTATACATTTGTCAAGCAGTTTGCATGTATTTGCAAACTGCTTTTTTATTTATAATTTATTTTACAAAATTGATTATTGTAAATATTATTTTGATATTTTTGAAATATATTTACGATTTTTACTTACTACATTCGACTTTTAACATGAACACGCGATTAGTATTATGGGGTGAAATTAGCACAGACAGAAAAGCCCTTATTGCCATCTACTTAGATGAAGAAACAGCAAAAATTCATATTCACGCATTGCCCAAAGAAGAGGTTACCAAACAAATCCAAGACGCACTTTTTGTAGAGTGGAAAAATGGAGGTGATTTTTCTTTTCCTGAAAATGCTATTCATTGGGAAATTGATGCCAACAGCGATACCATTTTACCCGAAAATGTAAAAGTAGATAGAGTAGATGTGGTGTTGCAATCACAACATAAATGGGGCAAAAAACTAATGAGCGTCAAAATAAACCAGCTATTGACCAACGAAGTAAAATTGTTGGAAGAAAAAGCTGCCGTCATCGCAGAATTTGACCAAACATTATGGGATAAAGCAAAAGCACAATGGGAAAAAATTTCCTCGTATCAAAAAAAGAACGAGATTTCTTGGGAGCAAACCACTGTTTTGAAAGATAAAATCAATGCTATTTTTGAAGCCTTAAAAGCAGCGAAGCGAATCATTAACGAAAATGAAAATCAAGCAAATGCTGTATTGTTGAAAAAATATTCAACCCACCTTGAAGAACTTCAAACAAAATTAATTTACAACGATCAATGGAAATATATTTTTGAAGAATTAAAAAAAATGCAGGCAGAATTGAAAGATGCCCCCTTTCGCTGGAATCAAAAACGAACCATCTATAATCAAATCAATATAATATATAACGATTTACGCAAATATAGATTCACAGAAATACTTGGAAAAATTCAAGAAAGAATAAAACAACTAACCAAAATTTTAAGCAGTTTGGAAGATTCTATTGCCCGCGACAATGAAATGTATCAACAGCAAGTAGAAAAAATGCAACATTATACCCGTGGTAAATTATCAGTAGAAGAATTAAAAAATAGATTTGGCAATATTTTGGAACGCACCAAAGAAAAAGAAACAAAAGCTACAGGCATTAAACAAACCATCGCTCAATTAAAATCGGAAATTGCTAAAGAAGAAAAACAACAAAAAGAAAGAGAACAACAACAACAGAAGCGCGAACAAGAAGAATTAGAAAAAGAACAAAAATCTGAGGAAAAACGTCCAGCAAAGCAAGCATCTGTTAATGTCGAAAATACAGAAAATATTCCTGAAGCTACAACCGCTGCAGTAGAAGAAATTTCAGTTCCAAATGAACAACCTTTAGATGAAAAAAATATTACTGAAGAGAATAATTTTCTTAATTAAGATGGAACTTAAAGAAATAATTTGATGGGCGATTTTGCAAAGCAAAATCGCCCATCTTTCAAAAAATCTTTCAAAAACTCTTTCAAAAAATCTTTCCAAAAAACTACTGAAAACTACGCTCTTTGGACGGCGTAATTTACATCCAACCAACTTCCACCGTTTTCACACTCCACACCTGCACTGCGCAAAAACATCATAGCCTGCCCACTCCTGTTTCCTGAAGCACAACACAATGTCAAAGGTTGTGGTAAAGATTTCACCTCCTCCAATCTAGTTTGTAATTCTTGCAATGGAATATTGATACTTCCTGCAACATGTCCTCCCATAAATTCACCAGGAGTACGTACGTCAATAATAGTTCTGTTTGTCATAAAAAATGATTTAATTTATTTTTTCTTCTTTCTGAAATATATTCATTAATAATCCACCTAATAATGCACCATAAGCCGTACTGTTGAGCGGCTTCGAAGTAATTGCGCAAGTGCCACTGGCACATCCTATAAAGTAGTAGTAAGCAAAACCGCCAATGGCACCCAGCAATATTCCTATAATAGTGAGTTTATATTTTTTGATAAATTTCATTTATTTTTTTGTTTAAATATATAAAGGACAAGTTCTCGATAACGTTTACCATTTTTATAAAGCAATTACATCCATTTCAAATGCAAAATTATAAAGTCTATTGTCTGTTTTTCGTTACTTATGTTACAAATAGAATATTATGAATAAAATTTTTCTATATTCTTTCTACTTTCTACTCAATACTCTTAAATTCCTTATATTTAGCACATAATTTCAAAAAAAATGCAAAAAAAGTATATACTCGCTCTCGATCAAGGAACCACTAGCTCTAGAGCCATTTTATTTGATAATAATGCTTCTATTATTTCGTCAGCACAAAGAGAATTTACACAAATATTTCCTCAACCAGGATGGGTAGAACACGACCCCAATGAAATTTGGCAAACTCAAATAGATGTAGCCAGAGAGGCCGTAGCAAAAGCAAACATTCAGCCACATGAAATTGCTGCTATCGGCATTACCAACCAGAGAGAAACCACTATTATTTGGGATAAAGAAACAGGAAAACCCATCTATAATGCAATCGTTTGGCAAGATAGACGCACCGCTGGTTTTTGCGATGAACTCAAAAACAGAGGATTGGAATCTTATATAAAAGAAAATACAGGATTAGTAATAGACGCTTATTTTTCTGGTACAAAAGTAAATTGGATTTTAAATAATGTAGAAGGTGCCCGACAAAAAGCACATGAAGGTCGATTGTGTTTCGGAACAGTCGATTCATGGCTAATTTGGAATTTGACCAAAGGAAAAGTACATGCAACCGATTTCAGTAATGCATCTCGTACTTTACTATATAATATTAAAGATCTAAAATGGGATGAAAAATTATTACAGGAACTAGATGTACCTGCTTCTTTGTTGCCCGAAGTATTACCTTCCTCCGGAAATTTTGGCACCACACATCCTGATGTTTTTTTTAATTTAGAAATTCCAATAGCCGGCGTAGCCGGCGACCAACAAAGTGCCCTGTTTGGACAATGCTGTTTTACACCAGGCATGGCAAAAAATACCTATGGCACAGGTTGTTTTATGTTAATGAATACCGGCACAGAGCGAGTAACTTCTAAGCACGGATTATTAACCACGATAGCATGGGCAATAGATGGAAAAATAGAATACGCCTTAGAAGGCAGTGTATTTATTGCCGGCGCAGCTATCCAATGGCTTCGAGATGGATTGAAATTAATTGATACAGCTCCAGATTCTGAATACTATGCAATGAAAGTAGAAGATACAGGAGGAGTATATGTAGTTCCCGCTTTTGCCGGATTAGGTGCACCCTATTGGGATATGTATGCTCGTGGAGGTATTTTTGGACTTACTCGCGGAACCGAAAAAGCACATCTAATTAGAGCTACTTTGGAGTCATTAGCCTTTCAAACATCTGATGTATTAGAAGTAATGGAAAAGGATTCCAATATTCAATTAAAAACATTAAAAGTAGATGGCGGAGCTTGTTCCAATAATCTACTAATGCAGTTTCAAGCAGATATTTTGAATGTAAAAGTAGAACGCCCAAAAGTGATAGAAACGACCGCTTTAGGTGCTGCCTACTTAGCAGGGATTCATATTGGATTATATCAAAAAGATTTTTTAGAAAAAAATGCCATTTCGAATACATTTTTCGAACCTAAAATGAAAATTGAAAAAAGAGAAAAATTGATAAAAGGTTGGAAAAAAGCGGTAGAACGCACCAAGAATTGGGAAGAATAAATACCAATATTTTCTTAATAAGTATAGATTTGTTAAAATTGAATTAATAATAAATACAATATTATACCTTACTTTTGCACCTAATTAAACCAATTTAAAATGAAAAAATTATTCGTATTATTCGCAGCAGCAACACTTTTCGTAGGTGTTCAGGCTTGCAAACAAGCAGAAGAAACTGCAACTGAAGAAACAACTGAAGTAGCTACAGAAGAAGCTCCAGCAGAAGCTCCAGCAGCAGAAGCTCCAGCAACTGACTCTACTGCAGCAGCAGCTCCAGCAGCAGCAGCTCCAGCAGCTCCAGCAAAATAATTCAGTTTCGACTTAGAATTAAAGTCCCGACCTTTTGGTCGGGATTTTTTTTGACAAATTTTAACTATAATACATAAACAAGGTTTTTAAAAATAGATTACTTTTGACTCAATTAAACCAATTTTAAAATGAAAAAATTATTTGTATTATTCGCAGCTGCAACACTTTTCGTAGGTGTTCAAGCTTGCAAACAAGGAGAAAAAGCTGCTGACGCAGCAGAAGAAACAGCTACTGAAGCAACAGAAACAGTAACAGAAGCTGCTACAACAGTTGCAGATAGTGCTGCTGCAACAGCTAACACAGCAGTAGATGCTGCTAAAGGTGCAGTAGCAGGAGCTGCTGATGCTGCTAAAGGTGCTGCTGCAGGTGCAGTGGACAAAGCTGCTGACGCTGCTAAAGGCGCAGTAGATAAAGCTGCTGATGCTGCTAAAGGTGCTGTAAAGAAATAATCTTTGCAATTAATTTAAGCATAAGTTCCGAAGCAATTCGGAACTTTTTTATTTTATAAGGAAATGAATACCTGAAAATAAAAAAAGGTTGTCCTATTTAGAACAACCTCTGTGTAGCGAGGACGGGAATTGAACCCGTGACCTCAGGGTTATGAATCCTGCGCTCTAACCATCTGAGCTACCTCGCCGGCTAATTTTGAGGTGCAAATGTACTATTTTTTAAATTAAATACTAAACTACTTTCAAAAAATCTCATTTTTTAGTAATCTTGTACTACAAAATTTTTATACATGAGCTTTTACGCTTTTAATACCAATAAACAAATTCAAGAAGAAGTAGAAGTGTTAGAGGAAGTGGAGGTGGAACACAGCCACCAACTAGTAGTATATAATGATGATGTCAATACATTTGATTGGGTAATTGAATCTTTAATACATATTTGTAATCATTCTTTAGAACAGGCTACCCAATGTGCTATGTTTATTCATTATAAAGGAAAATATGCCGTACAACATGGTGAAGAATATGCATTAATCCCAATGAAAGATGCCTTGTTAGATAGAGGCATTACAGCCGCTGTTGAATCCTGTAATTAATCATTTTGCCTATATTCCGATTAAACGACCGCTTAGATTTTCCACCAGTGGAGGGTGCAGAAGATGGTATTGTTGCCATCGGCGGAGATTTATCTCCCGAACGATTATTGCTGGCATATAGTCGTGGTATTTTTCCATGGTATAGCGAAGGAGAACCGATAATCTGGCATGCACCAGAAAATAGATTTATTCTTTTTTTAGATGAATTACATATTTCTAAAAGTATGCGAAGGGTAATAAATTCTAATAGATTTTCTGTGACAATGGATAAAAATTTTGAAGCAGTTATCCATCAATGCGCTATAGTACCACGTGCTGGACAAGGTGGTACTTGGATTACACCCGAAATGATAAATGCATATATAAAATTACACCAATTAGGTTTTGCACACTCTATCGAAGTGTGGCAAGAAAATCAATTAGTTGGCGGGGTTTATGGGGTTAGTTTAGGTAAATGTTTTTTTGCAGAATCTATGTTTCATACAGTAAGTAACGCTTCAAAAGTTGCTTTAATTAAATTAATTGAATTCTTAAAAATAAATAATTTTCATTTTTTAGATGCACAAGTATTTACGGAACATGTTGCCACCATGGGTGCACGAGAAATACCAAGAACAAAATTTATGCAATTATTGAATAATGGATTAAGCGTTGCAAATGAAAATATGAAGTGGAATTTAGAAGATAATAGTTGATTGTGTTTCTTAGTTTCTCAGCAGAGTCTCTCGCAGAGGACTCTGCGGCACTTGCGCAGAATCCCTTTCAGGCGATTCCGCTTGGAAGTGTAAATATGAAATCAAAATTAGAAGACAATAATAATAATACCTGTTTTTTATTAATAAAAACTTCAATGCATGCATTGTGAATAGCAACTTTATCGTAAACTTTATATAACATTTTGCATTTAGGTTTGTTATAAGTATTTAGTATTTTCGCTCATCAAAAAAATATACGCACATGTCAGCATATCAAACTCCAGCAGGAATCGAAATTAATGGCAAATTTACACCAGAATATGCCGAAATATTAACACCAGAAGCATTGGCATTTTTTGCAAAATTACAACGCAAACACAATGCCCGCCGAAAAGAATTATTACAAAAAAGAGTAGAAAGACAAGTGCGCTTAGATGCTGGAGAATTACCCGATTTTTTACCTGAAACAAAGGAAATTCGCGAAAGTAATTGGACAGTTGCTCCTTGCCCTGCCGATATCCAAGATAGACGTGTAGAAATCACTGGTCCAGTGGATCGCAAAATGATTATTAATGCCTTAAACTCTGGAGCAAAAGTGTTCATGGCAGATTTTGAAGACTCAAACGCACCAACTTGGGAAAATAATATTTCAGGTCAGGTAAATTTGAAAGATGCCAATAACAAAACTATTTCGTTGTCACAAAACGGAAAAGAATATAAACTGAATGAAAAAATCGCAGCCTTGTTTGTTCGTCCACGTGGCTGGCATTTATTGGAAAAACATGTATTGGTAGATGGCGAAGTTGCAAGTGGCTCAATCTGGGATTTTGCATTATATTTTTTCCATAATGCCAAACAAAGAATTGCACAAGGAAGCGGCGTTTATTTGTATTTACCAAAAATGGAATCTCATTTAGAAGCGCGTTTGTGGAACGATATTTTTGTAGATGCACAAAATGAATTAGGCGTTCCTCAAGGTTCCATTAAAGCAACGGTGTTGATAGAAACAATCTTAGCCACTTTTGAATTAAATGAAATTTTATTTGAATTAAAAGAACATTCTGCAGGCTTAAATTGCGGACGTTGGGATTATATATTCTCTTTCATCAAAAGAACAGTAAAAAACAAACAATTCTTAGTGCCCGATAGAATGCAAGTAACGATGACTACGCATTTCTTAAAATCATATTCTGATTTAGTTATCCAAACTTGCCACAAACGCAATGCATTTGCTATGGGTGGAATGGCAGCACAAATTCCAATTAAAAATGACGAAGAAGCAAATAATATTGCGTTAAATAAAGTGCGTGCCGATAAAGAGCGCGAAGCAAAAGCTGGTCATGATGGTACTTGGGTGGCTCATCCAGGATTAGTTCAAATTGCGATGGATGAATTTAATAAATACATGCCAACTCCTAATCAAATTGATAAGAAAAGAGAAGATGTAAGTGTTACAGCGGCTGATTTATTAGCAGTTCCTACCGGTACTATTACTTTAGGTGGTTTAAAAAATAATATCGACGTTGGTATTCAATATTTAGAAGCATGGTTGCGTGGTAACGGTTGCGTTCCGATTCATAATTTGATGGAAGATGCCGCCACAGCTGAGATTTCCCGTACGCAAGTGTGGCAATGGGTGCACCATGAAGATGCAAAATTAGATGACGGTACAAAAGTAACTGCTGAATTGGTTCAACAATTGATTAACGAACAAGTGGCTGCTTATAAAGCAACATTAGGAGATAAATATGCAGCATCAAAATTTGATTTAGCAACAGAATTATTTACCAAAATGTCTTTAGAAGATACATTGGAAGAATTCTTAACGCTGGAAGCTTATAATTATATAGACTAATTTTTTAAAAAATATTTTCAAATTATTTCATTTTCAAAATAACTCAAATCAAAATGGCAACAAAACAAGAAAGAGCAGAAGCTCTAAAAAATGATTGGGCAACTAATCCACGTTGGAAAGACGTAACAAGAGATTATACTGCAGAAGAAGTAATTAACGTTAGCGGTTCCGTACCGGTTGAATACACTTTAGCAAAAAATGGTGCAGAAAAATTATGGAATAGATTGCATACTGATAGCTGGGTGGCTGGTTTAGGTGCTTATAACGGTAACCAAGCGATTCAAGAAGCTACTGCAGGCATGAAAGCAATTTACCTTTCAGGATGGCAAGTAGCAGCAGATGCAAATCTTTCTGCTGAAATGTATCCAGATCAATCTTTATACCCTGCGAACTCTGTTCCAATGGTAGTAAAACGTATCAACAACGCTTTAATGCGTCGTGACCAAATCGAATATATGTCTGGCGAGCCAACACGTGACTGGATGCTTCCAATCGTTGCAGATGCTGAAGCTGGTTTTGGTGGTAACTTGAATGCATTTGAATTAATGAAACAAATGATTGAAGCAGGTGCTGCTGGTGTACACTGGGAAGACCAATTAGCTTCTGCTAAAAAATGTGGTCACTTAGGTGGTAAAGTATTAGTACCAACTCAAGAGGCTATCAATAAATTATCTGCTGCTCGTTTAGCTGCAGACGTTTGCGGTACTTCTACATTAGTAATTGCTCGTACAGATGCTGAGGCAGCTAATTTAATCACTTCTGATATTGACCCACGTGACCATAAATTCATCATCGAAGGCAAACGTGCTCCAGAAGGTTTTTACTATGTTAAAAATGGTATAGAACAAGGTATCGACAGAGGTTTATCTTATGCTCCTTATGCTGACTTAATTTGGATGGAAACAGGAAATCCAGATTTAGGAATGGCAAGAGAATTTGCACAAGGAATTCACGCTAAATATCCAGGAAAAATGTTGGCATATAACTGCTCTCCATCTTTCAACTGGGCAAAATACATGGATGTAAAAGCAATGGCTTCTTTCCGTGAAGATATCGCTGCAATGGGTTATAAATTCCAATTCATTACATTAGCTGGTTTCCACGCTAACAATACCGTTATGTTTGAATTAAGTAAAGCATATATGGAACGTGGTATGGCTGGTTACTCTGAGTTACAACAAAGAGAGTTTGCTTTAGAATCTGCAGGATTCCAAGCAATCAAACACCAATCTTTCGTTGGTACAGGATATTTCGATGCGGTACAACAAATCTGTCAACAAGGACAATCTTCTACTACTGCATTAGCAGGTTCTACAGAAGCAGAACAATTCCATTGATAAAATTCATTCCATATTTAATATGGTATGATAATAAAAAAATCGGCTCAACTTTAGTTGAGCCGATTTTTTTTAAATCTGCTAGTTACCGGCTAACGTTGTTTTTTAGCTATATAAATTTCTACTTCCGAATTTTCTCC
>JBDKHK010000032.1:0-35344 GCA_039797705.1 Bacteroidota bacterium
TTACCGTCGCTACTGCATTGTCACAGTTGCTTGGGTTTAAGTTCTCACAGATAGTATATGGATAATTATAGATGCCTGCTGGGGTGCCTGCTGCTACACTTATCGTACCATTACCATTCATCGTGATTTGTCCTGGTAATGGTGATGTACCTGCTGTTAAGGTGATACTTGCTGGGTTTACTACTGCATGGTTTAACGAGTCATTCGTTAATACACTTGGTGTTGTGCCGCCCGTCATGCCATTTATCGACCCGTAGTTATCGTTTACGGCATCTATAACTGGTGCTGCTACTGTAATGGTTGCTACTGCAGCATCGCAGTATGCTGGTCTTGCGACTAAACAGATAGTATATGGATAATTGTAAGTGCCTGCTGGGGTGCCTGCGGCTACATTTATCGTACCATTGCCGTTCATCGTGATTTTACCCGGTAATGGTGATGTACCTGCTGTCAACGTAATGTCTGCCGGGTTTACTAATACATTTATAAAAGAGTCATTGGCTAATACACTTGGTGTAATACCTCCAATAAAACCATTATAAGTACCATACGTATCATTAACGGCATCCAAACATCCTGTTTTAGTATCTGTTACTATTACCTTAGAGTAAGATGGGTCTGAACATGGTCCTGAATTTGCCACATAGAATCCATAATATGTTCCTGTATTTACACTTGATGGAGTTCCAACCTGAGTGCCAGTTGCACGATCTATAGTTGTCCACCACTGTAAGGTGAAACCTGCTGGAGTAGTACCTGTTACTGCATCTGCCAAGTTAGCTTTTGCTGTTGGACAAACATTTAAATCATGTACCAATGGTGTGGTGGGTGCGCCACAAACTATTACATCACCAGTATTACCAAAATTGTATATTGGTTCTGCTTGATCTGTAGTTGTACCATCCCCCATACTACCACGTATTCTATGTCCTACATATCCAAATTTTTTACTACACTGTTTTATCAAAAGAGTGGTATGACCACCTGTTTCAACAGCCATAATAACATCTGACAAGTTTAACTTTGTATTATCATAGGTACCCGTTATTCTGCCTGGCATTAAACTTGGCGTAGATATAAGATTAGGTGGTGCAGTAATACCTAACATACCGTAAGAGTTACCTCCCCACGACCAAACCTTGCCATCGTTGGTGATGATACTGATGGATGCATTTTCCGAAACTGAAGTACCTCTATCATGTTCCTGAGGGCTAATCCATACTACGTTGCTGTCAATGGCATAGGTTGCCGCATCTTCGGCTATTGTAGTTGCAGTTACCTGAATCCAAGTATCAGAACTTGTTGTGCTGCCATTGCCCAATTGCCCATAGGTGTTATCTCCCATTGAGAAGAGTTTTCCATTTGTTGCCAACAAATAATAAGTCTTTCCATTGCTGGATGCGGTCATACCTATCATTTTTGGAGTTACGCCTGTTGGTTGATTTATTTCTGTTGCAAAACTTCTATCCTGTGCCGCAGCAGCTCCACCAGTACCATTTATCCTTGTGGCCGTTCCCCATGTATATATTTTACCATCAGAAGTAAGTGCCATAAAAGTTTGGTATGTTCCTCTCACTGCTACCACATTTGTCAATGGTGTATTGGCCGCTGTACTTACACGATGCCAAAGTAGGTCATTCGTGGCATTATCAATTGCGTCATCGCCATAAGCTGGTCCATTTATGGTAAGTGTGTATGCAGCTCCTGTACAAGTTACAATAGCAAGCCCTTCACGCGTACCGAACATCATTTTTACATCTGTTGGGTTTACTCCATCGGGTAATCCATCTGCTTTTGTTGCTCCGCCTGAAACATTATATGTACCTATAGCTACTTTTCTAAATGATCCTGTTGCTGCATTGGCAACTGCAGGAACTAAAATGCCGCTATTTCCCCATACATACAATCCGCTTGTAGTAAGTACTGCAAACTGTTGTGTATTTGAACTACTTGCTCCTGCAAACTTTAGGACTGTTCCTGTTAATTGGTCGGTTCCCGTACCAAAGTTTGCTCCACTTAATAAGCCGGCAGCATCTGAAGTGGTTAAAACATTTCCAGTAGATCCCTGTCCATTTTGTGCTGTACCTTGTCCCCACACTCTTACCACACCCCCTGGTTCTTTAAACATACTGGAGTGGAATACAGACACTATATTATCATATTCAATCGTATTAGGATCTGTGCTATAAAAGTACGTATTAGGATTACAATCTCCGGTGACGCAATTGTTTTGTGCTTTTACTCCTGCTATTCCTGCAACTAAAAACAGGCATAGTACTGCTATAACATTATTTATTAGTCTTCTCATTTTCTATTATATTTTTGGCGTTAAAGTAAAAGGCTGTACCTCTCCGTTAAAATCTGTAAAATTTAACTGAATATTATTTCCTATAGTGGCTTGTCCATCTAATATAAACACAAGGATATTTGCCCCTTGATTAAGCGTTGTTGGATTGTTTTTTATTTTTCCGCTAATAGTAGAGCCTACCCCAAAGACAGAAAGTTCTTGATTATAGATTACAGGACTATTGTCAAAAGAAGAGAAATTAGCTTTTATGCTTACTGTAATACCATTTGCAGATTGACCTCCGACAATATCTTGTGAAAACTGAATGGAGGACAAATCAAATATTATTTTATTGGGGCTAACCGAGATATTTATTTTATCGGGAAGGCTAGAGTGTTCTTCCTCCGTATTATTGTTATGAATCGCTATTGTATAGCTTCCGGGTGTGTTAAAAGTTTGACTTATATTACCTATACCACTATTGATAAGTCCTCCGTTGTTGTCATTTATTTCCCAACTTACATTATTATCCAAGGCATAAGAAAAAGGCGTATTGTAAGCTATTGCAATGCTTTTTTCTGTGGGTGCATGATTGTCTGCAAATACCAGATTGTTGCTAAAAAACAGTATTGCTGTAAGTATAGCAATCTGTAGTTTTAATAAGCTGTCTTTTTTCATTTTTAACTATTTTTAAATAGAATTTATATTTTCTGTTAAGAAATACAATTTGCGAAATTATAAATATTTTTTGAATTACCAAAATTAAAAATTAAAAATTAAAAATTAAAAATTAAAAATTGAAAATTAAAAATTGAAAATTGAAAATTGAAATTGAGTATCAATGTGTTGGGCGATATTGGAAAAGGGTGATTTTTCTCAAAAATATATTTTTTCACGCGAAGAGCGCAAAGGGGCAATGAGTATCAAGTAGTAAGTAGTAAGTAGTAAGTAGTAAGACTTACCTTATATTATGTATTGTCCTTTGTGGGAGACTCTGCTGGAAATGAAAAATCGACAACGTCAGTTCATATAGAATCTATTTGAGATTCCCATTTTCAAGGGAATGACTTTTAAACTCGTTTAATAAAATAAATTTTGCAAGAGATTTAAAGCCTAATATAAACGGAAGCCGTTCATAAATTCATTTACTTGTCCTTTGATTTTTTCTATCAAGATACTGTCGTTTGGAGTAGCAATGATGGCGTCCATCCATTCTACAATTTGCTTGCAGTCGTCTTCTAATAAGCCTCTGGTAGTAATGGCTGCCGTGCCGATGCGCACTCCTGAAGTGATGAAAGGGGATTTGTCATCATAAGGTACCATGTTTTTATTTACAGTAATATCTGCTTTTCCCAAAGCGGCATCTGCTTCTTTTCCAGTGATATTTTTGTTTCTTAAATCTAATAATATTAAATGATTTTCAGTGCCACCAGAAACGAGGTTATAGCCTCTTTTGGTAAATTCATCTGCCATCACTCGGGCATTCAACATTAATTGATCTACATATTTTGCAAAATCGTCTGTCAATGCTTCGCCAAATGCTATGGCTTTAGCAGCAATAACGTGTTCTAAGGGACCGCCTTGTATTCCTGGAAAAACCGCGGCATTCAATATCGCAGACATCATTTTCAATTCTCCTTTAGGTGTTTTTTCACCAAATGGATTTTCAAAATCTTTGCTCATCATTATGATGCCTCCACGCGGACCTCTTAGTGTTTTATGCGTGGTAGAAGTTACGATATGGCAATGCGGCATTGGGTCGTTCAATCTTTTTTTTGCAATTAATCCGGCAGGATGCGCAATGTCTGCCAATAGGATTGCTCCTACTTTATCTGCAATTTCACGAAAACGTTTGTAATCCCAATCGCGTGCATAAGCGGAAGCTCCGCAAATGATCATTTTAGGTTTTTTTTCTAAGGCAATTTGCTCTACTTTATCCATGTCCACTCGTCCTGTTTCTTGTTCTACTCCGTAGAAATATGGAACGAAATGTTTTCCAGAAAAATTTACAGGAGAACCGTGTGACAAATGTCCTCCATGGGATAAATTAAAACCCAAAATGGCATCGCCGGGCTTTAGACAAGCTAAAAATACGGCAGCATTGGCTTGTGCGCCAGAATGTGGTTGTACGTTGGCATAAGCAGCTCCAAATAATTGACATAAGCGGTCGATGGCTAATTGTTCTATTTGATCTACTACTTCACAGCCTCCATAATAACGTTTGCCAGGGTAGCCTTCTGCATATTTATTGGTTAGGCATGTACCCATTGCTTCCATTACTTGTTTGGAGGTAAAATTTTCAGAGGCAATTAATTCGATGCCTACGGTTTGGCGGTGTAATTCGTCGTTAATGAGAGAGAAAATTTTTGTATCGCGTTCCATTTTGCAAAAATAGTAATAAGTGATGAGTAATATGTAATGAGTAGTGATTTTTTTTAAGAAGAGATTATGAGTAGTGAGTAGTGAGTAGTGAGTATTAAGTAGTGAGTAGTGAGTATTAAGTAGTGAGTATTAAGTAGTAAGTAGTGAGATGTGAGATGAGAGATGTGAGATGAGAAATGTCATTCCCGCGGAAGCGGGAATGACATTCAGCGGTTTTCTGAATGTGGTTTTCTGAACGCAGAGTCCCTTGCAGGAGACTCTGCTGAGAAGTGCTGTATGAGTAGTAAGTAGTGAGTAGTAAGAAGTGAGTATTAAGAAGTAAGTATTAAGAAGTAAGTAGTAAGTAGTGAGTTAAGAAGTGAGAAATGAGATTCCCTTTTTCAAGGGAATGACATTAAGTGGTTTTCTGAATGTGGTTTTCTGAACGCAGAGTCCCTTGCAGGAGACTCTGCTGAGAAGTGCTGTATCAAGTAGTAAGTAGTGAGTATTAAGTAGTGAGTAGTAAGTAGTGAGTATCAAGTAGTAAGTAGTGAGAAATGAGATTCCCTTTTTCAAGGGAATGACATTCCTAATCAATCAAAGGTGGCAGGGATAGGTTCTTCGTCGAATGAGCGTTTCCCTATTAACTCTTCTAAATCTGATTTAAATAGAATTTCTTTTGCCAACAATGCTTGTGACAGTTTATTCAACTGTTCTCTATGTTCTGTCAGTAAATTAATAGTACGTTGAAAAGCACTGTCTATTAATTTTCTTACTTCTTCATCTATTACACGCGCTGTATCTTCAGAATATGGTTTTGTAAAAGTTGTATCTTGCTGTGGATCGTAAAAAGAAACATTTCCTACTTTTTCATTCATACCATAAACCGTTACCATTGCATACGCTAATTGTGTAATTCTCTGCAAATCGTTTTGAGCTCCGGTAGATATTTTTCCAAAAACAATTTCTTCAGCAGCACGACCTCCAAGTGTCATGCATATTTCATCCATTAATTGTTCTGTTCTGTATAGATATTGTTCTTTAGGTAAATATTGTGCATAGCCTAAAGCTGCAATGCCACGTGGAATGATGGTGACTTTCAGCAATGGGTGGGCATGTTCCAAATACCAACCACAGATGGCATGACCGGCTTCATGGTAGGCAATAATTTCTTTTTCCTGCGGAGAGATAATTTTATTTTTCTTTTCTAATCCACCAATGCTTCTGTCAATGGCTTCATTAAAATCATCTGCTTCTACTTGTGTTTTTTCTTTGCGGGCAGCTACTAAAGCAGCTTCATTACAGACGTTTGCAATTTCTGCGCCGGCAAAACCGGGTGTGAGCGAAGCTAATTTTTCGGGGGTTACGGTATCTCCTAATTTAGTGAGTTTTTTAAGGTGTACTTTAAAGATTTGCTCTCTTCCTTTTTGATCAGGTTTGTCGATAGAAATTTGTCTGTCGAAACGCCCTGGGCGCAATAAAGCAGCATCTAAAACATCTGGACGATTGGTGGCAGCTAACATGATAATTCCTTTATCGCCACTAAATCCATCCATTTCTACTAGTAATTGGTTTAAGGTGCTTTCGCGTTCGTCATTACTTTGCATCATACCTTTTCCTCTTGCACGACCTACGGCATCTATTTCATCAATAAAGATAATACAAGGTGCTTTTTCGCGGGCTTGTTTAAATAAATCACGTACTCTAGATGCTCCCACACCTACAAACATTTCTACGAAATCGGAACCAGAGATGGAGAAGAAAGGCACTTGTGCTTCGCCAGCCATTGCTTTTGCTAATAATGTTTTTCCTGTTCCCGGAGGGCCTACTAATAAAACGCCTTTTGGGATTTTAGCACCGAGGGCGGTATATTTTTTAGGATTTTTCAAGAAATCAACAACTTCTTTTACTTCTTCTTTTGCTTCGTCTAATCCTGCTACGTCGTCGAATGTAATATTTACTTTCATGTCTTTGTCATATAGGTTTGCTTTCGACTTTCCTATATTAAAAATTTGCCCGCCGGCACCGCCCATGCCTCCTGTTGCTCGACGCATTAAGAACATCCATAATCCTACTAATAGTATAATGGGAAATAGCCAACTTATAATATCAAAAATACCTTTGCGGTATTCGTTGTTTACTTTTATCAAGCTATCATAAGGTGTATTGGCTTGTATTCCATCTAATTTTTGTTTAAAAGCGTCTATAGATGTAATCTCAAAAGAGAAATGTGGTCCTTTGTTTAATGCTTTCAGCTTTGTATATCGAATACTTTCATATTGTTTTTTATCCTTCAGCGAGTCTTCTTTTAAATAAACTTCTACTTGTTCTTTGTTCACAATAGTAATTCTTGCCACATCACCTGATGGGACTAATTTTCTAAAAAATTCGTCTTCAGAGATTGGCTTAACTTGAAAATTTAGTGATATAAATTGTGTTGCCAGCAGACCGACTAATAAGATTGCAAACAGCCAATAGCTGTTAAACCCTCCGCTCTTTTTCTTTTTTGGCTGTTCGTTTTCCGGTAAAAAATCCATTCTTATTTATTAATTATAAAAAATTTATACGTTTCTTTCAAGCTATTACAAAAATTGTGAGTGTTTTGTTTTGGATTCTTTTGTTAATCATAATGTTTTATACCGGCATCGCTCCATAAGTCTTCCAACTGATAGAATTCTCTCTTTTCTGTTTGGAATACATGTACTACTATATCTCCAAAATCTAACAAAGCCCACTCCCCGTTAGAGCGTCCTTCGAGATGAAAAGGTTTTACGTGTAGTTGTTTTTTCACTTCTTCTTCTACATTGTCCAATATTGCGCGTACTTGTACGGTGGAATTGGCATCGCATACCACAAAAAAATCGGTAATTGCTTCGGGTATATTTTGTAAATCTAAACAAGCAATATTATTGCCTTTTTTATCCTGAATGGCTGCTATTATTACATTACATAAACTATCGACCGCTACTGCTTGACGTTTTTTTGTTATTTTTATCTTTTTATCCAATGATTTATTTTTTATTATTTATCTCTTTGTAAAACTACTACGTACAAAACTACTAAATTTTGGAACTTAAAGTACATAACACTTTTTTCACCGGGAGATTTCTGATACATCTTCCTTCCGTTGATTCTACCAATAATTTTGCTAAAGAACATATATCAAATAGCAGTCCAATTGATGGAACTGTCATTTTAGCAGACGAACAGTTTGCCGGACGTGGACAAATAGGCAATACTTGGCAGGTTGAACCTAACAAAAACTTAACCTTTAGCATCATTTATAATACTTCATTTTTAAAAGCATCGGAGCAATTTTATTTAAATATTGCTATATCGCTGGGAATTAGAGTAGCTTTAAATACGGTTTTAGATAATAATTTTGAAATTGCTATCAAATGGCCAAATGATATTTTGGTGGATAGGAAGAAAATTTCGGGTGTTTTGATAGAAAACACCATTTCGGGTAATTTTTTAAAAAATTCGATTATTGGCATTGGTATTAATGTGAACCAAACCATCTTTTCAAATGCTCCTAATGCTTGCAGTTTGGCGCAATTGACAGGAAGGGAAGTGGACAGGAATACAGTATTTGAAAAAATATTAATGTCTATTGAAAAATATTTTCTGCGCCTGCGAGAACGGAAGTTCGAGCAACTAAAAGCAATGTATTTGGAAAATCTATTTCAATACAATATATCAGCGAAATACCAGCAGCAACACCTTCCTTTTGAAGGAAAAATTATAGATATAGAAGCGTCTGGAGTTCTGGTAATAAAATCAGGAAATGAAATCAGAAAATTTAATTTCAAGGAAGTGGAATTTTTGTGGTGATATTTATTTTATAAAACTCGCCTTGTCTTTTTTCTAATAAATAGAGTATTTGAGGTATCTATTGCGGTTTATTAATCAAAATAGTTGAATTGAAATTTTCGCATGGGAATACTGTCTGATTGGAGGGTGTCAAATAGTTCCATTTTTACGATACGTTGTTTGGTATCTATTTCATATTTAAATCTGAAATGAAACCTTGGTGATGGTACTTGTGTAATTAAAATTGAATAAAATGTATTCCAGTTTTTCAATAAATTTTGGTGTGGTTTGTACGGATATATCTCACTTTGTTGCATTAATACCAAAGGATTTAAATCTAAGAAAGATAGTCCTTCTGAAAGTGGGGTGGTGAAAAATTGAAATGGAATATTATATTGATTTTCCATGGTAGTATAAGTTGCCGTATCTATGCCTGTTTTTATACAAACATTGTAAAACATCCCACAGGTATAAGGTCGCTGTTGTTGAAATGTAATTGGCTGATAGTTTTCATCAACAAAGGAATTGCACAACAAATTTGTGCCTTCGTAATAGCGACAAGAATCTAATAAATCGTTGGTATTGTTTCTGTAATAAATTCGTATTTTATTGTGATTTGTAATTACTGAATCTATTAAATTTTTTGAATTGAAATAGGTCTTTAAAGTATCGTATATGGTCGGATTTTTATAGACTATAGAAGCGAAATTAGATGAATAAGAAATTTCTACATAGGGAATTCCATTTTTAGTAACTGCAATTAATTTATGGTGTGTGTATGTAAATGAAAAGACCGCAGAATCTCCAAATGCATATAGTGTCATGGATTTTATTTTCTTATCGACCATCGGCGTAGGTGATTCGCGATGGCAACCATAAACTATTGTTATCATTAATACAAAAACCCAAAGATGTCTTTTTATTATCATCCTATCTTAAAATTTATAATTCAAAATTATCGTTTTTTATGAACTATTAAATTTTTATTTATCCTTTAATGGTCGTTAATTCAAATTGACCTTTGGAAATATTCTATTCTTTTCTAATTTCGTAAAAAAAACGCATGACATCTTATCCGATAGGCACCAAATTAGAACATCCAAAATTCGGCACAGGCATTATTATTGACGACAGTGATGAATTTTCTTACAGTATTTATTTTAAAGAACACGGAGAAAAAGAATTATCCAAAAATTTTGATGGTTATGTGGTGTTAAAGCATATTGAAAAAGCAACAGATTCGGTTTCATTAGAACAAATAAAATCTGTTTTGGAAGAGTTGATAGAGCCTCTTACTCAACCAATGGAAGATTGTAAAATAGCGGAGAAATGGGAAGGCGGAACACTCCTCCTGCAGCCAAAAGACAAAAGTTTACAAGCAAAAGAGATGCCCATCGAAGGTTTTTTTCATAAAATTGTGATGACGCGCGACCGATTGCGGGTGATGGAACAAAAAATTAATACTTCTAAAATTTCGGATGCAGAAAAGGTTGAATTACAGCAATATATCACCAGAATTTACGGTAGCCTGACAACTTTTAATGTGCTTTTTAGATTTAAAGAAGACCAATTTAAAGGGACTGGCGGTGGCGAATAATAATTTTAATTTATTTTTTTGTCCTATTACAAAATAAAATCATGTGTTAGACGTTAATGGTATAAAACAATTTTTATGCAACTGATTTTTACACCCGAACTTCTCGTAAAATATCTTTACAACGAAACTACTGAAACTGAAACTGCTATTGTAAAAGAAACATTGGCAAACGATGTAAACTTGCAACAAGAATTTAAACAATTGCAAGCTAGCAAATATGCTTTAGATGAATCGGATGGCGGAGCACCAGGCACTTCTGTTGTTCAAAAGATTTTGGCTTTTTCCAAAGAGCAATCTTTGGTAGAAATTCATTGATATTCTTATACCAATAATCTAATAAACTGACAAAGTCATTATCAAATTTTATTGGTAGTGACTTTATTATAAATTCTTATTTTTGCAAAAAAAATTTGTGGCATCGAAATCCAAATTGCAGAAGTTTGCAGAGTTAGTAGAAAATCCAATCGTATTTGATAAAAAGCCTGTTTTAAAAGGAAAATGGAAAAGTGATTTTTTTAAAAATAATCATCCAATAGTTTTAGAATTGGCTTGTGGCAAAGGCGATTACACTTTAGGGATGGCAAAGCTTTTTCCTGAAAACAATTATATTGGAATGGATATAAAGGGCAATAGAATATGGAGTGCTGCCCGTATTGCTGGTTTAGAAAATTTGCAAAATGTTGCTTTTATTCGCGATCAAATTGACCATTTGAATGAATATTTTGAAGCAGGTGAAATAGATGAAATTTGGATTACTTTTTCGGATCCGTTTCCACGCAAAGGCGATGCACGCAGGCGATTAACCTCTTCTAAATTTTTACCAATTTATAAATCTGTTTTAAATAAAGATGGAATTATTCACGTAAAAACGGACAGCGATTTGTTGTATGAATTTACTAAAGAAACATTGTTAGAGATTCCTTCCGAAATTTTGAAAAATTATCCGGATGTTTATGCGATGAATAAAAATGAAGAGTTGCATGGTATTCAAACATACTATGAAAAAATGCACTTGAAAGACAATCGAACGATAAAATATTTGTGTTTTAAAATTTGCCCCTAAAAATAAAATTTACCACATCAGAAACGGTAGAAGCTAAAGATATTTGATGTAAGAATAAATACATTGACGGCAATGTCAACGCTTATAAAACGTTGTACAAAAATTACGAGTAAAAGGAAACTAAAATTATTAAGCTTTGCTTCTTTGCGTTCTCTGCGTAAAAATATTCTTATTGTGGCATCACGAAAAACCAATCACATCTAATAGTTCGGCGTATTCATCCACTACACTCCATCCTGTTTTTTCTTCTTTTTTGCAAGAAATTTGAATACCAAAAGGTTGAAGTTTTTCTATAATAGGAATTATATTTTCTTTAGAAAAATTTGCTTCTATAAAAACTTTATTATTAGAAATAAAATTTTTTAAGTCGTGATTATCCATATCACTCTCATTGATTTTTACAACATAAAAATCAGCAGACTGTGGACTGTAAACTGCTGAAACACTATCTATACACAAAAATTTTTCAAAATTAAATTCCTGCATTTGCGGATGTTCGAGCGGAATTTGAATGTCATTTAGTTCGAGTTGTTGTGCAATATATTCAACCTCACTTTTGGATTGATGCAATCCAAATTCGCCCACTACTACAGGGTTGTGCAACCATTGAATAATTGTTTTAGCTTTTTCTATACTGATATTATTCGCGTTCAAAGAATCAAAACAAAAGCCTAAATAATTTGCGCCTAAGGCGTTAAAAAATCGAGCATCTGTAAGGTTGGTTATATTGGAAATTTTAAGTTGCATTGGATAGATTCTTAAATAGAAAACAGGAAATAAAAAACGAGAGATTTATTTTTTAATTCTTAATTTATTTCCACTTCTATATTTTATAAAATAGTGTCCTTCGATAGAAAATATCAATAATAAAAATGCGCCTAATTGGTGCAAAACGCCCAGCGTAACTGGCACCGCTCCTTTGGTGTATTTTAAAGTAAAAATGCCTAATAATACTTGTATAATAACCATGCCCAACAACAACCATCTTGTGCGATGAAATTGAAATTGCGCTGTTACATTTTTTGTTTTAAAAAAAATAAAAATTACATAAAAGAAAATTATGTACGCCATGTTTCTATGTAAAAATTGCAACATCATTTTTACAGAAAATTCGTATTTATCACTGCTGGAAAAATCTAATCCTGCCGGGTAATAATTACCATTCATCAAGGGCCAAGTGGTGCTTATCAAAGCCGCTTTTGAGCCTGCCACCAAAGAGCCTAAAGCTATTTGAATAAAAATCAAAATAAAAAGAATCAGAAATAGTGTTCTTTTATTTTTATCGTAAGTCGCTTGTTCTTTGGGGTATAAATATTCTAATGCGACACGCAGCACATATACCACAATTATTGTAGCGACCACAATATGCGACATCAAATTCACAGGATTTACTAATACGGTATCTTGTTTTAATCCACTTTGTACCATTATCCATCCCACTGCACCTGCTACACCGCCTAATACTACTGCTATCAAAATTTTTATAATGTCTTCTTTAAAAACAATTTTCTTATACATAAAATATAATAGCGGCAAAAGGGCTGCTACGGCTATCGTACGTGCCCACAGGCGATGAAACCATTCCCAAAAATAAATGTGTTTAAATTGCTGCAAAGACATGGTGGTATTCAACAATTTGTATTGTCCGTATTGCTGATATTTTATAAAAGCAATATTCCAGTCTTGTTCATTCATGGGTGGCAGTGCGCCTAAAATTGCTTTCCATTCGGTAATAGATAATCCGCTGCCTGTTAGTCTTGTAATGCCGCCTAAAATGATTTGTCCGAGTAACATTCCGACTCCGATAATAAACCAAACACCTATTATTTTCTTGCGTTTACCTTCGTTCATGTTGTTTAATTTGTTTTGCAACATTAGCAATTATTGTTTCCAAAGGAGTAAAAGAATAATTCAATTGATGTTTTATTTTCTCATTGGAATATTTAAAATTTTCTATAGATATTCTAAAATTTTCTTTCGTGATACCGCGCTTTCTTTTAGTAATTTTTGACAATAGCCAATCTAACGCAATCAGCCAGTATCCTATTTTTTTATTCAATGCTTTTTTGGGGGGTGCTACTTGTAATTGCTTTGCTATTTGTTCAAAATAAGTTTTGAAAGAAATATTTTCACCAACTACAATAAACCGTTCAGAGTGCGTCTTGCTATTCATTAATTGAATACAAATATCTGCGACATCTTCTACCGATACAAAACCGTTGGTTCCATTGGTATAAACGGGCATTTTACCATTTGCAATTCGCTGAAAAAGGCGCATGGTTGCTTTGTTGTCATTTTGGCTATATCCTACAATAATTCCCGGATTTACTATAACCGCTTCTAATCCTTCTTGCATACCGCGCCATACTTCGCGCTCTGCCAGCATTTTGGTAATGCCGTAATGTGCTGTCCATTTAGTTTTTTCCCATTTGGTTTCTTCTGTAATCCATTCATCTGGCTTGCCGCCAATAGCAGCGATTGAACTTACATACAAAAGTTTTTTTATTCCTTTATCCAATGCAATATTAACCACATTTGCGGTGCCTTCTATATTGCATTTATACATTGCATCATAATACGTGGAATCATAACCAACAACAGCGGCAACGTGATATATTTTTTCTATTCCTTCAAAAGCATCTTCTAAAAAAGAAACATCTAAAATATCTCCTTCTACGACATTGATTTTATCTAATATATTTTGCAAATGCGAAATATCGGAAGTTGCTCGTTTTATAATACGGACGGATTCGCCCTTAGCAATTAGTTGTTTCACTAATTCACCTCCTAAAAAACCGGATGCACCCGTTACGAGAACCATGCAACAAAGGTACGGTATTAAGGATAAATGTTATAATGGCAATACTGATAAAGAACAAAAAGTGTAATTTCATCGTTTATCATTAGATAATAATTTCTCCACAATTGCTGAATATCATTTTTCTACTTTTGCTTTAATTACTTATGCAATCAGAAACGACAAATTATAACAAGCAACTTTCTACGGTTTACCCAATATTATTTGCATTAAGTTTCTCTCATTTGCTAAATGATACTATACAGTCGCTAATTCCTGCCATGTACTTTATGGTGGCGTAATACTAAAAATACCTGATAAGACAGTTGTTTACTTTAATATTTATTGGTGTTTGAGCAATGTTATTTAAAAACGAGGAAATAATTCTCACTGTCCGGTTGTAATGGAATTCAATTTATATTTTCCATTTAATACTTTTACCGTAAAAGCATGTGGATCGGTATAAATACCCTCTGTTCGCACTCGTATCCAATAATATTGATAAGATGCATCCTTTGGTTTTCGCAATACAATATATTCATCCGTATTGTGATGCAGACCATTGTATAAATCTGGTGATTTTTGGGTATTTTGAAAACAAAAAACTCCCGCCACATATACGCTATCGTTCTTGACAAATGCTCGCCAAGTATTTGCGTTGTAATTATTATCAATTAATAATCCTCCTTTAAAAGCATCTATTTCATTAAAAGGTGGATTAATAGAAGTGCTATCATACGTATTGGTACGATAATTATACCAATATCTATTTGCCGTCAGTATTTCAAAATTATTATTATTGGTACTAAATACCACAAATGTAGAAATGGTGAAAAAATCTACTTCAAAGATGGTAAATCTTATAGTGTCTCCATCCATTATAAGTGTAGTATCATTCGGCAAAATAGAGCTGGTATTGTGCGCTAGCATTACACTAAAAGCAGTACCAGTTGGGGTTGGATTGTCGTTTCCTCCAATCGGAATACAACTGGTAATGAAAACACTCCACAACAGTACGAACATTATTATTTTAGATGCTTTTAGTTTGTTCATTTAATAGATAAATTCTATTAAAGTTAATAAAAAATACAACAAAAAGCTATTTAAATTATTCAGGGTTTTTGCTGTCCATAATAATTGTTACTGGGCCATCATTTAGCAATTCCACTTTCATATCGGCACCAAAAATTCCTGTTTGTATTTTTTTATCTAATTGTATTTCTAGTGTTTTTATAAATTGTTCGTATAAAGGAATGGCAAATTCAGGCTTGGCAGAACGTGTAAATCCTGGGCGGTTTCCTTTTTTAGTAGAGGCAAATAAAGTGAATTGAGAAATCAATAAAATATTGCCGTTTACTTCTTGCAAAGACAAATTCATTTTTCCATCTGCATCCGAAAAAATACGCATTTGTATAATCTTTCGAGATAGCCAATCAATATCTTGTTGTGTATCGCTGTCTTCTATTCCTAATAAAATTAAAAGTCCAATTTGGATTTGCCCGTTGATTTTATTTTCTATTTCAACAGAAGCCTTAGAAACTCTTTGTATAACGGCACGCATAAATTATTTTATTTTATAATTTCCAATTCAAAAATCAAAATTGAATTAGGTGGAATTTTTCCTACTTCTTTGTCCGTATATGCTAATCTGCTTGGAATAATCAACATGCCTTTATCTCCGATATGAAAATTTTGAATTCCTTTATCTAGTCCTTTTATTACTTGCTTGTTTCCTGCAATAAATTGCAAAGTTTGTTTTCTGTCATAAGAATTATCAAACACGACACCGTCCAGTAATTTTCCAATATAGTGTATGGTTACAGTATCTCCTTCTGTTATTAATTTCCCTATTCCTTCTTGGTTAATAAGGAAAAAATTTCCAAAGGTATCTCTTCTAATTTCCGACAATCTTTTGTTGCTCAAATAATCAATTATTGCTAATGAGTCTAAAATTAGCTGTTGTGAAAACTGTTCTTGTTTTTCTGCTTCATACGCTGCTCTTTTTTTAAAACTTATCAGATTTAATTTATAAGAATAATCTCCTCTTTTTGGGTGGTTATTGTCAATTATTTTGGCTGGTATTTTCACTATAGCAGAATCTCCTTTTCCCATCAAAGAAAAAATAGTTGTAACATCTGTTTCTTTTAATGGTTTTTTGTATTCCATTTCTACGCCATCTTTGGCTTCAAAAATTTTTGTATTAAATAGTTCTTTTTTTTCGGGGGAGATTTTCTGTAAATGCATCCAAATAAAATCTCCATATACTGGTTTTTCCTTACTTGTATCGCTTGTATAGATTTTATACTTTAGCCCTGTCGTTGTTTGATTCCATTTCATCTTGGTGCAAGACAAAAGGATTGTACCCATCCAAAAACTTAGTATAAAAATAAGCCGTCGCATTTTGTGTTGTAAGATAAAACATTCATTTTTGTTTTGGAATAAAATCTCTAACGAGCGTTAAATTACTACGTGTAAAAAATATATGAAATGAAGATTTTAATGGTATGCCTTGGAAATATTTGTCGCTCTCCATTAGCAGAGGGTATTTTGAAGCAAAAATGCATCGATAAAAAATTGGATTGGTACATAGACAGTGCTGGTACGGGCAAATGGCATTTGGGCAGTGCGCCAGATAAACGCTCCGTACAAATTGCTGCTAAAAACAATATTGATATTTCTGCTCAACGGGCGCGCAGCGTGCACAGTTCTGATTATGAAGAATTCGATATTATTTTCGCAATGGATAAATCTAATTTTAGAGATTTGCAACGATGGGCTTTGGATAAGGATGAAGAGGACAAAATAAAATTGATTATGAATGAAGTATATCCAGGTGAAAACATCAATGTTCCAGATCCATTTTTTGATAACAACGGCTTTCAAACTGTTTTTGATATGCTGGACAAAGCTTGTGATAAAATAATTGAGAAACATGGATAAGTTTGCACAAATTATTTTTATACTTTATGCCATTTCTTATTTCGGATATGCACAGAATATTACTTATAAAACAAGTGAAACTACCGCTACCAAATCAACCTTCACGTATGCTACCAATAAAGATTACGCTGGGCAACAAGAAGAATTAAAAGCAGATTTATATAAACCATTTATGGGAGCATCTAAATTGCCTTTAGTGCTTTTATACCACGGAGGTGGTTATGCTGCGGGTGATAGAAATGTTGCTGTAATGAAATTGTTTTCTGAATTTTTGGTGGCGCATACTATTTCTGCTATTATTCCTGATTTTAGGCAAGGCTGGTATGAATCTTCCTCCAAGCCTTTATGTGAAAGCGTAACACCCGAAAAATTTGAAGATGCTGCACATCGAGCCTATCAGGACAATCGTGCACTGATACGATATTGCAAAGCCAATGCAACATCTTTGGGTATTGATTCCAATAAAATATTTTTGTTTGGCATGAGCTCCGGTGGTTTTTTAGTATTACATCATTTGTATAAAAATGACTCCACTGTAGATAAGGACAGATTGCAACGGCTTGGAAGTTTGGATAATCAAGGAAATAATTACAAAAACACTACAGATATTGCTGGGATTATTAGTGTTGTGGGTGGTTTTTATTCTAATAATTTTTCCATTTTAAAAAAATATCCTTTGTTGTTATTTAATAATACTTGTGATGGTGCTGTTGATTTTTATAATGGTTGGTTAGGCAATTGCAGTAATACTGTTCGTTCTTATGGTCCGGGTATTTTTACAAAAACATTAGAACAATACGAAGTACCATACAGTCTGCATGTATTTTGTGGGTATAATCATGGATTTAATTCTTTGACCACACCTCAAGGTGGCGACCTGCAAGCTGTCAATTATATCAATCAAAAAACGGTAGATTTTATTAAGCAAACCAGTAATGGAATTTTTACGCCTTCTATTAATATTGCCAGCGATTCCATTACGTCAAAACCGTTGGGGGATTGTAGAAATTTTGAAACATTTTATTGGTGTAAAGAAGATAGTTTAAAAACAGGCGATAATGCCATCAATATAACACCGAATCCTATTTCTTGCTTATTGCAGCCCAAGCTAAATATTCGTCACCCAAAAGATGAAACTTTAATAATTGAAATCATTGATGTCAATGGGAATATTATTACACAAAAGAAATTGGAATATCAAACCTCTCAAAATGTCATTTATTTAAACGTCAACGACTTCATCGTAGGCATCAATATTATATTAGTAAAAGATAGCACTGGCAAGGTATTATATAAAACAAAAGGAATTCGCTATTGCGAATTTTGATACTATAGCAGATTTAAGGAATATATTTTTGCAAGGTAAAGGTAAACGTCGTTCCTTTTCCTACCTCACTTCTCACTTCAATATTTTGTTCGTGCGCTTGTATAATATTTTTTACAATAGACAATCCTAATCCAGTACCACCAATTTTTCTGGTTCTACTTTTATCTACTCGATAAAATCGTTCAAATAAACGAGGTAAATGCTCTGGAGAAACGCCTGGGCCATTATCAGAAATTTCAATTAAAAATTGTTCGTCTAAATCATGAAAATAAATATCCGTTTGTCCATTTTCTTTTCCATATTTTATAGAATTAGAAATTAAATTTTCCAAAACCTGCATAATTCTTTTGGGGTCGGCATACACAAATATTTTGTTTTCTTCGCTGTGTACTTTTAAAGTAACCTGTTGTTGCTGGGCTAAATGTTGATATTGGAAAAATACTTTTTTGATGAGTTTTACTAAATCAAAAGCTTCTTTTTCGAGTTCAATTCTTCCGGTTTCAAATTTTGATATTTCTAATAAATCGTTTACTATCGTTTCTAATCGTTCGATGTTGCTGTTGGCTTTTTCTAAATACGTTTTTATAAACGCTGGATCATCTAAATCACTATCTAAAATAGTTTCTATATATCCTTGAGCATTAAAAATGGGTGTTTTTAATTCATGCGAAACATTCCCGACAAATTCTTTGCGGTATTGTTCCATTTTTCTCAATTCTCTTATTTGTTTATTCTTGTTAATAGCCCATTCTGCTACATCTCGTTCAACTGTTTTTAGCATATTGCTGCTGCTTTCTTTTGCTTTACTTTCAAACTTGAGTGGTTTGCCAATTGTTTTATAAATAATTTTAATTTTATCATAAATAAAGCGAATCAAAACAAACCTGAAAAAGATAATGGTTAAAACGAAAATAATTATAGCAAAAATTGCATAGTATTCTATCGGAATTGCTAAATGAAAGATGAAATGTATTAATAAAAAGATGGCAGTAGAAAAAATTGCTACTGCCATGCTTGCATATAAGGATATGATATTCGGAGAAGTTATTCTTCTCATTGTTCTTCAAATTTGTATCCGATACCTTTTACTGTTTTAATTAAATCTTCTCCTAATTTTTCGCGTAATTTTCGGATGTGTACATCAATAGTTCTATCTCCTACTATAATGTCGCGCCCCCAAATTTCATTAAGGATTTCATCGCGTTTAAACACTTTTCCCGGCTTGGAAGCTAATAAATATAGTAACTCAAACTCCTTGCGTGGAACAGCCATTTCTTTACCATTAAATATAATAAGGTAGCGTTCTCTGTCAATTTGAATATTGCCTACATCTAAGAATGAAGATTTAGATTCTTTGGCTTCGTATCTTCTTAATAAAGCTCTCAATCGGCTTACCAAAACTCTAGGTTTAATTGGCTTACTGATATAATCATCTGCACCTGTTTCAAATCCTGCAATTTGGGAATAATCTTCCGTTCTTGCTGTCAAGAAAGCGATAATCGTATGTTCGAACTGAGGCATTTCTCGCATGGTTCTGCATGTTTCAATACCATCCATTTCGGGCATCATTACATCTAACAATACGATGTCAGGTTGGTTCTTCTTTGCTTTCTCCAATGCTTGTTTACCATTTTCGGCAGTTTCTACCAAAAAACCTTCTTTTTCTAAGTTGTAACTTAAAAATTCAAGAATATCCGGTTCGTCATCAACTACTAGGATTTTAAAAACTTTTTCAGCCATTTGTTTGGTCGTTTATTTTTTTGTGTTAACGCAAAATTAACACATTTTTTTTATTTTACAAAATTAATATGCAAACATATTAATTTTATTACGGGTTAGTATGTATTTTTACCATTATTATTAATATACTTATCCCAAAATAATCAATTTTATATGAAAGGAATCATATTGGCTGGCGGATCTGGTACTCGATTATATCCTATTACCTATGCTATCAGCAAGCAAATTATGCCGATTTATGACAAACCGATGATTTATTATCCCTTATCTGTGTTGATGCAGGCAGGAATTAATGAGATTTTAATTATTTCTACTCCGCATGATATGCCTAATTTTCAGCGATTATTAGGTGATGGAAAAAAATTTGGTTGTAATTTCCAATATGCCATTCAGGAAGTACCCAATGGTTTGGCGCAAGCTTTTGTTATTGGAAAAGAATTTATCGGGAAAGATAAAGTAGCCTTGATTTTGGGTGATAATATTTTTTACGGAACAGGCTTGACGGATTTGTTGACTAAAAATAATAATCCCGACGGCGGTGTAATTTATGCTTATCATGTTTCTGATCCGGAAAGATATGGTGTGGTTGAATTTGATAAAAATTTAAAAGCGGTTTCTATTGAAGAAAAACCGCCCGTACCAAAATCAAATTATGCTGTTCCAGGTTTATATTTTTATGATAACGATGTAGTAGAAATTGCCGAAAATCTGCAACCAAGCCCTCGTGGAGAATACGAAATCACCGATGTCAACAAAATATATTTAGAAAGAGGAAAATTAAAAGTAGGCATTTTAGACAGAGGAACAGCATGGTTAGATACCGGAACATTTGATTCTTTAATGCAAGCCTCTCAATTTGTACAAGTAATCGAACAAAGGCAAGGATTAAAAGTGGGTTGTATAGAAGAAGTAGCTTATCAAAAAGGGTTTATTTCTGCGCAACAATTAAAAGATATTGCACAGCCATTATTAAAAAGTGGATACGGTCAGTATTTATTGGATATTATAGGAGAGTGAGAGTGAAAGTGTGAGTGTGAGTTGTTTTTCTTCATGGAATCTATAATTTTTTATTTCTACATTTACAAGTATGAAAGTAATCGTTACAGGCGGTACAGGTTATATAGGTTCCCATACTATAGTCGATTTGATTCAACATGGTTTTGAGGTAATATGTCTGGATAATTTATCTCGTTCCAATTTATATGCATTGGAGGGAATAGAAAAAATTACCGGAATTAAGCCTATTTTTTATCAGGTTGATTTATGTGATAAAAAAGCAACTTTTGAGATTATTGCGCAACATAAAGAGGCGGTTGGCATCATTCATTTTGCTGCTTTAAAATCGGTTCCTGAATCGGTAGAGCAACCTTTATTATATTACAACAATAATATTGATTCGCTGCTCACCGTTTTGGCTGCTATTCAAGCATTCAATATTCCGAATCAGGTATTTTCATCTTCCTGCTCCGTTTATGGCAATGCAGAAGAATTACCAGTTACTGAAAATACCCCTTTGCAAACAGCAGAAAGTCCGTATGCACATACCAAACAAATGGGAGAAGATATTATAACTAATTTTTCAAAAGCGGATGCATCTCAACATATTTTATTGAGATATTTTAATCCGGTAGGTGCGCATCCCTCTGCACTTATTGGCGAAATCCCGATAGATAAACCGAATAATTTAGTGCCTTATATCACTCAAACGGCTATCGGAAAATTATCCCAAATGACTGTTTTTGGCGATGATTACGACACGCGTGATGGATCTTGTATTCGCGATTATATACACGTTTGCGATATTGCACATGCACATACGTTGGCTTTACAATATCTTTTAAAAAATAAAAAAACAACCCCTGTTGAAGTATTTAATTTAGGTACCGGAAACGGTGTTTCTGTTTTGGAAATTATTCATGCTTTTGAAAAAGTAAGCCATCAAAAATTAAATTATAAAATAGGCGCAAAACGCCCGGGAGATGTTGTCGCTGTTTACGCCGACAATTCAAAGGCAACTGCACAATTAGGATGGGAATGTCAATATTCTTTAGAAGATGCCATGCTTAGCGCATGGAATTGGGAATTAAAAATGAAAGAATTGAAATTATAATTTCTGATTTTATTTTATAAAAATCCATTTTCCAATTTCTTTAAATGTAATTTTTTTTCCTTGAATTAAAATACCCACCCGATAAATTTTAGCTGCCACATACGCCATTCCTAAAGAAGATACCAACAAGATAACCATAGATAAAATTTGCTCCCACCAAGGCACTTGAAATGGGATGCGGGTAATCATAATAATAGGCGAAGAGAATGGCAACATGGAACCCCAGAACGCAGCAGCAGAAAACGGCTGTGACAGTGTTACAGACATCAGCACCATTGAAATAATAATGGGAATGGTAACAGGAAAAGTAAAACTTTGTGCATCGCTATCGTCTGTCATGGCTGCGCCAATAGCCGCAAACTGTGACGCATAAAATAGGTATCCAAAAATAAAATAAAAGATAAAACTGAAGATGATGCGACCTATTGCTAAATCATGCAAAGCATTCAATAAATTCATCAATAGTTGAGTGCTTTCTATGGAAGAAGTAGCCATTTGTGAACTTTCTTGTAGTTGTTGCATTGCCATCATTTTATCTCCTAAAAAAATAGGCAACAGCATATTAATCCCAAATAAAAATATTCCCCAAAGAACAAATTGCGTTAAGCCAACCGCTCCAATGCCAATAATTTTTCCAATCATTAATTGAAATGGTTTTACCGTGGTTACTAATACTTCTACAATTCTGTTCGTTTTTTCTTCGGTCACGCTGCGCATCACCATAGCACCATATACAATTAGAAAAATATAGATTAAAAATCCGCAAGCATATCCGAAAATGCCTGCTAACTCTGAGCTTCCACGTTTTTTTTCATTGTCAATTATTTTTTCGATACCAATTGGTTTGTTGAACATTTCAATGGTATCAACGTTGTAGTGTCGTTCTTCTAAAGCGCGTTTTCTTATTTCATCTGTGATATTTTTTTTGATGTGTTGCTCCGTGCTAATGCCTAATTCATTATCGGAATAATAGGTAATTCCCAAAGGACGTTCTAAATCAATTTTTGGAATATACAAAAGTCCATCACAATCTATATTGTGGTAAATATGTTTGAGCGTATCTATGGATTGAGGATTATTCGTTAGGTAAATAAAGCGCAAGCTATTGCCAATATCCATTCCTCTAAATTTATCTTCAAACAAACCACTATCATCTTTCACTGCAATAGTCAGTTTTTCTTGAGCATTTGCAGCAATTTCTACCAAAACTATTGTCATTACTCCCATTAAAATTGGCAGTAATAATGTAACCAAAATAAAAGATTTCTTTCTCACTCTCGTGCTGTACTCCCTTTGAATGATATACCAAATTTTTGTCATTATTGGTTAAATTTTTTCTTTTACTGCTTGTATAAAAATTTCATTTACGGTGGGCAAAATCTCTGTCATTCCTGCTATTTCAATATTATTTTGCAATAATATTTTCAATATATCGTTTGGTGTTTGCGCTTCTTTCAATTTAAAAATCAAATAGGTAGAGGTTTGTTCCACCATATTGGTTTGTTGTTGTATTGATTCATTTATAATAGATGAGGCACTTATTTCTACTTTTATTAGGTGTTTTTTATATTGCTGTTTGATGGCTTGCACATTGCCTTCTAAAATAATTTTGCCTTTGTTAATTAGGAAAATTTCTTCGCAAATTTCCTCCACGTTTTCCATGCGATGTGTAGAAAAAATAATGGTCGTTCCTTTGGCGTGCAATTCGAAAATTTCATTTTTAATAACCTCCGCATTCACTGGATCTAAGCCTGAAAAAGGTTCATCTAAAATCAACAATTCTGGTTCGTGTAATACGGTGGCTATGAATTGTACTTTTTGCTGCATTCCTTTAGAAAGTTCTTCTATGGTTTTATTTCTCCAGCTTTCTATGTCTAATTTTTGTAGCCAAAATTTAATTTTTCTTTCTGCTTCTTGTTTGGTAAAATCTCTCAATTGGGCAAAGTAGAGCAACTGCTCTCCTACTTTCATTTTTTTATACAATCCCCGTTCTTCGGGCATGTATCCAATGTTATTCTGATGTTTAGAATTTAATTTTTCTCCGTTATAAAAGATAGCACCTGAATCTGGGATAAATATTTGAGTGATATTACGAATCAAGGTAGTTTTGCCGGCACCATTTGGTCCCAACAATCCATATATTTTATTTTTTTCTATAGAAAAACTTACCTCTTGTAAGGCGGGGGTATCTTGAAAGATTTTAGAAATATGTTGTACGTCGAGTAAGTGCAATTCAAAATTATTAAGGCAGTAAATATACAAGTTATCTCAGGAAAATATATTAAATCAGTTTTGCAGTAAATTAATGTAATGGCTAATAATTTCACAAAGTCCTTTTCAGAAGACTTTGTTTGAGAGATTTCTGCTGTTCTTAAAACTGCTTGTTCAAATTGTGATATTCAATTTTCTCCATATAAGGGAAATAAGGTAATATTTTTATAAGCTCTTTGGTTTTGTTTTCATCCATATTTTGAAAGATTAAAACAGCATCTTTTTTTGTTACTGATATAAAAAAACTTTCCAAAATATTTTCTTGTTTCCATTGATTAATGAATTCCATTTCACTTTTTGGCAATTCGGGTGTTGATTTTATTGTCTCAATACCATTATCTGAAAGGTTGATTACAACCATTATTCTGTTCATATCTATTCATTTTATATTATTATAAAAAAGACTCCTAACATTGGCGTGACGTTTGATACATTAGGCTGAATTTATACCTAACTTAATGGAAAAACTTATCAAAAAATCCTTTGTGCTTTTCTTTTTGTACTGCTGGATTAAAGTTTTTAGATTCTCTTAATTTTTCCAACAAAGCAGTTTCTTCGGAGGTTAATTCTTGTGGTGTAAATACTTGTACTTCCACTATTTCGTCTCCTTTTCCATATCCATTTAAACTGGGTATTCCTTTTCCTTGCAATCGGAATAATTTTCCGCTTTGTGTTCCTTTGGGAATTTTAATTTTTGCACTTCCTCCAATGGTAGGCACTTCTACATTAGTACCCAAAGCAGCTTCAGCAAAATTTAAGTATAAATGATAAATGACGTTTGTATCCTCTCGTTTCAATTCTGGGTGAGGAACTTCTTCTACATTAATCAACAAATCGCCTGGATAGCCACCGCGAATACCGGCGTTTCCTTTGCCACTCATAGATAACTGAATACCTTCGCTTACGCCTGCCGGAATATCAATAGACACTACTTCCTCGCCATACATACGCCCCTCTCCTCTACATTTAGTACATTTATTGGTGATAATCTTTCCCTCTCCCTCGCAAGTAGGACAAGTAGCTGTTGTAGCCATTTGCCCCAAAAAAGTTTGAGTTACTTTTCTTACTACGCCACTTCCGTTACAAGTATTACACGTTTGAAAAGATGCATTATCTTTTGCTCCTGTTCCATGGCATTGGTCGCAGTTGATGTGTTTTTTTACTTTTATTTTCTTTTGGGCACCGTTGGCAATTTCTTCTAAATTCAATTTCACTTTTACACGCAAATTGCTTCCGCGTTGTCCATTTCCTTTTTCTCTGCGTCTGCCACCACCGCCAAAGAATGACTCAAATGGATTGCCACCATCTCCTCCTCCAAAAATATCTCCAAATTGAGAGAAGATATCATCCATATTCATGCCGCCGCCACCTTGTCCGCCACCAAAGCCACCTGCGGCACCTTGATGCCCAAAACGGTCGTAGCGAGCTCGTTTTTCGTCATTACTCAATATATCATAAGCTTCTGCTGCTTCTTTAAACTTTTCTTCGGCAGCTTTATCTCCAGGATTTTTATCGGGATGATATTGCAAGGCTAATTTGCGGTATGCTTTTTTTATCTCGTCAGCAGGAGCCGTTTTGGACACGCCTAATATTTCGTAATAATCTCGTTTCATTGTATTTTCTTGAGAATTGAGCATTTTCTAAAATGCTACTATAAGTCTTATTCTTTTCTATTAATCTTAATTTCCTACTACCACTTTTGCGTATCGAATAATAACATCATTCAACGTGTAGCCGCTTTGTATTTCATCCATAATTTTTCCTTTCATTTCTTCGGAAGGCGCGGGCACTTCTGCTATTGCTTCATGTTGTTCTACATTAAATTCCTTACCTATACTTTCTATTGGTTTAAGTCCTTTTGATAGTAATGTTTTCTGGAATTTTTCTATAATAAGAAGGGTGCCGTCTGTAAAAATCTCTTTGTTGTTATCCTGTTGAAATAAAGATTGTGCTCTTTGGAAGTCATCTAATACAGGAAGTAATTCTCGTATAATATCTTGTCCTGCAGTTTTGAATAATTCTAAACGTTCTTTGGCGCTTCTCTTTTTAAAATTATCAAATTCAGCAAATAAACGGAGATATTTATCTTTTTGGTCTTGCAATTCGTTTTTTAAAGCAGACAATTCTTCCTCACTTACGTTGGAGATTTCAGTATTTTCTTCGTTTGGCTGACTTTCTGACGGACTTTGAGTCTCATTTACATTCGTTTCATCTGGTTGAGTTGGTTCTACCGTTTCCTTTTCCTCTGACATACGTACTATTTTTCAATAATATGGCAAATAGTTTGCCAAAGGAATTTTAAGACAATTTGACATTAAAATCCTGTATTAAAAATGAAAGAGCAGTTTTTATTTTTTCGTCTTTTTAGATTTTGTCGGTGTATTGGTTGCTAATTTTTTACTAAGCAATTGTTCTACTAATTCAAAAGCTGGATTAATGGCAATTACATAGCCCGTTTCATCTACCAAAACCGTTTGAGGAATGGAGCGAATACCATATTTTGTAGCGCCGCCAGAATACCATCCTCCTAAGTCAGAAACATGGTTGGGCCATACTAATCCATCTTGCTTAATGGCTTGTTTCCAGCTTTCTGCATTTTGGTCTAACGATAGACTATACACAGTAAAACCTTTTACTCCTTTTGTCCATTTTTTACCTTGAAATTTGTTATAAAGTGCCACTAAATTTGGGTTATTTCTTCGGCACGGACCACACCAAGATGCCCAAAAGTCTAACAAAACTATATTACCTTGTAAAGAGGAAAGCGAAATTTCCTTTCCCTCTGGATTTTTATAATTCAGTTCTGTTGCTTTAGTGCCAACAGCCGGCATTTGTGCTTGTGCAGAAAATATGCTTAGCGCAACAATACAAAGAGATAGTATTTTTTTATTCATGTTGATTTTAAATAGATTACAAGTTTAAACAAAATTTATGCCTAATTAAACAGCTATTTATTGTTTTTGAAATTTTTAACGATTTATCCTTATCGAAAATGTTGCAGTATAATGTTCTCCTTTCTTTATTAACTTGCAAGTATTCGCATTTAAAGCATTAGTAGCGGCCGTCATTGGTTCTACACAAATGTATGGTTTATCGGGATGATTGGGCGTATATATTTGAGCAAAAGTATATTGTTCCTCCATAATCAATTGTATATCTTCTATCTTAAAAACGGCTTGCTTCGATTCGTTTCTTTGTAAAGATTGAAATCCATCATCAAAGGATATTTGTTCCAATGAAATTTCGTTGTTTATAAAATTCCATTTTTTTTCTTTTAAAATAGTATTTCCTGTTGGAATCATATATTCATTTACTTCTATTGCTTCGCTTGCAGGAATGGTTAGTTTGGTGTCTTTTTTATTTCTCAAAAAATAGGGATGAAATCCAAAACTTATCGGCATTGCATTTTCATCTTGGTTGATAATAGTGGTAGAAATTGTTAGTGTATTTTCTTGGAGTTGATGCGTAATAGAAACAGTATGTTTGTATGGGAAAATTGATAATAAATTTTCATCGTTAAAAATGAATTCTGCGGTATGGTAACATTGCGTTTCATCTTCGTATAATTCTTTTGTTTGCCATTTATCTGATTTTAATAATAAGCCGTGCAAAGGCAACTGATTGGCATCTCGATACAACCAATGTAATTGGTTTTTTGGAAAGTAATGTTTTTTATTTTCAATGCGCATATATTCTCCGTTTAAGCGATTTGCCCAAGGATGCATAAAGGGATTTCCAGCTAATTTTAGATTAGATTTATAATCCTGCAAAGAGAACGGAAAATACAATAATTCTTTTTGTTTGTATTTTAATGAAAACAGTGTATTACCAATATTTACTGCTATTTCGGCGGATAAATCATTGAGCTGCAATGTAATTATTTCAAAATTATTTTGTGGTGTATCATTCATACTCTATGCTACTTCTTGAACTTCTAACGTATCTATATACAGCAAATAGGCCGTAATTTTTTTATTAAACAAAACAGTGTAAGCTGCTTTATATTCCATTAATTGCTTGACGTAATCATTCTTTTTAATTCCTGTTTTATAATCTATAATTACACATTCATTTTCGCTCAACAGAATACGGTCTGCACGCAAAATTTTATCTTTAAAAACAAAATCTCTTTCGGTGATGTGTTGCCATTTTTGGTCAAACCATTTTTGTTGTTGAAACAACTCTAAGACCCTTTGAACATAAGCTGTATAAGTAGTTTTTTCGTCTGGAGCATTAATAATTACTGCTTTTCGCAATTCTTCTGGAGTTTTTATTTTGGATAAAATATTGTGCACAATATTACCTTTTAACTGTGCATCATTATAAATACGTTGTTGTACTAAAGGAATTTTTGTTTTAAAATCCTGAAACAAAACAGGCGTTAGATTCAGTGTATTGTGCTCTTTTATTTCGTTAGTTGCTTCATGGCTTATCTTCTTATTTCCGTATTCAAATATATTATTATCTACTGGTGCTATCTCTAATTTAGAGACTATTGATTTTATTAATTTCCCTGCTGATTTAGGTAATTCATTTTTGTTTTCATTTTCTGCATTTTTATATGCTAAAATATATAATTGTTCTTCGGGTCGTGTAAAAGCCACATAAAGAAGATTAATATTATCAATGTATGTCAATTCTAGTTCTTTATTAAAATCAGCTGCAAATAAACTTTGCTCTACTTTATTAACCATATTCACTGAAATAGCTTGTAATTCATTGAAAGGCGGCGCATCGTTTTTCACCCAAATGGTGGATTCTGATTTTGGCTTCATGCTCCAATCTGCGAAAGGCACTATCACCACCGGATATTGCAATCCTTTCGATTTGTGAATGGTGCTAATGGTTACAGCATCTATACCTTCGGGAGAAATAATAGACAATTTATCTTTCTTTTCTTCCCAGTTTTCTAAAAATTCTTTAGAGGAGGTATTTTTTTTCTGAACATAATTAAACACTACATCTTGAAATCGCAACAAATAATTATCTGCATTTACATCCAACGAAAGTGCGTTCATTAATGTAAATACCAATTCATTAATAGCAAGAGAAGATAAAGCATCTACATTTTCTCTTCTTAATACTTCCATCTTCTCTTCAAAGAAATATTGCTCCTGTTGTTTCTTTTTAGATAAATATTGCTCCAAATTTTCTTGCTGTAAATATTTTGCTAACAGATAATTTAATTTAACTGCGAAAAAAGTTTCTGACGGATGTAAAACATATTCAATGGCAGCAATAAGTAACTGTATGGAAGGTTCGTTCTTTAACAGCAAAGACTCCGTAGAAACTACTGGAATGTTGTTTTGTTGTAAAAAATTTGCAACGGTAGCACCAATTTTATTATCCCTAACTAATATTGCGATGTCCCTGTATTTTTTGGAGGGATGCACCGATTGAATAATCTTGTATATTTCTAATAGTTGTACATCATCTTCGTTGGATTTGTCTGCTGGTTTTTCCTTTTTTTTATCGGGTTTTTCCAGCCATTTGCATTGAACAAATCCTTCTGTATTTGCTTTAATATTCCCTTGTACTACATCTTTTAATACTTCCGAAAGGAGTGGATTGGGTAGCTTAATTACATCTTTTAAGGTTGTAAAAAACAGGTTGTTAAATTCAACAATTTCTTTTGCACTTCTAAAATTATTCGTAAGTGGTGTGTCTTTTCGACTCTCCCAATTTTGATGCAGTCCTTTGGCAATTCCATCAATAATTAATTCCATATTTCCGCCGCGCCAACGGTATATACTTTGCTTCGGATCGCCTACTATTAATACTATTCCTTTTATTTTTTGTAATATTTCCAACAAGAGCGGCAACATTCCATTCCATTGCAATGTAGAGGTGTCTTGAAATTCATCTATCATTATATATTTTAAAAAAGTAGCAGACTTTTCAAAAATGAAAGGCACTTCTTCGTGCTGTGCAATAACACTAATAATTTGATTGGTGTCTGAAATTAGAATTAAATTATTTTCAGCTTTATATTCTTTAATTTTGGTGTTGATAGACTCTAACAAAGCCAGCGAATAGATATTTTTTTTAACCAATTCTGCTGAAATATATTGTTTTTCTTGTGTTTCTTTTAATGCTAATACATTCCGAATATAAGATTCAATATAATTATTCCAAGCTGTTTCTAATGCAATGGAAATAGATAAATTATCTTTTACTTTTGAAGAACACAAACTCTCACCGTTCAGCATTTTTTGAATATACGAATTGGCTTCGGGTGCGTATTCTTTAGTTTTTTTTATAAAAGACTGCACGCTACTTTTTCCTTGAAAAAAGAGTGTGGTATCTAAACTATCTTGTTGTATTTTTTGCAAAACATCGTTGGTCAGTGTATCTAATTGATTACGATAATTATAAATAATTTGTTTTAATTGAGTCAGTACATTTTTATATGTTTCAATATCAAATGTGCTAACGTTTTCTGACGTGATGCTTTGATACTCTTCCAATAATAATTGTTTGGCTTGTTTATTTATATTTCTTTCAATTTTCCAACTTTTATCTTCTTCTATCAAATCAAAAACATATTCTTCAATCCATTTAGAAAAAGCATCTTTATCTGTTTTATATTCTTTGAGCATCGCCTGAACTGCCTGTTCCAAAACGCTTTCTGTGTCGAGTTCAACTTCCATTCCTATCGGCAAATCTAATTCTTTTGCAAAAGAGCGGATGATGCTTTGAAAAAAGCTATCTATAGTAGAAATATTAAAATTAGAATAATCGTGTAAAATTAATTGCAACGCCGTGCTGACATTTTTATCAAAAACAGTGCTTATATCTTTACCGCTGGATTCATTTATATCTTGAATAATTTCTGCTCGCAACTTATTTACTTTATCATTTTTTTGTTCCAATAAAGTTAAGTTCTCTATGATGCGCGATTTCATTTCGGCAGTTGCTTTTTTAGTAAAAGTAACGGCTAAAATTTTATTATAATCATAAGGAGTTTGAATGACTATTTTCAAATATTCTTTAGCCAAGGTATATGTTTTACCCGAACCTGCGGAGGCTTTGTATAATATCAAAGATGCTTGTTCTTCGTTCATTTTTTCTTTTTATTTTTGATATTTGCAAAATACAATATTTACTTCACAGAATAAATTTTATAGATTTTAAATTACTTACTTTTGAAATATGGAATTAAATAAATTTATGCAGCGTGCCATCGAGCTGTCTAAAGAAGGTATGGACAGAGGAGATGGTGGACCTTTTGGATGTGTGATTGTGAAAAATGGAGAAATTATTGGAGAAGGCAATAATCAAGTTACTTCTACTAATGACCCAACGGCACATGCGGAAGTAGTAGCCATTCGGAATGCTTGCAATTATTTGCAATCTTTTCAATTAGAAGGTTGTGAGATTTATACTTCTTGCGAGCCTTGTCCGATGTGTTTGGGTGCCATTTATTGGGCACGACCAGACAAAATATATTTTGCCAACACACGAGAAGATGCCAAAAATATAAATTTTGATGATTCGTTTATTTACGATGAAATTTCAGTAGAGATGCATCAACGAAAAATTCCGATGATTCCTTTAGGTAGAAATACCGCTATCAAAATATTTGAAGAATGGTATCAAAAAACGGATAAAGAGGTTTATTGAATTATTCTTCCTCTTTTAAGCCATCCCAACCTAAGGAAATTATATCGTGATAGTTACCGCCTTTGGTATATAATTTTACCCCGAGATTTGCATCTGTAATTTCACCAATAATACTAATATCAGGATGTGCATTTACTCTATTTTTATCGCTTGGTAAAATAGTAAACAATAATTCATAATCTTCGCCACCACTCAATGCGCAATTAATCGGGTCGATACCAAAATCCAACGCTTTGTTATACGTTTCATTGGCAATCGGAACGTCTGCTTCATTTATTTGGCATCCAACGCTACTTTGTTTGCAAATATGTAAAATCTCCGAGCTCAATCCATCGGAAATATCAATCATAGAAGTAGGAATTACTTTTTGTTCGGCTAAAAATTCAATAATATCTTTTCGGGCTTCCGGTTTTAATTGACGCCCAATAATATAATCATTCCCGCTTAATTCTACGTTTGCTTCTGGTGCATTTAAAAAAACTTGTTTTTCGCGTTGCAAGATGGTCAATCCCATATATGCACCACCTAAATCACCCGAAACACAAAGTAAATCTCCTTCTTTCGCCGTATTTCTACATACAATTTTTTCTCTTTCCTGCTCTCCAATTGCCACTACATTTATGATTAATCCTTTGGGAGAAGCCGTAGTATCACCACCCACTAAATCAACATTATATTGTTTGCAAGCCAATTTTATTCCGTCATAAATTTCATCTACGGCTTCCACCGAAAAACGATTGGAAATAGCAATAGAAACCAATATTTGTTTTGGCACGGCATTCATCGCATACACATCAGAAAGATTTACAATGACACTTTTATAACCTAAATGCTTCAAAGGGGTATAAACTAAATCAAAGTGAATACCTTCTACTAAAATATCGGTAGTAACTACTTGTGAGGTAGCCGGCTGGATGATAGCAGCATCATCGCCTGCTCCTTTTATAGATGATGTATGCTTTAAAACAACATTTTTTGTCAATCTGTCAATCAAACCAAATTCGCCCAAAGTGGCAATTTCTGTACGTTTTGTGTTTTCCATAGTGCAAAGATACGAAGTTTTACAAGGATAATAATTTATTAGAAAATCACAAAATTTGTAAAAACATACCACACTTATACAAAAGGCACGTAATTTGCGTTATAAAAAAGATTAGTTAAAAATTTATTTAATGAAGATTCGTTGCATTTTAAAAGATACGATAAAGATGAAATTAATTTTAAGCATACTATTAATAATTGTAAGTGATTTTATTTTTGCAACGGACTATTCTAAGCAAAAAAACTGGGCGGCTCTTCCCGACATGACAGACAATGCCGACTGGACGCCACAAGGATTAAAAGAGGAACAAGCCGCTGCACAAGTAGATGTGTTTTTTATTCATCCAACTACAGATGTAACTGGATTTAAGGGCAATGCCAACATAGATAATAATTTCATCAACCAACAAACTGATAATTATTCTATCAAATATCAGGCAAGCGTATTTAATGGTAGCTGTAAAGTTTATGCACCAAGATACAGACAAGCTGCTTTGCATAATTTTTTTACTAAAAACAGCGACCGTTCTCAACAAGCCTTTGATATTGCGTATGAAGATGTAAAAGAAGCCTTTGAATATTATTTGAAAAATTACAATCATGGACGACCAATTATAATTGCCGGACATTCACAAGGAAGCAAGCATGCCCAACGATTATTACAAGAATTTTTTGATGGCACACCTTTGCAAAAACAATTAGTAGAAGCTTATATTATTGGCTATCCGACACATGAAAATCAATTTCAATTTTTAAAAGTTTCCGAACATCCTGAAGATTTTGGAGGATATATTTCTTATTGTACGTTTGGGCAGGATTCTAAAATATTAGATATTGTTCCAGATTATAATGGTGCTGTTTCTGTAAATCCATTAAACTGGTCAACGGATAACGTATTTGTTTCAGGGAAAGAAAACTTAGGCAGTTTATCCAAAAAATCAGGTGAAATTATTTCAAATTATTTTGGAGCAAAAAACGGAAACGGTATTTTAGAGATACAAAAACCACCAGAAGGCGGCTTTATACCCATGGTAATGAAAAACTATCACCTATTTGATTATAGTTTATTTTACATAAACATTCGAGAAAATGTAGCTTTAAGAATTAAAAATTTTTTAAAAAGTAATAAATAAAACTGTTGCGCAAAAAGCTTCTTAGGCATTTTGTATAAAATAAATTTAGAATTATGATGAACCAATTCAAATCAACACTCTTTTTTATCTTGATTTTCTTCCTGATAAACCATCCAACTATGGCACAAACCAATTACGAAACACTTTGGAAAGGTGTAACTAAATTAGAAAATGACGGCAAAACAAAAGATGCGCAAAAAGCAATAGAAAATATAGTTGAAAAATCCAGAAAGGATAAAAATCCAGCACAAACCACCAAAGCATTATTATATAAATACAAATACCTGATGACTTTGGAAGAAGAGGCTGAATTGAAAATTTCGGAAGGATTGAAAAATGAAATTCAACAAGCTACGGGGGTAGAGAAGGCAATATTACAAAGTATTTTGGGTGAATTGTATTTTCAATATTTCAACAGTAATACTTGGAAATTTTCTAACAGAACCGAAACAGAAATTAAACAAAGTAATGATTTTCGCACCTGGGATTTGAAAACATTGTTTCATGAAATCAACAACTATTATATTGCTTCTTTGGAGAATAAAGAATTATTGCAACAAACTAAATTAGATGCTATTCATCTTCTTTTGGAACAACAAAAAGGTTCTACTGTATTTCGTCCAACTTTGTATGATTTATTAGCTAATAGAGCGATTGATTATTTTAATGATGATAAAAGTAATTTAGCAGAACCTTCTAATGCATTTTCTATTAATGATAAAAAATATTTTACTACCGTTACTGATTTTATTCAATTAAAATTAAAAGATAACGATAAAAATTCGCAAGATTATAATGCTCTAAAAATCTATCAAGACTTATTAGCATTTCGTTTAAAAGACAAAGCAAACTCAGATGCTTTAGCTGATGCGGATTTAAAAAGATTGCAATATATAAAAGCACATTATTTTGACAAAAGCGATAATGAATCAATGTACTTTGAAGCATTAAAAAGAATCCAAAAAGAATATGCTGGTTGTAATGTTGGTGCTACTATCAATTATGAAATTGCCAGTTATATTTCGCAACAAGCACAAAAAGAAAATGCAGACAAAACATTCAAAATAAAAGATGCTTTGACTCTTTGTGATGAAACTATTAAAGGATATCCAAACACTGAAGGCGCGAAAAACTGTGAGGCATTAAGAGAGCAAATTTTTTATAAAAATATTTCTATTACTACAGAGAAAGCAGCAGTGCCAAATGAAGCTTTTAAAGCATTGGTACAATATAAAAATATA
>JBDKHK010000033.1:0-17946 GCA_039797705.1 Bacteroidota bacterium
TTATTGCTAAACTAAGCTAAACACCAACAAAGGCGGCTGGTTGCCACACTCCTTTTACCTACAATGAGATTCCCGCTTCCGCGGGAATGACGGCGCTCATTTGCAGCATGGTGTAAATATTGAGATTCCCACTTGAAATTAAAAATTAATTCGTAATTCGTAAATCGTAATTCGTAAATCGTACATCGTAATTACTGAGATTGCTTCACTGCGTTCGCAATGACGGCACTCATTTGCGTTTGGAATTAAAAATTAAAAATTAAAAATTAATTCGTTAATCGTCAATCGTTAATTGTTAATCGTAATTCGTACATCGTAATTCTTAATTCTTAAATCTTAATTCTTAAATCTTAAATCGTACATCGTAAATCGTACATCGTAATTCGTAAATCGTAATTCGTAATTCGTACATCGTACATCGTACATCGTACATCGTAATTCGTAAATCCCAATTTTTAATTCTTATTTTATATTTTGCATTTATTCTTGTCAAAAACAAACCGTATTTTTGCAGTACAATTTTCCTGTCAATAAATGAGTGATGCTATCAAACACGAATGTGGAATTGCCTTAGTAAGGCTATTAAAACCACTATCTTATTATAAAGAAAAATACGGAGATATCCATTATGGATTGAATCGAATGTATTTGCTGATGGAAAAGCAGCACAATCGAGGTCAAGATGGAGCAGGGCTGTCGGTAGTTAAATTAGATACCGCACCCGGAAAAGCTTATTTTAACCGCGAACGAAGTGTAGATAAAGAAGCCATAAAGACAATTTTTAATAAAGTATTCAAACCCTTTACGAATCTTTCGGATAAAGAAAAAGAGAATATTCAAGATACAGAATATGTAAAAAACAATTATCCATTTGTAGGGGAACTCTTACTGGGGCACTTGCGATATGGCACCCATGGTGGAAACGATATGAGCAATTGTCACCCTCGTATTCGCCCCAATAACTGGAAAACACGCACATTGATTGTGGCAGGGAATTTTAATATGACAAATGTTGATGAGTTGTTTGATAAATTAGTCAGCCTTGGTCAGTTTCCTCGTGAGTTATCAGATACCATGACGGTTTTGGAAAAAATTGGTCATTTCTTGGATATGGAAAATCAGCGACTTTTTAGTAAATATAAGTCCATAGGATTGCCTAACAATGAAATAACGCCACTGATAGAACAGAATGTAGATGTGGCAGATATTTTGCGAAATTCCGCAGAAGATTTTGATGGAGGTTATGCCATTGCCGGAATGTTTGGGCACGGCGATGCCTTTGTATTGCGCGATCCCAATGGTATTCGTCCTGCATATTATTATAAAGACGATGAAGTAGTAGTAGTAGCATCAGAACGTCCTGCTATTCAAACTTCGTTCAATGTTCACAGAAGCAAAGTACAAGAAATTCAACCTGGCCATGCGTTGATAATACACAAAGACGGAAGCGTAGGAGAGGTGATGTGTCGAAAGCCGTTAGAGCGCAAAGCGTGCAGTTTTGAACGTATTTATTTTTCTAGAGGCAGTGATTTTGAAATTTATCAAGAAAGAAAAACTTTAGGCAAATTATTAGTTCCCGATATAATGAAAGCGGTGAATGATGACATTGAAAATACTGTTTTTTCATATATTCCAAACACCGCAGAAGTTGCATTTATTGGTTTAACGGAAGAAATCCAGCATAGACATTTTAGGCATAATTTAGAAGCCTTTCAACGAGGGGAAATAAACTCAACAGAGGAATTAAATAAAAAAATTTCCATCATGCCTCGGGTTGAAAAAATAGCAGTGAAAGATGTGAAAATGCGCACCTTTATAACGGAAGATAGCTCCCGAAATGATTTAGTGCACCACGTTTACGATGTTACGTATGGATTAGTGAAAAACAATCAAGATACTTTAGTGGTGTTGGACGATTCTATTGTAAGAGGAACTACTTTAAAAGAAAGTATTCTTACGATGTTGGATAGATTACAACCTAAGAGAATTATTGTAGTATCCTCCGCGCCTCAAATTCGTTATCCCGATTGTTATGGTATAGATATGAGTAAAATGGGTACGTTTGTTGCGTTTCAAGCAGCGGTTAATCTATGGAAAAAACGAAATGAATATTCGTTTTTGGAAGATTTATATAAACGATGTAAAATTGAATTAGAGAAACCTGTGGAGGAAATGATAAATTTGGTAAAAGAAGTATATCAACCATTTACAGCAGAAGAAATTTCTATAGAAATAGCTGCAATAGTAAAGCCCAATCATATTTTTTCAGATGTTCAGTTGATTTACCAAAACATTGACAATTTACACCAAGCGTGTCCAAAAAATTTAGGAGATTGGTATTTTACCGGCGATTATCCAACCCCCGGCGGAAATAGAGTTGTTTTAAATGCATTCATTAATTATATGGAAGGCAAAAATGTAAGAGCCTATTGATTTGTTTTGGAATAGGTTATTTTTTTTTTAAGAAATTTATTTTTTATATGTTAATATTTTAAATATATATAATATATAAGTAAAAAATATTCCATACAAGTTAAATACAGGAGAGCTATAAAATTTCTACTTTTAGTTATTTACTACTAACTACTATTTTCTATCTTTGTTCCATGATTTTAACGGATAAAGGCATTTTGCAAGAAATAGAAAAGGGAACTATAGTTATTGAACCTTTTAATAGGGATTATTTAGGCACCAACTCTTATGATGTACACCTTAGTAAGTATTTTGCTACTTATGAAAGCCCAGTTTTAGATGCAAAAAAACACAATACCATTCATCATTTTGAAATACCCACAGAAGGATTTGTTTTACAACCAGGAACGTTGTATTTAGGATCTACTTTGGAATATACAGAAACACAGGCACATGTTCCCTTTTTAGAGGGCAAATCCAGTATGGGCAGATTGGGTATAGATATTCATGCCACAGCAGGAAAAGGAGATGTAGGTTTTTGCAACCATTGGACATTGGAAATTTCTTGCATCCATCCGGTGCGTATTTATGCCGGTATGCCGGTGGGGCAGCTTATTTATTTTGTGGTGGAAGGTGATATTGAAAATGCCTACAATAAAAAGACATCTGCTAAATATAATCAACGCTCCCCACAGCCGATGGAGAGTATGATGTGGAAGAACTTTAAGTAAATCTTACTATTATTTATTTTATACCAATTAATAAGTATTTGAGCTAACTTTGCACTCAAATTTTAACCCATTTCTCCAATATGAGTACATTTAGCAAAGAACAACTGTTAGAAGATTTGAAAAATTGGAATCAAATGATACGAAAATATCAAGTTCCGAGTACGAAACAAGCAATTATTCAAATTGCGAATAGTTTTATTTTCTATGTTTTACTCATTGCGTTACAATTATACTTATATGATAAATCTTTTTTCTTATCGGCATTAGTAGCGTTGCTCAATGGTTTTTTACTATCCAGAATATTTATCATACAACACGATTGTGGACATAATTCTTTTACGAAATATAAAAACATGAATGAAATTGTGGGCACTGTATGCAGCGTGTGTACATTGATTCCTTATCGCTATTGGGCAAAAAATCACAGTTACCATCATGCGCACAACGGACAATTGGAAGTAAGCGATATTGGAGATATTGAAGTGTTTACTACAGACCAATATGCAAACGCTACTTGGAAGACAAAAATTTATTATCGCATTTACCGAAATCCATTATATCTTTTTACTATAGGTGGTTTTATTTATGTGGTTATTTATAACCGTTTTGCTTTTGTTAGTTCTGATTATTTTAAAACAGTTAGAAAAAACGTAAATATTAGTAATATTCTTTTTGTTGCTACGTATGCATTGCTTGCTTATTTATTTGGAGTAGAACGATTTTTGGTAGTGCAGTTTACAAATTTATTTTTCTTTGGTATTTATGCATTGTGGTTTTTTTATATCCAACATCAATACGAGCATGTATTTAAAGCAAAAAAAGAAGAATGGAATTATGTGGTGGCGGCTGTGAAAGGCAGTACTTACTATAAATTACCAAGAGTATTTCATTGGTTATCTGGAAATATAGGATACCATCATATTCACCACTTAAGCCCTGCTATCCCAAATTATAATTTGAGAAAATGCCACCAGGAAAATCCTGTATTTTTAAAACACACCAACACCCTTACTTTTTGGCAAAGTTTAAAAACACTACGCTCTAATCTTTGGGATGAACAACAAAGAAAAATGATTTCTTTTGGTGAATATAAAAGAAGAAAAAGAATAGCGCAACAGACTCCTTTGAAATAATAATTAAAGGAAAAAATGGCGATATGGTCAAAAACTATTTAGCCAATGTACCCAAAAATGGAGCTTTTTTTGTTTGAAATGTAGTCTAAATTTATTTGTCCAACTAAACAGAGAATTGAGTTTTACGGAAGAGCAAGCTGCTAGCAACAGAAGGGAAGTTTGAACAGCTTTCTTCTGGATAGGTAGTTCTACTTTTCTGAATTTAAGCGCATGCCCAAAACGCAAATGCCTAAGCTCGGCTACTAAATATAAGGAAATGTCCCCTTCTGGTTTCTTCCGTATTTTTCCACCTCATTTATAATATTATAATGAAATTATTTCCCATTATTTAATGAGTCGGTATGTGATGTTGAATCTCTAAAAAAACAATTTTAAGACTTCCACGCCGTGATAAATCCGAATACTAAAAGTGGAGTAAAAGCATACCATTCCAGCCCGGCAGCAGCCAAAATAGAACCACCAACAATACAGCAACCACCCAAAATGGTATTTTGTATGCCATAACCAATTGGTTTTTTCTTTTCCACCAATCCATTTTCAAAACGCTTAAAAGCTTCAGAAAGTACTAACGGAGAACGGCTAATAATATCCATAAATTCAGGAGCATTTTGCAATTGAGTTTTAAATAAATCCAATGGATTTACTTCATTCAGCATCATTTTGCGGATATGTTTTTTCGATATTTTTTGAATATCAAAACCAGGCATAATTACATTACCTACTCCTTCGTATGTAATAATGGCTTTTACCATTAAAACTAATTCTAAAGGATAATACATTCGATATTTTGCACCTAAAGCTACTGACTCAAGGATTAATTTTGCTAATGAAAATTCCTTAAAATTTGGTGATTTTAACCATTTATTTCCTATTGCAATAAATGCTTTACGAAACCCTTCCACATCAGTGTCTTTGTTCTTTTTTGCTAATAAGGTAAGGTATCTTGCGGCTCCTTGTGGATCGCCCATTACCAGGCTATTAAAGTAATACAGCATGGTTTTTCGCGTACCGTCTTCAAAACGCCCTACCATACCCAAATCTATAAAACCAACTTGCGGCCCGTTGGGGCCATCCATAATCATTAAATTACCCGGATGTAAATCGGCATGAAAAAATCCATCTTGGTATAGCATTTGAATGATAGCATAAGCACCATAATCTACTATTTTTTCACGATCAGTTTCGTTGTATCGGTCATAAGCACGTTTGTCGGGTTTTATGCCTCGAATAAATTGCATACAAATTAAATCGCTGGTAGAGTATTCGCGGTATATTTTAGGAAAATGAATTTCTGGATGTTTGAGGAAATTAGCTGTAAATTCTTCTGCATTATCAGCCTCTAATCGAAAATCTACTTCTTTATTAGTGTAATCGCAGAATTCCGTAAACATGTTTTTGGGTTGTAATTGTGGAATAAATAATTCCAGGAATGCCCCCATTACTTTGATAATTTTACTATCTGTTTGAATTAATTCACGTGTTCCGGGTTTAATGAGTTTTAAAACTACTTCTTCGCCTGTGCGCAAGGTAGCTCTATGTGTTTGTGCTATAGATGCGGAGCCTAATGGGTTTTGTTTTACCTCTGTAAATACTTTATGCAAGGGTTGACCAATTTGTATTTCTACTAATTCGGCAAAACGATCATATCCAATTGCTGGTAGTGCATCCAGTAGTTTTTTTAATTCGTCTGTAATGTCTTTTGGAAGCATATCTTCTCGCAAACTCATAATTTGTCCGAGTTTAATATAAGTAGCTCCCAGCATTTCCAATCGACGTCGCAATTGAACTGAAAATGGTTGTTTGATTAATTTCTTTTTTAAAAGCGGCCAATGTAACCACAGAATTAATCGAAGAATTATATCTTGAGTGATACTAAATTTTGCTTTCGTTGCTCTTCTGTGACGCAGATAAGCAAAACCACCACCGAGCATCAATCCTGAAAGGTGTCTGGTGGTAATAAGAAAACGAACGAATAATGAACTTGGTTTTCGTTCAATGTACTGTTCGAATACTCTATTAGCATCTTGATCTTGTGGATGTATATCTACATTTTCTTCTATTCCTGATACGTTCATAGTTATAAAAAAATTATTCTTGCAAGATAAGACTTAACGTTTACTTATCCAATTTTTAGCATAAAAAAAACCTCGCAGAATTTGCGAGGTTTTTTTGATAAGTGGATAATCTTGGTTTATCTATTTTTTTTCTATTTTAATACCGACTACTTCCACTTTTCGTTGTCTGGAAGCACCCACGCTATATACAGAATGTGCAAGGTCTTGTCTGTTGTCGCTGATGTCTTTTGGTGCCATTGTTTTACCAAATGGAACGGCTAATGCGGAACCGGCTAATATTTTGAATTTCTCTCCTAATCGGTTGCCAAAGAATTTTATAATACTGGTAATACGACGTTCGGATAGTTTTTGGTTGTACTCTGCAGAGGCTAATGGCGATGCATATCCTCTGAATTCAAGTGTTACCACGTAACCACTATCAACTAAATTGGATAATTCTTTTGTAATATCATCAACACGACTATAGCTTTTGTCAATATCTGCGAAGAATTGAGAAACACTGGAAGAGCCATCTTTTGATTTAGAAGTAAATTCTTTTATTCTTGTTTTGTAGGTAGTATATAAAGAGGTGTAATCAGCAATATCACCATCTTTTCTTTCTTTTGGAATGTCATTGTCAAAATATAATTCGATAGGCAACATAGACATAATTTTCTCTGTTGTTTTCGTAATAGTTTGGTCAATATTGTTAACTGTTTTCATGACTACCGGTTTCAATATTAATTCGATAGAATCTGTATATTGGTGCGGAACGGTATCAGCCGGAATAAAGTTAGTAATAATGGTATCTACTAAATTATTGGCAGAATCTTGGTATTTAACTCTAACAATTGTTTCTATACTGGAAGGTACATAGGTAGGGCATTTAGGACATGGTTTTTCTTTTTTGACAGAACCAAATTCATAATTTAATGCTAACTCAAATGCTCCTTGTGCTTTTGTTGCTTTTCTAAAGCTGGATACATTAAAATCATACGCAGCGCCCACACGTAATGTTTTGTATAAGAAAGATAAATAAGCAATGGCAGCATCGTTTCCAATAGCACGGTAGCCGGCACCAAAACCTAATCCAAAATTTTTCTTTTCACTAAATCTTACTTCTGCAATTGCATTAATCAATACTTGGTTGGCTTTCTTTTGATTTTCAAAGAAAACGCCTGGTTGAATATTCCAATTATCTTTTATGCCCACTTTTGCCTTAGCATAAGCAGTGTGTCTGGAGGGCAATTTGGAAGAGGTGTAATATAAAAAGTTTTGATTGGGTTGATGTAAGTTAGAGGTAGAAGCACCAATATCCAAAGTGGATTTTTCTTTTATTTTTGTTCTAAAGTTTAAACCTAAAGTAAAGTTAGGGTAGGAAATATTATTGTTGGAAAATGCTTCGCCCGTTGGAAGATTGGGGTCAAAGGAAGAACCGTTGTATTGGTTGTCAAATTGTAAACCTAAATAATCTAAAGATTTAATAGTAACACCAGCTGTAATACCAAGGGTTAATAATTGTTTTTCTTTATTGAAATATTTACCAAAGTTCATGGTTAAATTGGGATTAAAGATACTGAGATGCCCATCGCCAGCTCTATCATACAAAAAACTAACTCCGCCACCAATTAGCCAACCTTTTGGAAATTTTTTTAATAATCTATCGAAGGAGGCATTGGTGGTAGAATAGGGTACAGGAAGTGTTCTCCATTGATCTCGATATATACCTGCTAATCTGTTGGCTTTACCATATTCTGTAACACCGGCAAATGCTGGATTTAAGTATAGTGGGTTGTACTGAATTTGACTAAAATGAGGATCCTGAGCTTTGGCAGGTCTGGTGATGGCTGCTATTACTAATAGGCTTAAAATTAAATACCTTTTCATATGCGCTAATTTAGTTTATTTTTTTAAATAATTTATCTTAGTAAGGATACATTTCCTTTTATTACAATTTTATTATTCTGCTCTTGCTTACATTCTCCTATAAAATAATAACCGTAAGAATCTACGGTTGCTGGTTGTCCTTTGTATAGGCCATCCCAACCTTTATTAATATCATCCGATTCAAATACTTTATTTCCCCATCTGTCAAGAATTTCTAAATGCATTGATTTTAAAATAGTACTGCGAATTAAAAATAAATCATTTATACCATCTCCATTTGGAGAAAATGCATTTGGAATAAAAATATGGTCTTTTGTGCAAGATAAATATCCTAAATCAACAAATACAGAATCTGTTGCAGTACATTTTGTTTCTTTATCTCGAACAGAAACGATGAACCACGTTGGAGCAGATATGGTTGTTGTTGGATTTTGAATAAATGCATTGCTTACAAAATTTGCTGGCACCCAGTTGTAGGTTAAGGATTCTGTTGTTATTACATTTAATTGTATTGGTTCGTCTGCTAATGCAATGCTTTTGTCTGCTACCGCATCTATGATAGGGAGCGCGTGGGTAGATAGCGTAAAATAGACAATACTGTCACATCCTGATTCGGTTGGGAGGTGAACGATATATTCTCCTGCTTTACTAAATATTTGATTGCCTACTTGAAAAGTTGCTCCTTGGCAAATTGCTTCGCTTAATCTGGAGTATTGGTGCTGTAAAACTGTAAGGGATAAATGTACCATACTATCACATCCACCAACAGAAGAAAGATAAATATCATATTCGCCAGCATCATAAATTACTTGTGTGCCAATAGTAATACTATCTCCTTCGCAAATTTTGCTGTTTACATTTTCTTTTAAAGTATCTAAAACGTTTAAGGAAAGCTGTACAAGGCTATCGCATCCGATAGCTGTTTTTAGGTACACAGAGTAATCGCCTGTTCTATAAAAAATATAATCTCCAATATTGAATTGTTGTCCTTTGCAAATTTCTTTATAAAGTTTTTGTCTTAAAGTGTCTTCTACCGTTAGGTTTAAATGAATAATGCTATCGCATCCCGAAACGGCGTCTAACAGTACGGTGTAATTCCCTGTTTTGTTAAAGGTATTGTTTCCTATGGAAAAGCTACCACCAGAACAAATGGTTTGATCTAAATGAACAACAACACTGTCAATAATAGTAAGATGAAGTGTTATAATGGAATCACAGCCTTGGGTTGTTGGTAGGGTAACTTCGTATGTTCCCGTTTTGGAAAATGATTGGTTGGCTATAACAAGTACATTACCGTGGCAAATAACTGTGTCCAAAATACTTGTTTTTCGCTCTCCGGCACTTATGGTAAAAGAGGTAGAGTCCGCTGGATTACAATTATCCGCATCATTTATAATAAATCGAACGGTATAATTTCCTGCAGAGGTGTAGGTATGAGTAGGAAGTGCACTGGTAGAAGTGCTGCCATCTCCAAAATCCCAATACCAACTTGTACCGGGCACGGAAGCTTTGTATGCAAAATCTACTTTTAATGGCACACAGCCATTAGATGGAGTAGCAGTTGTTTGGATTAATTGCAATGCGGTTAAGTCAAATTTGAATTTGAATCCTGCCATATTACAGTTGTTAGAATTATTATCTGGGCCAACAACTCCGGGAGTGGTTGGAAATGAATTGGTTTGAGCACAGCTTGCACATACCGCTTGATATACAATTCCATTTTTATCGAATCTACTGGTGCCGCCGTCCACATGATCGCCGATGCCGCCATCTTCTCCAAAGTAAGTAGCATATTTTAATGTAGTAGCACTTGCATTTAAATTAAAAAGATAAAAATCACTGCCATCGGTTGTTTTCTTGTATGCATCTGGAGTAATTGCCATATCAAAAGTATTGCCTTCATGATTTACTGCACCACCCCAACCCACGGCATAAATATTTCCACAAACATCCACCATCAATGCGGTAGGAACGATATTTATAGAAGTAGAATTTTTACTTCCAAAAACAGTAGAAAAAATAGAGGTGTTGAGGGTGTTATTTATTTTATGGATGAATTGTGAGCTGCCGGAATTAAAATAAACACCATTGCTTCTTGGGTATGCACCTAAAGTTTGTCCAAATATTACAACATTGTCATTGATGTCTAAATCTAAAATAAATGCTTGATCATAATCATCGGTACCAAGATAAGAAGTGGCTAAGATAGTAGTGCCATTATTATTTATTTTGGTTATAAACCCATCTGTTTCACCTCCTTTATAATTTGGGTTTAATCCATTTTGTTTGCTGGGTAAATTGTTACTGGAAGTTCCACCACAGATAAAAATATTTTCATTTTTATCTAATCCCATGCTGTAAGATGCGTCTGTTTTGGAGCCTCCAAAATAGCTTGCCCATTGTAAATTTGATAAGTTGAAATTAAATTTTGCAATTAACCCATCCGATTCACCGCCACCAAAATTTGGTTGAGCTTTTCCTGAAGTTCCAGGCAAATCAGACGAATTGGTAGTTGAAGTAATATAAATATTTCCATCTTTATCAATAGCTACATCGCTTCTGGATTCATCTCCGTAATTATAGGCAGTAAGGTTGCTTAAATTTACCCCATCATTTCCTTTGCCACCGTAGTACGTAGAGCCAATTAATGCAGTGCCGTTGGTGTTTAGTTTTGTAATTGCAAGGTCAGTTCCATTGGGCAGAAGTATGTCATAAGCGAGTGCAAAATCACCTCCATTAAATGTTTTGTCATAAGCATTGGACGTTACAGGAAAATCAGTAGAACTAGTTGTCATTACTGCGATTAATTCATTTTTGGGAGTACATAGCAAGCTTGACAAGATTTCATTATCTGATCCGCCTAAATAAGTAGAATAAAGCCTTGTTGTGCCTGTTGCATTGAATTTTGTAATGACGACATCAGTTGGTTCATACCAAGAGCCGCCGGCAAAATCGGTTTGAAAAGCGCCTAAAGTAGTTGGATATTTATTTCCAAAAGCTACACCGCCTAAAAACATATTTCCATCATTGTCATGTGTTGCGGAAGAGCCCCAATTGTCAGAATAACTACCTGAATAAGTAGAAAATATTAATGTAGGATCGATTATTAAATCATAATTTTTATCATATCCTTGTGGCAGTCGAAAGGTTAAAACATTGCCCACTAATTTATATTCACAAGCTACTTCTTTTTCTCTACCCTGGATAGTTTGATAGGCATAAGGGCGTAATTCATAAATTGTATTGATAGAAGTTGTGAGTTTTAAGTTTCCATTTTTTTCGATGGAAATTTTATCTAAACCTTGATATTGAAATTTTATATCTGTTGGATTTCCATTTTTTCGAACGATATAATCTGATTTCATAGTGGATGCATCACTATAAATTTTAAAATCTATATTGGAATATACATCGTGGTAAAAAATAGTTCTATAATTGCCTACATTCGATTTCCATTTGTTTTCATCTTTCCCAATAAAATAATTATTGTAGTAGGATTGTTTGTCCATTCCATCCACTTTTGGGTTAGAATTAGCATTTAACCAGTTGATTTTATAGGCATGTCCTTTTATTTTTTCAGGTTGTTCGTTTTTAGAGGGATGTTTGTGTGCGTGTTCTAAAAATTTAAATGTAATGGCATTTTTTTCTAAAAATGCCCAACCTCCATGTAAATCTGCTTTATACAAAACGGGGGTAGTCCATTGTCCGATATTTTGTGTGTAATCTATGGTTGAAAGGGTAATCTTTTTTCCAAAAAGAGGAATAAAAGAAAAAAGCAAGGATGTAATCAGCAACTTTCTCATGAAATAATTTTAGAAGAGACAAAATAAAATAGTAATGTACTCTATTTTTAAGAAATTTATAGTTTTCCTTACGAAGATAAGCAAAGAGATGTATTAATAATATACTCTGATAAATTATTTTACCAATGTAATATTTCCCTTTAAAATAATTTTGCTGCCTTGTAAACATTCCCCTACAAAATAATATCCATAGGTATCTACTGGTGCAGGTTGATTTTTGTAAATCCCATCCCATCCATCATTGATATTATCAGAAGAGAATACTTTGTGACCCCATCTGTCGTATATTTCTAAATGCATATTTTTTAGAATTCCCGTAGCTCTGATTTTGAAAACATCGTTGATGCCATCTCCATTGGGAGAAAATGCATTTGGAATATATATAGAAGCAGGAGAACAATCAGATTCTAAAACATCGACATGTATAGTATCACTATTTTGGCATTGATGATTGTCCGTTACAATAATAGTAAAAGTAGTAGATTCTAAAGGAGTTGCCGTTGGATTATAAATTTCTGAGGAAGACAAGACACCAGCTGGAGTCCAATTGTATTTATAACTTTCATTTTGTGTGGCTGTTAATTGCACTTGCTCGCCTTTGTAAATAACAACTTTATCTGCGCTAGCATGAACAATGGGAGAAGAATATACCGAAACTAATAAACTGTCACTAATACTACATCCTGATAAATTATTGATTTGGAAATAAATTGTTTGATTTTTAGTTGGATTTATTTCTATAGTTGAGTTATTTTTTGTCGTAATTGCGGTGGTATCTATTTGCCAAGTTATAGTATAATCCGTTGCAGACTGTACTTGTAAATCTACTGTTGCTTTTTTGCCTGCGCAAACAGCAATAGTTGGTTTTTGGTATTTGATGGAGTGATTGGAAAGTTTTATGCTATCCAAGGTCGTACAGAAATCGGAGGAAGCTCTGAAATAATACCAATGTTCCCCAATGGGCTGGGTTATTTGTAAGGTAAGGCTTGTTCCAATTAGATGTGCTAAATCTCTATTCTCGAACCATTCCACTTCTGTGTAAGAATCTACAAAAGCATAAGCAAAAACACTATCAGTGCAAAATATACCAGGAGAGGATAAACTTACAGAAGGCTGCGTTTCATGGTAAAAAACAGTGATGCTATCTATTGTTTCACAATTGCCATTGATAGCTTTTATATAGTATGTTTTTTGTTTTTCTTCTTGTTTTAAAATAATACTGGAAGTAGTATCAATAATCACATCAAAATTTGGATTTGCTGACCATTGTAGTGAATTGTAATTAGAAACAATAGCATGAATACGAACAGAATCTCCACAAACAAACAGTGAATCACTTAATGAAATTTCTGTAAGCTTATCTTGTAATCTTACCGAAATACTATCTGTGGCAATACAAAAACCTGAAATGGCTTTTACATAATATGTTTGAAGTGGATTGGATTGATTGATATTTAAAATAGCTTCTGTAGAAATTATAGAATTGAAATTATTATTTAGTGACCATTGTATAGTTTCTGCATCAGAAATTTGAGCCTCTATCTGTACACGGTTGCTGCAAGCAACCATGTTGTGACGCAGTGCAATTGTTGGCGTAGTTTTACTATAATGAACAATAATACTATCTGTAGTAGGGCAGTCTCTATAAAATGCTTTTAAGTAATACACCTTTTTTTCTGTAGCTGGTGGTAAAACGATAAGATTGGATGTTGTGCCAATGATGTTGCTAAAATCAGGCATGTCCGACCAAATCATAGAAGTAGCTCTGCGAACTGTTGCACTTAAAGAGATTACATTCTTGCCACAAATATTGATAGAATCATCCAAAACGATTAAAGGTAACGTGTCTTGAACAGTAATTTTTATGCTGTCTATATTGGAGCAAGTTCTAAAGTCAGCTTTTACATAATACGTTACTGTTTTTGGAGTTTGGTTAAGATGTAAGACATTTGTGTTAGATAATATGGGTTGAAAAATAGGAGAGGAAGACCAAATGACGTTATCATAATGATTGATTTCTGCCTTTAAATCCACCTCGTTTGAGCATTGTAAAATTTTATCTGCAAGTTGAATGGTTGGAATAGTGTCACTATAAAAAACAACAATACTATCGACCGCTTCACATTCTTGAGTGGAGATTTTTACATAATATTTTTGAGCAACATTCTTTTGAGCAACCACAATATTTGCTGTTGTTCCAATTATAGGAATAAAGAGATTATTGGTGGACCATATTACACTTTGCCCTGTTGATAAAGGCACACTTAAACGAATAGAATCATTACAAACCTTCATAGAATCTGTTGAATTAATTTGCACAGTATTGATGGTTTTTACTTGAACACTATCGAATTGTACGCAAGTGTCTCCATTCGCCAACGGCGTTTTTATCGTAACGTAATAAGTAATGTTTTTATTAATATTAGTTGTAGGATTTTGAATATTTGGATTGTTTAATCCAGTTGCCGGGCTCCAAGTAAAAATATTATTTCCACTCATAATTATAGAGAATTGCGCATCTCCTGTATTGGTACATTTCGTTACTACTTTGGTTAATTCATAAGGTGCTTTTGGATACAGTCGAATTGTTTTTGTAATAGATGAAGAACATCCATTAGATGAAGTAACTGTGAGTACGGCATTTATACTGGTATCAATGCCATTGTATAAAATATATGGGCTTTTTAGTTTGGACGAATCTCCGTTAGAGAAATTCCATTTCCAATCAATAATAGTAAAGGCATCTGTGCTTTTATCATTAAATTTTATAACATCATTTTTTCCTAAGCAGGCATCAAAACTTGCAGAAAAATCTGCTTTTATTTTTTGATACTGAAGAGAGATAACCTTAGAATATTCCGATTGGCAAGTATTGGTAATATTATTCAAACTCACCAATCTTACGGTATATCTGCCAGTATCTTTATACGTGTGAGATGGATTTACATCAATAGAAGAATCACCATCACCAAAATACCATTTGTAATCAGTTGCACCACTACTTTGATTTTCAAAGCCCACAGTCAGGCTATTGCATTGAATATCTGGAGCAAAAAAACTACTGACTATTTGTAAGTTGCAATCAATAATATTAAACTGAAAATCTCGGGAAGTATGCGTTAATAAAACACCCTTTCTGTATTCATCTACACAAACGCCTGCCACGAATTGCCCCGTGGTATTGGGAGTTCCAGTTAATAATCCGGTTTTTGAATTAATTTTTAGCGGAACGCCGCCCAACATATTATTTATATTATAGGGTGTACTCCATACTACTTCTTCAAAGGGTGGAGTTTCCTCTGTGTAATAATTTAATGGATCGGCAGGGAAAGCACCCGAAAGAGGGGTACATAAGCTATATACTAATGAATCTCCCTCTGCATCCACTGCACTATTGTCATAAACTATTGGTTTATTTACACAGATATATAAGGGCGGATAATTGGTGAAAACAGGCGTAGAGTTTACTATTTGTTGTCCAGCAGTATTTGCCGGCGGAATATTGATGGAGTAAGTAGCTCCCCAATCCATTGCACCACCTCCTCTGGAATTATAAGTTATATTTTGTATAGTATTATTCCTACAACATCTTTGATAATAAATGGTATATCCTAAATCATTGGGTGGTAAAATAAGGGTGTCTTTGTAGCGTGTCCAGTTTACACAAACAGGCGTTGTTATTTGTGCACAAGGGTCAGGAGTCATGGGTGGTAATGTATCATCAAATGGAACATTTACATAACTATAATACTCAGAAACCCCATCCCAAATTCTAATACTTGCAGGGTTGTCCAAAGGTGGAATCCCATGGATACAATCTCGATAAACATAAAGGGATATTTCAAACTTGTCGTTTCCTAAATATCTATAATTCATTACTCCGCCTACTATATGGGTAGCTTTTACGGAAGAATAACTTGCAATTATCAAAAAACAAACAAAAATCCTTTTCAAAAAAACACTCTGCATAATCCTAAATTGAATTTTGAAGTTAATATTTATAAAATTGAATTGCTAATTTTTTTAAGAAATTATGTAGATAGTGAATTAAAATTAAAATACAAAGTAGCTTTTTTTGTTAAAATACAGGATATTCCACCATGTTATTTTCTGTTTCCCAAAGTCGGATTTGTAAATCATATTTTTTATCCAGCCTTGCACGAATTCTATTATAAGAAACTACCACAATGTTTTCGGCAGTGGGGTTGAGGTGTTTAAATTCCTCTGTATCTAAGTTTAGATTTTTGTGGTCAAATCGGTCTTCAATTTCCTCTTTTATGATTGCTTTTAATATTTTTAAATCAATCACATAGCCTGTTTCAGGATGTATTTCGCCCATTACTTTTACTTCTAAAATATAATTATGTCCATGGAAATTTTTATTAGAGCATAACCCGAAAATTTCCTTATTCTTTTCTTCTGTCCATTGCTCATTCCATAATTTATGTGCAGCATTAAAATGGGCTCTTCGTATAACGGCTACTCTTTGCATAAAATATATTGTAAGGTATAAATATAGTGTATATTTTTATTTTTTAGCTGCCGGAGAGTAGCTGCTGAAGGTTTTGCTAACAATTTCAAACAATTTCATAAAAATCAATCCAATGGAGCAATCAGAAATTAGTTGTATTTTTACCAAAACAAAATTAATATGCCATCACTTTTTGATAAGCAAATACAGCATGAAGTGCAAAGCAGAATAAATAATCTAAGTGAAAATTATCAACGACAATGGGGGAAAATGTCCGTTTCGCAAATGTTGAAACATTTAGAAGTAGCTTTTGCCGTTCCCATTCAGAAAATTAATTTACCCAAAGAAAATTTACAATTCTTAGTTGCCAATCCTTTAATGAGAAAATTAATGATTGACATAATTCCTTGGCCCAAAAATATGATGACAGCCAAAGATTTTATTGTAAATACTGACCCAGGTTTTGTGAAGGCAAAACAAGAATTTTTAGAAACCTATCAACAATTTTTAACGGCTAAAGAGTTGCATGGCTCACATCCTATTTTTGGCGTAATGGATAAAGACACTTGGGGCAGAGCCATGTATAAACATTTAGATCACCATTTAAGACAATTTGGTGTATAAGCAATTTTTTAAATAATTATGACGAACACAAACAGATACGACCAACGCGGTGTTTCCGCCACTAAAGATGAAGTACACGCAGCTATTAAGAATACCGATAAAGGATTATTTCCACAAGCTTTTTGTAAAATTTATCCAGATTATTTAACCGGAGATGATAATTATTGCTCTATCATTCATGCTGATGGTGCTGGCACAAAAAGTGTTTTAGCTTATTTATATTGGAAAGAAACCGGCGATTTATCTGTGTGGAAAGGCATTGCGCAAGATGCAATAGTAATGAATACGGATGATTTAATTTGTGTTGGTGCTACCTCCAATTTTTTGATGTCGAGTATTATCAACCGAAATAAACATTTGATTTCTGGAGAAGTGATAAAAGCACTTATTGACGGCACGAATGAAGTGGTGGAAATGATGAATGAAAATGGCGTGCGCATTTATCCAATGGGCGGCGAAACCGCTGATATGGGCGATGTGATTCGTACCGTTTCTGTAGATGCCGTAATGACAGCACGTTTTCGCAGAGAAGATGTAATAGATAATGCCAATATCAAAGCAGGAAATGTAATCGTTGGATTGGCTTCTTATGGACAGGCAATTTATGAAAATGAATACAATGGTGGAATGGGAAGTAACGGATTAACTTCTGCCCGCCATGATGTATTTTCCAATATGTATGCTCAAAAATATTCGGAAGCATTTGACCCAAACACGCCAGCAGACTTAGTATATTCTGGTACAAAATTATTAACAGATAAAGTTGACGGAAGCCCAATAAATGCAGGTAAATTGGTGCTTTCGCCTACTCGCACGTATGCGCCTATTGTG
>JBDKHK010000034.1:0-3146 GCA_039797705.1 Bacteroidota bacterium
TAACATTTATTTAAAACTTATTTTTATCTCGTCTTAAAATTAAAAACTAACTATTAAATTAAAAACATCATGAAAAAAACAATCACATTTATTACCCTTTTATTTATTACAACCATTTTTGCACAATCAGGGCATCTTATGCAAGGAGTCAGTGCGGTCAATATGTCTATGGGAGGAGCTTCAACTGCACAGCCGTTAGATATCAATGGAGCTCTTAATTGGAATCCAGCTGCAATTTCTGCTTTTGAAGGAAGAATAATAACTTTAGATGCAGGTTATTTTATGGCAAAGCCTGAGCTTTCATCTACTGTTCCTACAATGGGCGGCCGATGAGTGGTACATCAGTTGATGTGAAAAAGAATTCGATTTTACCCAATTTAGCATTTGTTTATGGAAAAAAAGACAGTAAACACACCTTTGGAATATTTGGATTTGGCGTAAGTGGATTTGGAGTAGATTTTCCAGAAAGTACAACAAACCCTATAAATACGCCTCAAGCAATGGGAGGTTTTGGTAATTTGGCTTCAAATTTTGCTATGTTTCAAGCAGGTATAAGTTATGCTTACAAACTCTCTAAAACAGTTTCTATAGGTATTTCACCTAATTTCGATGTTGCTACATTAGAACTAAAACCAAATCCAACAGCAAACCCATCAATGGCTGGTTATCCTAGTACTAACAATGCGACAGCAACAGGATATGGAGGACAAATTGGTATTTATTTCACAATGAAGAAGGATTCAAAATTGGGGCTAGTTACAAAACAGAGCAAAAATTCTCTGATTTTAAATTTAAAAACACGTATTTAGACAATACGTCTTCAGAAAGTTCTTTTACAATGAATTTCCCTGCAATATACTCATTGGGTATTGGATATTCTACAAGTAAATTTGATTTAGCAGTTGATGCAAGGCAAGTTGAATACTCAAAAACAGAAGGTTTTGAAAAATCAGGATGGACATCTGTAGGAGCAGTAAGTGGTTTTGGATGGGATGATATGCAAATTATATCACTAGGAGCTCAATACAAAGGGATTAAAAAAATGCCAATTAGAGCGGGTTACACATTTAACACAAATCCTATTAAAGAAGAATTAGCATTTTTCTCAGTTCCAGCAACAGCAATTATACAAAATGCATACCAATTAGGTTTAGGATATGAGTTTTCAGAAAAAATAGCAATAAATGGTGTTTATCATATTGGTAAAAGCAAAGGAAGCACTGAAGGTCCAATGTACAATCCAATGTTAGCTGGGGCTTCAAATCCTTTAGGAGAGATTCCTGCTAGTAAAGTTTCTTATAAAATGACTACTAGCATGATAATGTTAGGCTTGTCTTATAAATTATAATTTTTTAATTGCATTCAAAAAACTCTTTAAATATAATATTTAAAGAGTTTTTTTGAATCTATTTTGTGCTGGATTCAACACCTTTTTCATCGGGTGTAACTTGTGGTTTAATAGCTTCTGCGGGTATAGTTGGAGAGGCTAGAGGTGCTGCAACTTTAGCAAAAGCGTCGTATTTTTTTAAGGCTTCTTCCCAGTTTATTACGCTAAAAAAAGTGTTGACATATTCCCGCTTTTTATTTTGAAATTTCAAATAGTAAGCGTGTTCCCACATGTCTAAATTTAGAATTGGAATTCCAGATATGCCTAGATTTCTCATTAAAGGATTGTCGTTATTTGACGAGGTTACAATTTTTAATTTCCCAGATCGGTCGGAAATTAGCCAAACCCAACCTGATCCGACTACTTTTAATGCTGTTTCGGTAAATTGCGTTCTAAAAGCATCATATGTGCCAAAATCTTTACTAATTGCTTCCATCAGATTTCCTTCGGGCTCTCCTCCTGCATTAGCTGCCATGCTCTCCCAAAAAAAGTTATGATTGTAAACGCCACCCGCATTATTTCGAACTTCTGTGTCTGCTAAATTTAGATTTTTAAAAATATCGTTTAATGAGAGTAGTTCGTATTTTGTGCCTTTCGTTACTTTATTTAAAGTATTAACATAGCCTAAATGGTGTTTTGAGTAATGAATTTCGGCAGTTGTGGCATCAAAGTGAGGTTCTAATGCTTTGTAATCGTAAGGCAATGTAAACATTTTGAAATTGCCTTCTATTGCTTTTACATCGGACGGGTTGCTGGTTCCTGATTTTATTTTTACTACTTCAATAGGTGTTGCGGGTACATCAACTTGTTCTACTAAAGTGCTTTTTTTGCATGAAACGACTATTGTCAATGCCAATAGTACCACTAACAATCGATTGTATTTCATAAAATAGTATTGTTTGAAATTTCGTTTATAATCTCGATATACCGCCTTTTGGCTTCCTCTACTGAAATAGTGCTAATTTGTAGCCAAGCATTATTTTTAAAAGCATCTCTTACATCTAGATTGGAGTAATTAACGCTTCCTAACGAACCAAAAGTGGCTTGTTTATAATAGGCATAACAGCGCAACTGTACATCTTGTGGCAATGATGACTGTGGTATGGTTTGCGCAAGTTCTATTGCTTTTTGAAATTGAGTATCTAAATCTTTTTCTGGCATTTTTACCCTATTGCTATAATCGTTTTATTTCCTTTTGCTACTTCGTTTAACTTCACATTTATTTTAGTGCCTAACGGCAAATATAAATCTACTCGAGAGCCAAATTTTATAAATCCAGCATCCGTACCTTGCACTACTTGTGTACCTTCTTCGGCATAATTAACAATACGTTTTGCCAGCGCACCTGCAATTTGACGGTATAATATTTCGCCAAAAACTTTGCTTTCAATTACAACTGTTGTTCGCTCATTTTCGGTACTTGCTTTTGGATGCCAAGCTACTAGAAATTTTCCAGGATGGTATTTGCTGAATTTGACTAATCCAGAAACGGCATAACGAGTAACATGTACATTTATGGGCGACATAAATATCGAAACTTGTAAGCGTTTGTCTTTGAAATATTCTGGTTCGAAAACCTCTTCTATAACAACTACTTTTCCGTCAACGGGCGCTACAATTTGGTTGTCATTGGCAATGATACTTCGGTTTGGATTTCTAAAAAACTGTAGAATTATTATGTAAAAAAGTAAAGCGACAAGTTGAATTCCTGTTTTTAGCCAAGCTATATCTAGTAATTCGCCTGCGGCTACAATTGCTA
>JBDKHK010000035.1:0-62431 GCA_039797705.1 Bacteroidota bacterium
ATAACACAGCACAACTAAAATTTGTATTTTTGCTCCTAAATAATTAGATATGAAAAAATTGATTTTTACATTAATATGCGTATTATCCATATACCATATAACATTTGCTCAAGTAGAAAAACAAATAAAGGGAGAAGCTTTGTCCGCAGATGAAAAGAAAAAAATGGAAGACAGTCTCCAAGGTTGGAAATTTGGAGGCACAGGAAGCATTACATTTAATCAGGCTGGATTCAAAAATTGGGCAGCCGGTGGAACAAATGCCATTTCGTTCCTTTTTAATTTAAGAGCATACGCAGATTATAAAAAAGGAAAACACCTTTGGCAAAACTGGGTAGCCGCTGAATACGGAATCCAAATCTCTAAGGAAACCACGCCAAAAGTTGCTAAAAATGCAGACAGATGGGAGCTATTCAGTAAATATGGTTATAAGATTTATAAACCCTTATACATGGCTGCCTATGTTGATTTAAAATCTCAATTTAGTAAATCTTTCATTCAGAGTGCTACTACCTCAAAGTTTGATTCCGTCATAGCAAAAGGCGGTTCTCCTATGTCTTTCGAAGCAGCCATAGGTTTGGATTATGCACCTAATAATAAATTCTCTTTATTCTATTCTCCTTTAGCAGCAAAAATAGTATATGTTGGAGATAAAGCAATTGCCCAAACTGGTTTTTACGGAAACCCGATTACACCATTTTCCCATCTCAAAAGAGAATTCGGTTCTGTATTAATAGCCCAATACAAGCAAACCTTCTGGAAACAAAACATCAGTATTTCTTCTGTTTTAAAAATATATAAAAATTATTTACGTGGAAATACACTTAGCTTAGACAGCTTAAATACACCAAGAGAATTAAGCGTTTCTGTTCGAGAATCTGCTCAACACTATAGAAGAAATTTTGATATTGACTGGCAAACTACTATTGGTTTAAAAGTAAATAAATTTTTATCTGCGAATGTCTTTTGGCAAGTATTATATGACAATGATATGCCTATTAAAGATAGAAAATCTGGCGTTTATGGATATAAAGCACAATTTAGAGATATTATAGGAATAGGTTTGTCTTACAATCCAAACTTTTATAAAGAAAAAGGACACAAAGCAAAAAAAATATAACTAAATACTTCACTTATATAAATTAAATAAACCGCAGCAATGTCTGCGGTTTATTTATTATTATTTTAGCCATTTTACAACTCTAAATAATTCTAAACGACTAACATTTTTTAACAATATAACAAAAGCCTATGAATGAAAGCATAGTACATTTGCAATCAACTTCTAAATCTATAAAATGGAATCCATAGATATAAAAACATTAAACGAAAAAATACAACAAGACAGCGCTTTTTTGGAGTTGCTAAACATGGAAATTTCCAAATCTATCGTTGGACAAAAATACATGGTGGAAAGATTGATGATTGCTTTATTAGCACAAGGGCATATTTTATTAGAAGGTGTTCCGGGTTTAGCGAAAACTTTAGCCATTAAATCTTTATCAGATGCGATAGATACTAAATTCTCTCGCATTCAATTTACGCCGGATTTACTGCCGGCAGATATTTTAGGCACCATGATTTACAATCAAGCAAAAGGAAATTTTGAAGTAAAAAAAGGACCTATCTTTTCTAATTTCGTTTTGGCAGATGAAATAAACCGTGCACCGGCAAAAGTACAAAGTGCTTTATTGCAAGCCATGCAAGAAAGAACCATTACCATAGGCGATACCTCTTTTAAATTAGAAGAACCATTTTTAGTAATGGCAACGCAAAATCCAATAGAACAAGAGGGTACTTATAATTTGCCCGAAGCTCAGGTGGATCGTTTTATGCTCAAAGTAAAAATTGGCTATCCTGAGTTTGAAGACGAGCGACAAATCATGCGACAAAATGTAAGTGGAAAAAATCCAAACATAAATCCGGTTATTTCAGCTCAAACTATTTTACAAGCGCGCGACACCGTGCGCAAAGTGTATATGGATGAGAAAATAGAAAAATATATTCTCGATATTGTTTTTGCCACCCGTGAGCCTTCTAATTACAAAATTGACAACCTGAAACATTTAATTAGCTATGGAGGTTCCCCGCGTGCAAGTATCAGTTTGGCGTTAGCGTCTAAAGCGTATGCATTTATCAAGCGACGTGGATATGTTATCCCCGAAGACGTTCGTGCCATTGCACAGGATGTGTTGCGCCATCGCATCGGTATTACCTACGAAGCAGAAGCAGAAAACATTACCCAAGAACATATTATTGACACTATTCTAAATCGGGTAGAAGTTCCTTAGGGTGAAAGTGAGGCTGAAAGTGAATTGGGTTTTAAAATTTTTAAAGAATTAATAGAAAAAATGTTAGACGATTTTTCTGCATATATAAAATCAAATGAAATTTGGGATTTAACATGGGAGGATACTAAAATTCTTCAAAATGATTTTAGAGGTAAAGAAATAGCTAAACAACTAATTCGTTCAGTAGGCTCCGTTTCTGCCAATATAGAAGAAAGATATGGTAGAGGATCTAAAAATGAATATCCTCATTTTTTAAGAATAGCACGTGGATCTGCTACAGAATCAAAAGGATGGTACAAAAAATCGAATCAAATATTAGATAAGGATACTGTTGAAGTGCGAATTAATTTATTAAATGAAATAATTGAAATTTTGACAAAAACAATCTCAACACTTATAGCAAATTCAAAACAAAAATAAATAATACATCACTTTCACCCTCACTTTCACCTTCACTTTATAACAATGGAAGTATCAGAATTACTCAAAAAAGTACGGAAAATAGAAATCAAGACAAAGGGCTTGACAAATCATATTTTTTCCGGTGAGTATCATTCTGCGTTCAAAGGTCGAGGAATGTCTTTTTCTGAAGTTCGGGAATATCAATACGGCGATGATATACGCAATATCGATTGGAATGTTACCGCTCGTTTTGGTCATCCGTATGTGAAAATATTTGAAGAAGAACGAGAACTAACCATCATGCTTTTAATTGATGTGAGTAAATCTTCTTTTATAGGAACACAAAATCAATTGAAGAATGAAACAATTGCTGAAATAGCTGGCGTATTGGCATTTTCAGCGATACAAAACAATGATAAAGTAGGCGTATTGTTTTTCAGCGATAGCGTCGAAATGTTCATTCCTCCAAAAAAAGGCAAATCACATATTCTTCGCATCATTAGAGAGATATTGAATTTTAATCCAAAGAGTAATAAAACCAATATTTCCGTTGCTTTAGAGAACTTTAGCAATATGGTAAAAAGAAAGAGTATTGCATTTGTTTTATCCGATTTTATAGATGAAAATTATGCAGATGAATTGCGACATATTGCAAAAAAACACGATGTAATTGGAGTAAAAGTATATGACCAATTAGATATGGAACTTCCGAATATTGGATTACTGCAAGTTTGCGATGTAGAATCAGGAGATGCAAAATGGATAGACACAGCAGATAAACAAACACAAGCAACTTATAAAGAACGAGCAAATTTTTATGATAAAAATTTTGATCAAAGCTTTATGAAAGCCGGTGCAGATAAGTTGAAAATAAAAACAGAACAATCTTATGTTCATATATTGATGAATTTCTTTAAAAAACGCGCATAGCGAAATTTGATAATGAATCGTAACAAAGGAAATATTTTTTTATTGTTGAAATGCAAAAGCATTTTCAAATTCATTGTATTAATACTTACTTCCCAATACTTATTACTCAATACTGCTTTTGCTCAAACAGCCACCGCATCTACCAAACAAAAAGAATATGTAATTGGAGATTGGATACCGGTAGATTTATTTGTTTCCGGTGCCGTAAATAATAAAATTGTTTTTCCATCTTTAAAAGATTCTATTTCTGAAACCATAGAAGTAGCCAATTATACACCTATTGATACTGTAAAAAAAGCAGGACAATATGAATACCATCAATTGGTCAATTTAATTGTATTTGATACTGGTCAAATTCAATTACCGCAATTTCAGTTTTTAGCAGATAACAACGGCAAGTTAGATACTTTCCTTACTGACCCAATAACTATTCGTGTAGCCGGCGTAAAAATTGACACCACAAAAGATATTAAAGACATTAAACAACCTTTAAAAATCCCTTACACCTTTCAGGAAATTTTACCTTATCTGATGGGTGTTTTATTGGCAATATTAATCATAGGATTAATTATTTGGATTATAAAAAATAGAAAAAAGAAAGTTACGCCAATAGATGAAAAATATTTATTACCTCCGCATGTATGGGCGTTTAAAGAATTGGAAAAATTACATCAAGAAAAATTATGGCAAACAGGAGATGTGAAAATATATTATTCACGCTTAACGGATATTGCCAGAAGTTATATTGAGCTTCGATATAAAATTCCGGCAATGGAACAAACCACCGACGAGCTAATGTCGGCAATGCACAAAGGAGTGATGAAGCAATCCTTAAAGAAAGAGTTAAATGATGTTTTAGTATTGAGTGATTTTGTAAAATTTGCCAAAGCTCAACCCGATTTTATGGAAAATGAAAACTCCTATAAAATCATTCATGATTTCATTGATAAAACAAAACAATTAGAAGAAGAGAAAAAAACAGATAAAAAGAGTAGTTAAAATTATTTGTTAATAGTTGAATCCAATAACTAATAACTGATAAACAATAAATAATAACCAATGGCTAAATTTCTACCATACACATTTGCGCATCCACCATACTTTTGGCTATTGCTGGCAGTGCCTTTGTTAGTGTATTGGTTTTATTACAAACGAACTTCTTATTATCCTACTTTCAACCTACCGCAACATGGGGGCGTTTTAACTCAGCAAGCAGGATTAAAAGTAAAATTATTGGCATTGCTTCCCTTGTTGAAAATTTTGGCTTTCGTTTTTATCGTTATAGCACTTGCCCGCCCACAAAGTGCGCTGTCTGAAAAAGAAATTTCTACACAAGGAATAGATATTGTTTTGTCATTAGATATTTCAGGCTCCATGCTCGCAAAAGATTTTGAACCCGACAGATTGGAAGCAGCAAAAAAAGTAGCCATGAATTTTATCAAAGAAAGACCAAATGACAGAATAGGCTTAGTAATTTTTTCGGGTGAAAGCTTTACGCAATGCCCAATTACGATAGACCATCAAGTGTTGTTGAATTTATTTAAAGACATCCACAGTGGAATGGTAGAAGACGGCACAGCTATCGGAATGGGATTGGCAACAGCCGTTGCCCGATTGAAAGAAAGTAAATCAAAAACTAAAGTCATTATTTTAATGACGGATGGCGTAAACAATACCGGATATATTGACCCACATACAGCAATACAAATTGCTAAATCTTATGGAATACGTGTTTATACTATTGGAATTGGAAAAAATGGAATGGCACCGTATCCTGTAACCGACCAAAACGGAAAGACTTTTTATCAAAATTTTCCAGTTCAAATAGACGAAGCATTGCTAAAAACCATTGCGAAAGAAACCGGCGGAAGTTATTACAGAGCAACCGGTAATTCCTCTTTAAAATCTATTTATAACACCATAGATAAATTAGAAAAAACAAAAATAAAAATCAATAACTATCATAGAAAAAGCGAACACTTTCATGTATTTGCTTTTTTAGCAATGTTGTGTTTATTAACAGAATTTATTTTATCTAAAACATATTTAAAAACGATACTCAACTAATGCTACATTTTGAACATAAGGAATATTTCTTTCTATTGTTATTGATACCTATCATAACAGGGTTATATTTCTATATTCAATTTCAAACACGCAAGCAATTAAATAAAATTGGCAATTTAGAATTAATTCGCCGATTAATGCCAGAAAGAAATGACCAAAAAAGTTTTGTAAAATTAATTGCATTAAATCTCATTTTATTCTTTTTGACAATTGCGTTAGCACAGCCACAAATGGGCACTAAAATGGAAAAAGTGCAACGCAAAGGAATTGACGTGGTAATTGCTTTAGATGTTTCGCGAAGCATGTTGTCGCAAGATGTTGCACCCTCTCGCTTAGAAAAATCTAAATTATTAATTCAAACTTTATTAAAAAAATTAGATGGCGACAGAATTGGTTTAGTCATTTTTGCAGGAAATGCCTACTTACAAATGCCACTAACGGTTGATTATTCTTCTTTGTTGTTGTATTTGCGTTCCATCACCACCAATTCTGTCCCTACGCAAGGAACCATTATTTCAGATGCATTGGAAAAAGCAGAAGGAGCTTTTAAAGCAGCCGACAAAAAACATAAAGCCATTATCGTAATTACAGATGGAGAAGACCATGAAGAGAACGCCATTGACAAAGCAGAATCCATTGCGTCTGACGGAACAAAAATATTTACAGTGGGCGTAGGAACGCCTAATGGCGGCACTATTCCGATATATGATGCCAATGGCCGTATTGCAGGAGAAAAGAAAGATGAAAAGGGGGAGGTGATTGTTTCTAAAATGAATCCCAATATGCTGCAAGCTTTGGCAAAAGGAGGCAATGGAAATTATTATTTATTAGACAACACGAAACAGGTAGCTGATTTTTTATCTAAAGACATTGGAAAAATTGAAACTAAAACGATTAACGATAAAGTATTTACAGATTTTGTAGAACAATTTCAATATTTTTTAGCAGCTGCATTGTTGTTGTTATTACTCGATTTATTTGTAACTTACAGAAAACAATGGATGGATTTTAAAAATGAAAAATAAGATACAACATATAAAACAATGGATGCAAAAAAACAAGAAAATTGTTTTTGTCTTATTTATATTGAAATTTTTAGTCCAGATTTCTATTCTTGGAATTGTAATGTTGACAACTGCAAAATGTAGTGCGCAAAGCACAAATAGCCTTTTGCGAGAGGGAAACAAAAATTATAATAAAGAAAAATACAACAACGCTACCGAGAGTTATAGCAAAGCATTACAAAAAGCACCTCACGATGTGCGCGCCGCCTTCAACCAGGCAGATGCTTTATATAAGTTAAATGAATTGGATAAATCCAAAGAGATGTTTGCCGCCGTTGCAAAAGCATCCACCAATACAGACATCCAATCCAAATCTTTTTATAATATTGGAAATATACATTATAAACAAGAAAAATGGGAAGAAAGCGTAAAAGCGTATAAAGAATCATTGAAACGCAATCCAAAAGATGAAGATGCCAAATATAATTTAATGATGGCAATGGACAAAATAAAGAAGAATCAGAATAACCAAAACAAAGACGACAAGAAAGACAACAAAAAAGATAATAAGGATAACAAAGACAACAAACAACAAAATCAAAATAAACAGCAGGATAAGAATCAAGATAAACAGCAACAAAACCAACAACAGGGGCAAAACAATCAACAGCAGCAACCCAAACAAGGACAACAGCAACAGCCACAAATGAGCAAGGAAGAAGCTCAAAAACTATTAGATGCCATTGGTGCCGAAGAAAGTAAAGTACAACAAAAATTAACCAAAGAAAAAGGTCAACCGGCCAAAGGAAAAATCCAAAAAGATTGGTAATAGAAAAGTAAGATTTGATAGATGAAATTTTTTTACAACAATAGTTTTCATGTTATTTCCAAAAATTCTGTTGGAGGTAAAATTGCATTATTACTTTTCATTTTTCATTTTTCATTTTTAACAATCTATGCCCAACGTTTTACGGCAACCGCAGAAACCAATCAAGTACCGCAAAACTATTCTTTTGAAATTACCTATGCTGTTGAAAACGGAAATTTACAAAAATTTACACCACCCAATTTTGATGGATTTGAGGTAGGCGGTCCGGCGCAAAGTACTAATGTTTCTATTATCAATGGGCGAGTGTCTAAGTCTGTTTCATATACTTACACCTTGCAACCACGCAAACAAGGCGACTTTATTATTGGGCCTGCTACCGCTGTTATCAATGGAAATGAAATGAAGTCGAATTCCATTTCTATTAAAGTAACCGCACCAGAAAAAAGGCAACAACAGCAATCTCAGCAAAACAATGACCCATTCGATTATTTTCGAGATCGGCAACGCTCACAAGTAAGCGAAGACAATATTCGGGATATGGTGAAAAAAAACATGTTTGTTCGTGTTATTCCAAGCAAAAATTCGCTTTATCAAGGCGATCAACTTTCACTTTCATACAAACTATATTTTCGAATTCAATACCAATCTCTGCAAGCAGTAAAAAACCCAAGCTATAATGGCTTTTTGAGTGAAGAATTCAAATTGCCCGAACTAAAACCCAATGCAGAACCACCGATTGAAGTGTACGAAGGGAAGAAATATTACACCATGGAATTCAAACACGTTTCTTTATTTCCTACCAAATCAGGAAAGATTGCTATTGAACCAATAGAATTGCAAGGCTCCGTTTTAGTCGAAGTACCCGATCCAGATTTTGGTGGATTTTTCAGCACCCTACAACCGTATGATTATTCCTTTAAAAGCAATGCTATTGAATTGGATGTAAAACCATTACCAGAAAAAAACAAACCTGCTACTTTTAGTGGTGCTGTCGGAAAGTTTTCTTTTAAAGCAGAATATGATAAAACAAAATGTAGTGTGGGCGATCCCATCAACTTGAAACTAACCTATAATGGAACGGGGAATTTGAAATTAATTACGCCGCCCAAATTAATTTTTCCAGAAGAATTTGAAGCGTATGAACCCAAAACAAAAGATGATTATACGAATAATGGCAGTGTAGTTACAGGCTCTAAATCATTTCAATATACTTTAATTCCGCAAGATGGAGGTATCTATAAATTGCCTAAATATGAGTTTGCCTATTTTGATGTGGACAAAGGAGATTATGTGAAATTTACACTTCCAGAAACAACAATAGAAGTAAGTGGAAAAGCAAAAATCAGTCAAAATGTTATCAGTTTTTTCAAGAGAGAAAAAGAAGACAAGCCTAAAAGTATTTATGGCATCCAAACACAATATGCAAGCAATACTACTTTTGTAGGTAGCAATGGATTTTGGGCGCTGACAGCCGCACCTTTAATACTCCTTTTAATTGGTTTTCTTTTTAGAAGAAGAGAATATTCCGATGGCGAATTATTGTCGATGCGCAGAAAGAAAGCCAATAAAATTGCCTTGCGAAGAATGGCAACTGCCAAAAAATTATTGCAACAAAAAAATGAAAATGGATTTTATAATGAAATAATTCGGGCACTTTGGGAATATTTATCCGATAAATTACTTATCCCTCCGAGTGAATTATCTAAAGACAATATTGCAGAGAAACTAAAAGCAAGGAATGTTTCGGTAGATAAAATAGAAGCACTTACGCATACATTAGATACTTGCGAGCAATCTTTATTCTCCCCAATCGGAAAAGAAGATGCGATGCAGGAAACGTATAAAAAATCTATAGAATTAGTGATGGATTTTGAGGAACAATTAAAACAGCAAACCACATGAAAACTATAGGACAAAAATGGATACTGTTTTTTGTGAGTTGCTTGTTTTTTATAGCAATGCAAGCACAAGACGTGAAAACAATATTCCAAACAGCAAATACGTATTACAAAAATAAACAGTACGAAGAAGCCGAAAAAATGTATGCATTGTTATTGCAAAAAGAAAAAGGAAATGTCAACGTTTTTTACAATTTAGGAAATACATATTTTCATTTGAATGATTTTCCAAAAGCAGTTTTATATTATGAGAAAGCATTAAAAATGCAACCAGACAATCAACATATCTTGCACAACATAAAAGAAACCAATAATAAATTGTTTTCCAAAATGGAATTCAGCAAAGAGTTTTTTGTAACAAAGCAATTGAAAAATGTGGTGCAGTCTAAATCTGCTAATAAATGGAGTGTTTATATGTTGATTGCTTTATGGTTGGGCGTTATTGCTATCTGTATTCATTTTTTCTTTGGCAGAAAAAATATATTTCAATTTGGATTGCTTTCCTTAATTATTGCTGCAGTTTTTGCATGGCTCACATATCATACTTATTCGATAGAGCACCAACAAGACTATGCTATTATTTTACAGAAAAATGCCTTTATAAAAAGTGCGCCGGTAGAAAGTTTGAATAAAGCAGACTCCATTCAAACAGGGCTGAAAGTTCAAATCCTCGATTCCGATAAAAGCTGGTTGAAAGTAAAACTACCCAACGATAAAACGGGTTGGATAGAAAAAAAATCTCTTGGACTTATTTAAAAATTATTGCTATTCTCCCGATAGTAGAATCTCAAAATGGCGAAAATTTTATAAATAGAATTAAAATGTAACACCTATCGTTATTGGTACATAATGCTTAATTGTAATTTCAGGTGTATTGGCATACGTAGAAATAATATTTCCAGTATTGCTTAAATTCTGCACATCTACTTTGCGTTGTAAATGCTGCATTCGATAGCCAACCCCAAAATGTATCGCTAATTTTTTTCCAGCAGTAACATATCTCCCACCTATCATAAATTCACCAAATGCACCCGAATAGGTTCCTTTGTTGTAATATTTATTATAATAAGAATCAATATGTACAGCACCACCAATCCTTTCGGAGAGAAACAGATTAAAATTCCCACTTAAAAAATATTGTCTCATTTCTATAAAAAAGGGAAAAGTGAAGTAAAAAAACCGAGTTCCAAAATATTCATTTGGTCTAAAATCCAAACCTACTCCACCACCTATAAAAAAATTAGGATTGATTAATGCACCATGCACCGTTCTAAAACTAACAGAGGGTTTGTCTATTTTTAAATTTCTTTTTACGGTATTTCCCGGAAATTTTTGAATTAAAGTTCCTGCCACATTTACAGATGTTCCTACTTCATTTATGGAAGAATATCGAGTAGTCTTCACGTTTTTTATAGAATCTAAGTCGAGTACTATGTCGTCATTATCTTGTGCTTGACTAAAGTATCCAAAAGTTACCGTAAATAGAAACAGAAGCAAAAATCTCATACAGAATTTTTTATAAAATTACATGGATTTTGGCATATTTTGTTAATAATAACCAACAAGGTGTTCTTATTGTTTTTATCTATAGAAGCCTTATTTATTTTTCCTAATTTTAACCATGCAAAAATCAAGATGGCTGATGTTGGTTTTTTTCTTTATTTATGTGCAACTATTTGCCCAAACTTTTGAATATTCATCGAATTGTAAAAATGCTTATCAAGGTATTTATAAATTAAAAATAAACGAAGGTTTGCAATGGATTGAATTGGAAAAGAAAGAAAATCCTAAAAATCTACTTCCTTATTTTATAGAAAACCATGCAGATTTTATTAAATTATTTATTAATGACAATAGAAGTTTATACGAATCCATTAAGCCTAAAATAGAAACCCGTTTAGAAAAATTAAAATATGGAGATGAAAAATCACCTTTCTTATTATATACACAAGCAGAAATTCATTTACAATGGGCATTTTGTAAAATAAAATTTGGAGAATATGTAAGTGCCGCTTTTGAAGTAAAAAAAGCCTATTCGTTATTATTAAACAATCAGAAAAAATTTCCAGATTTTAGCCCAAATTTAAAAAGTATTGGTTTGCTCCATACTATATTTGGTGCTATCCCAGACAAATATAAATTTGCAGCAAAATTTTTAGGATTAAAAGGTTCTATCAACCAGGGAATAGAAGAAATAAATTCCGTTTTGCAAGAACCCTCGTTTCAGTTTAAAGAGGAAACCGTTATTATGTACACTTTGTTATTATTGCATTTGCAAAAAGACAAAAAAGCATCTTGGAACATGATAGAAAAAACAAACATTCCATTAGAAGATAATTTACTCAATTATTTTGTGGCGGCAACGGTGGCAGACCACACCGGAAAGAATGAAGAAATGATTTACCTTCTTTCCAATAAACCAAGTGGCAGTGCTTATTATTCATTTCCCTACCTTGATTTTATGTACGGATATGCTAAATTAAACCGCTTGGATGTAGATGCCGATATTTATATAAAAAAATTTATTAGCGAAAATAAAGGTCGTTCCTATCAAAAGGAAGCCTATCGCAAACTTGCTTGGTATTATTTGGTAAATGGCTATCCAGATTTGTATAAAAAATATATGCAACAAATTTTACAAATCAATGAAGCACCAACAGACGAAGATAAATCTGCACAAAAAGAAGCACTACAAAATATACTCCCCAATAAAGAATTACTAAAAGCACGCATCTTGAGTGATGGTTCTTATTTTGATAAAGCATTAGTAGTAATGAATAATATCAACCCAGAAAAAATTACGAACAGTAGAGATAAAATTGAGTATTATTACCGAAAAGCAAGAATTTATGATGAATTGAATAGAACCAATGACGCCATAAAAAACTATATGCTAACCATTGAAAAAGGAATTTATTCTAATTATTATTTTGCAGCTAATGCCTGCCTAAAACTGGCAATTATCTTTGAAGAACAAAATAAAAAAGCAAGTGCCATTCAATATTATAAAAAAGCCATTGCCTTAGATAAAGATGAATATGCCAATAGTATTGATGCAGAAGCAAAAGCTGGATTAAACAGAATAGGCGGTTAGGATTCTATTAAAATTTGTACCTTGTTTGCCAATTAATTATATGATAGTTCAGGAAAATATTTCTTTATTGCCCTTCAATACATTTGGTATAGAGGTAAATGCAAAATATTTCTGTACTATATCATCAAAGGAAGAATTGCTTGAAACGATTGCAGCGATATCTCCTTCTCTCCATCCACCATTTTTTTTAGGAAGTGGTAGCAATGTTCTGTTGTGTAAGGATATTGATGGATGCGTTATCAAAAATGAAATTAAAGGAATAGAAATTGTAAATGAAGATAAAGAATGGGTATGGATAAAAAGTTTTTCGGGTACTATATGGCATGATTTGGTGTTGTATGGAATTGAAAATAATTTTGGAGGAATAGAAAATATGTCGTTGATTCCTGGAACAGTAGGTGCAGCACCTATTCAAAATATTGGAGCTTATGGCGTGGAATTAAAAGATACTTTTGTCGAGCTGGAAGCAATAGATATATCCACCGGAGAAACAAAAATTTTCTCCAAAGAAAAATGTCAATTTGGGTATCGAGATAGCATTTTTAAACGAATTGCAAAAGGAAAATATTTCATTTATTCCATAACTTTAAAATTATCCAAACAGCCTGTAGTGAATATGAGTTATGGCGATATTCATAAAGTATTGTTGCACCAACAAATCACTCAGCCAACCATAAAAGATATTAGCAACGCCATAATAGAAATACGACAAAGTAAATTGCCTGATCCCAAAATATTGGGAAACGCTGGAAGTTTTTTTAAAAATCCTGAAATATCCAGTGCAGAATTGGAAAGATTGCAAGCTGTTTTTTCTGATATACCATATTATAAATTAAACAATGGAAAGGTAAAAATTCCTGCAGGTTGGTTGATAGAACAATGTGGGTGGAAAGGAAAACAAATTGGGCACACTGGCAACCATGCAAAGCAAGCATTGGTGATTGTAAACTACGGAAATGCAACTGGTAATGAAATTTGGGAACATGCTCAAAATGTCCAACAATCTATTCAACAGAAATTCGGTATTTTTATAGAAGCAGAAGTAAATATTATAAGGTAGGCGGATCAAATATCATTATCAAAAAAGCAATCAGTTCTTTAGTTTCTTTTTTTTGGCAATGAGTGTAATTTAAATCTTTACAACCAAATATTAATGAGTGAGCCAGTATTTTCCTGTGTATTTTTAGAAAGAATAGCAGTATCATTTGTCCAAACAATCGTTTGCCCATCAGAACCTATATTCCATAAATCTCCACGTAGAAACACATTTACACCATTTTTTATATTGGCTGTTTTAGCTCGTTTTGTCATAGCATATTTTAACCACGCCATCTGTTCGGTAATTTTTCCAAAATCATTTTTATCCACGTCAGCAGGTGTTTTGCCACCTACATATCCATTCCAATAAATATCCCAAGAATTATTACCTGCAACAAATGCCGGAACTGCCAAAATAGCTACTTGCTTTTGCTGTAATGCTGTATAATTTTCAGGATTCCAAGCATCACCACCAATCAATATTCCTAAATTTCCTGCTATTGTTTTATAAATCGGTAAATCCTTTGATGCTGCATTTGCGGTAAAAGATTTTTCAGAGGAAACGGTATATGTCTTTTTTATTAATGGCGAAAGTGCTTTGCCATTTTTATTATATACCACGGAAACATTGAATAATTTTCCGGATGAATGAATCGTCAGTATTCCATTTTTTATTTCAGGTTCTGGCAAAACAATTGAGCCAGCAACGATTGTTATTTTAAATTGTTGAGCTAATTTAGAAAATGTATTTTGATAAATAACACACATGCTATTTGCTTTCATACGAAAAATGGCATCCTTTTGTTTGTCTGTACCTTTGGCACTTAAATACGCATTTCCATAACTCCATAAATTGGAAAACACTATGCGTTGCAGGGCATCTGTAATAGAAGTGTCTTTATACATTTCTTTCTTCTCATTGGCAGCCACCAACCAGGTTCCCAAATATTCGGGCAGTACTACAATCGTGGAATCGTTGAGTAATTTTTTTCGTTGTGCAAAACTTAGGTAATACTCCAACATATTATAAAAAGCTTGCTCCGAAGAAAAATCATGCGTGTGTACATAAGGTGAAAGTGCCAACAAATTACCACGTCCATTATCAGTTCCAAAAGATTCTACATCACTCAAAACATAACGCGGATAAATATCGTTGATAGAGGTAATTCTATCCTTGCGTGACCAAATAATATAACTCGTAATGATTAAAAACAACAACCCCAAAAAACCATATAGTATCTTCTTCATTCCTCAAAAATACAAATAAAGACTAAAATTCGTTTTCTTTGTTTAATGAAGTCAAAAACAGCTTTCTTGTTTCTTGTTATACTGTACCTGATTTCTTTCAGTTATTATAAAAATTATCGTTCTTTTTTGCAAGGTGGAGGCGATGCGTGGGGGTATTATGCCTATCTGCCCGCTGCTTTTACCTACCATGATTTAGATAATTTACAATCAACCATTTCCAAGCGAGCCACCTACAATCCATCCAGCGTCAGGAAAACAGAAAATGGCTATTTGCAAATTGAAGAAGCACATGCATTTCATCAACATACTATTATAAAATACACGTATGGAGTTGCTTTACTCAATGTTCCTTTTTTCTTTTTGGCAGATGTTTTTTGCAAAGTAAGTCAGTTATATGCAGCAGATGCTTATACGTTGCCCTATAATTTATTGATTGGAATGGGAACACTCTTTTACACTCTTTTAGGATGGTGGTTGATATGGAAAATTATCCGAAGATATTTTTCAGATGCTATTGCGGCTATTGTATTAATAACAATTGGATTAGGCACAAATCTATATTTTTTCTCCGTTTTAAATTTAGGCATGTCGCATCCCTATTTATTTGCATTGTATGCACTTTGTTTGTATGCCACCGATACTTTTTATCGAACCTTGAAATTAAAATATGCAGCGCTTATTGGATTTGCTTGTGGGATGATTACAATTATTCGTCCTAATGAAATGATTGTATTGTTGTTTCCTTTGCTGTGGAATGTATTTTCGTGGAACACATTCAAGGATAGAATAAAATTTATATTTTCCCATACACCTAAGTTTTTATTTGCAGCAATAATATTTATTGTCTGTTTACTTCCTCAATTAATTTATTGGAAATTATTAAGTGGTCAATTTATTTTTTATAGTTACACCAATGAAACGTTTGATTTTTTGCATCCACATTTAAAAAATGGTTTATTGGGTTTTGCCAATGGTTGGTTGTCTTACACACCTATTATGTTTTTTGCCGTTGCAGGATTATTTTTATTACCTAAATATTTCAAACAATCGGCTTTAGCTTCCTATCTGTTTTTACCTGTTTTTATTTATATCATTTACAGCTGGTGGTGCTGGCAATATATTAATGGTTTTGGCTCCCGCCCGATGATAGATACGTATCCAATTTGGACATTTCCATTTGCTGTATTTTTAGTTTTTATTCAAAAAAGATTTTATGTAAAAATTTTATCTTTTATAACAATGGCATTCTTTGTTTTTTTAAATTTATTTCAAACTTGGCAATTTAGCGAAGGTTGGATTTGGACAGAAGACAGCAATTGGGCATATTATAAAACTATCTTTTTAAAAACCTCCAGTACTTATGAAGCACACGTAACTTATGATTGCGGAGAAACCCAGCCCGACACTAACAATCTTAAAAAGACAGGTATTTTAAAAACGCTACTGTTTGATGATACTATTACAACACAACCAAATAATTGGATACGTATAGATGGTAGAAATGCCGTAGAAGTTCGCAATGGTTATTCGCCGTCTATTCACTTAACAGTAGGAGCAACGGGTATTGCTCCACAAGATTATATTAAAATTTCTTGTTGGGCATATTGTCCGGAATTGGAATACGACCATTATAAACAAGCTATTTTAGTAGCAGAATTTAAACATAATAATAAATCTATACGCTGGCGAAGTGTGCGACTGCAAACTAAAATCGGAAATAATTCGCACAAAATATTAGAGATTGGAAAAACGCATCAATGGCAAAAAATATGGTTTTTTGTTAAAGTTCCGCATCGTTTTAAAGAAAAGACAGATGAGCTCAATGTTTTTGTTTGGAACATGAGTTCAACACCAATCCTTATAGATGAATTGCAAGTGGAATGGTGGAAAAAGAAATAGATTTTTTATTATCTATAAGGTTGTTGCTTCTGCAACTTTTGCATGATGATCGTAATCAGTAGTATAATGCAATCCACGACTTTCCTTTCGCAACATAGCACTTCGTGTAATCAGATAGCCGATTGTAATCATGTTTCGCAATTCTAATAATTGAGGCGAAATGGTGGTAGTATCGTATAATTCTTCAGTTTCTTTAAATAGTAAATACAATCGCTCTTGCGCCCGTTTCAAACGCCCATTGTTGCGCACAATACCAACATAATTACTCATAATATCTTTTAACTCTCGGATGCTTTGAGTGATGATAACCATTTCCTTTGGATGTGTTGTTCCATCTGCATTCCATTCAGGAAATTTCTCATCAGGAAATTGGATAGATGGCAACAGATGGCAAACATCTTCGTGAATGCGATGGGCAAATACAACGGCTTCCAACAGGGAATTACTTGCCAAACGATTGGCACCGTGCAAGCCGGTATTGCTACATTCTCCACAAGCGTATAAATTTTTTATGGAAGTTCTGCCATATTCATCTACGTCAATACCGCCACAAGCATAATGTGCTGCGGGCACTACCGGAATCATATCTTTGAACACATCAATTCCAATAGATTTACATTTCTCATAAATATTGGGAAAATGATGTAAGAAATTATCTTTATCCATGTGGCGGCAATCCAAGTACATGTGATCATCGCCACTCTTTTTCATTTCATTGTCTATGGCACGTGCTACAATATCACGAGGGGCAAGAGAGCCTCGTTTGTCGTAATTTGCCATTAAATCATCTCCATTTTTGGTGCGCAAAATAGCGCCGTCGCCACGCACTGCTTCTGTTATTAAAAAATTTGGACTTACGCCCGGCTCGTATAAAGCTGTCGGGTGAAATTGAACAAATTCCATATTGCCCACTCTTCCTTTTGCTCGATATACCATCGCCACACCATCGCCAGTTGCAATATTTGGATTGGTGGTAGCGCGATAAACTTGACCAAATCCACCAGTAGCTAATAACACTATTTTACTTTCAATTTTTTCAATTTGATTGGTCTCGCGGTTTAATACATACGCACCATAGCATTGAATATTTGGCGTAACACGTGTAATGATTCTTCCAAAATGATGCTGTGTAATTAAATCTATAACAAAATGATGTTGGGATATTTCGATGTTTTTGGTTTGATGTACTTTTTCTAATAAAGCACGCTCAATCTCCCAGCCAGTAATGTCTTTATAGTGCAATACTCTAAATTCTGAGTGACCCCCTTCTTTTCCTAATTTATAATCGCCCGCATCTCCTTTGTCAAAATTGGTTCCCCAATTAATGAGTTCATCTACACGCTGTCTGCCTTCACGAACGACAATATCTACTATTTTTTCATCGCACAATCCATCTCCTGCAATTAGGGTGTCTTGGATATGTTTTTCAAAATTATCTTTTTCAAAATCGGTTACAACGGCAATACCGCCTTGCGCATATTTAGTATTACATTCATCTTCGTTCGCTTTGGTAAGGATAAGAATTTTTTTATCTGGAAATCGTTGTGCTGTTTTCAAGGCAAAACTCAATCCTGCTATGCCTGAGCCAATAACTAAAATATCTGTCATGGTGCAAATTTAGTATTTAGTAGTGAGTAATAAGTAATTAGATGAATGAATTTTCAACTACATTTGTATATATAAATCATTTTGGATTATGCAACTCTCAAAATATATTGACCACACTTTATTAAAAGCGACGGCAACAGAAGCAGACATTATTCAACTTTGTAAGGAGGCAATAGAATATGATTTTTATGCTGTTTGTGTGAATAGTTGCTATGTAACATTCTGCAAAAATTTATTGCAAGATAGTACTATAAAAATTGCTAGTGTGGTTGGTTTCCCTTTGGGGGCAATGCAGACGGACTCAAAAATTTTTGAAGCTACACAAGCCATCAAAAACGGTGCAGATGAAATTGATATGGTTATCAATATCGGGTTATTAAAAAGTGAAAAATATGATTTAGTAGAACAAGAAATTAAACAAATAAAAGAAGCGATTGGAAACAAAATTTTGAAAGTAATTATTGAAACTTGTTACTTGACAGATGAAGAGAAAAAAATCGCTACTCGATTAACCATAAATGCAGGAGCCGATTTTGTAAAAACTTCTACCGGATTTGGAACAGGTGGTGCTACTTTAGAAGATATTGCATTGATGAAATCTATTACTTCAAACAATATACAAATAAAAGCAAGTGGAGGTATTCGCAATTTTGCAAGTGCCCAACAATATATTGACTTAGGCGTAACAAGAATTGGAACCAGCAACGGCATTGCTATCCTAAATGGTAAAACTGCCGATGGTTATTGATAAGTAAGCGTATTCTTAGCAGCTCTTGGGCAGTGTAATCGAAAACAAATTGAACAAAATATTTGGATATTAATATCCAAATATTTCTTCTAAAGTGTATTTTCGGACCTTTCCATATTTTTCCAATTCATTCCATTTTATTTTTTTATCATCTCCAATTAAACAAATACTATAAGGTTTTTTGGAGAAAGATTTTTGATGAAATGCATTTAAATCATTGAACGTGAATTTATCTAATAATTGATAAGTTTTTTCTCGTGTATCGTAATTGATGCCGTATCGTTGGGCGGTTAAATATGTAAATAATATTTGTTGTTTTAAGATGCGAGAAGTAGAATAATTATTTTTTAAAGCATTTTTAGTTATTTCAAATAATTTCTCTGAATAAGGCAAAGTGTCTAATAGTTCCTGCATCCCGATAATGGCATCATTCATTTTGTCTGCTTGGCAACCAATGTATGCTTTTATATTATTCGGTTCGCCCTTTTTGTAAGCAATTCCATAATTAGCGAAAGTAGAATAAGCTAATGCTTTAGATTCTCGGATTGTTTGGAATACGACTCCTGACATTCCTCCTCCGTAATACTCATTGAATAAATTAATGATTGGAATATTGACTACATTAAAATTATCTGAATTTCTATTCCATGTAATTTCTGTTTGCACCATATCGTAATTGGCAAAATTTATTTCTTTCGTAGTTGTTTTTCGGAATGAAAATGGATATGAATCAGGAAGTACACGAGTGGGGAGCACTCCTTTGTGGCGAACGGAAAGAATGGATAAAAGTTCTTGTTTATTTAATGGCCCGTAATACAGAATTTTATGTGGATATTTTGTGAGGTTTTTCACCATTTTCACCAATTCTTCCGCTCTTAATTCTTTTAATTCCTTATCAGAAAGTTGGTAGTTAAAAGGGTTTTTGGTGCCATACGTTGAAATATAAGACAATCCTTTCATAATCGCATATTTGTTGGATTTTTCGTTGTTTCTGGACTGGATATAATCATTAATAAAAGCTACTAATTTGTTTTGATCGGGTTGGCAATTTAATAGTAGGTTTTCTATTAAATCAAGTGATTTTATAAAGTTATCATTTAATCCATCTATTTGAATATAGGTGGAACGTTGACCACTATTTGTTGTGAAATTTGTAGCTAGTTTATAAAATTCTTTATTTATTTCTTCTGAAGAATAACGATCAGTCCCTAGGTATTTCAGGTACTCTAGGGCAATGGGTAGTTTTTTTAGATTATTGCTACCCATATCAAAATAACAATATAAAGAGAAGAGTTGATTGTTTTTATTTGGTGTAACAAATACGGGTACTTTATTCAACATTCCTTTGTCTATATCTTTTTGAAAGTTTAAGAATACTGGTTTTATTTCCGCTGGTTTCATGCTTGCGATTTGTTGTACGAAGCCAGATTGTGCATTTCTGTTTACTTCTACTTCATGGATAAGTGGTTTGTTTACTTTTATTACCGTGGTGTCTTTTCCGGCTTTTTTATAAACAACAACATAATTATTGAGAAACCATTTATTGGCAAAAGCTATAATATCTCCTTTATTATAATTTTTAATTTCATTGTAAAAATCTAAATCGTCTTTCCAGCTTACGTCTTTAATAAAATCATCTAACAAAGCGTTGGCTCTATCTTGATTTTTTTCCATGTTTTGCATTTGTTCTTTTTCAAAATTATTCTTCACCGCCTGCAATAAGCTTTCATCAAAATTTCCTTTTTTAATATTTTCAATTTGCTGTAATAAAAGGGTTTTTACTTCTGCCAGTGTCTGTCCTTCTTTGGGCTTGGCATCCATTTCATAGATGCTGTAATCTTTCATGGATTGAACATAGCCTGTTGCTTCTAATACTTTTTGTTTTTTTACTAAATTAATATCTATCAAGCCTGCAGTTCCATTGGCTAAAAGTCTGTCTGTAACTTGCAATAATCCGGTTTCTTTAGAGTTTTCGCCAGGCATACGAAATGCTAAGCTTACCCATTCATCCTTGGGGCCTATTACTGTTTTTTCTATCGGCGCAGTGATGTCGGCTTCTTTGGGCCCGACATAAGGAGGAACTATTTTGGATTCAAATTTTCCGAATTGTTCGTCCACCAAAGCGATGACAGAATCAGGATTATAATCGCCCACTAACACCATGCACATATTGTTAGGCACATAATAGGTATCGTAATATTTTCGTATTTCTTTTAAAGAGGGATTTTTTAAATGTTCAATAGTACCAATGGTAGTTTGTTGGCCATAATTGTGTGTTGGAAATAAACTTGCCATCAATACTTCATTTACTTTCCATTCATCATTGTCCAAAGAGCGATTTTTTTCTTCATAAACGGCTTCTAATTCTGTATGAAACAATCGAAATACTGGATAGCGAAAGCGTTCTGATTCTATTGTTAGCCAGCGTTCTATTTGGTTGGTTGGAATGTCGTTTACATATACAGTTTGTTCTACCCATGTAAAAGCATTGGTTCCTTTTGCTCCAATGGTGCTCATCATTTTGTCGTATTCATTAGCGATAGAAAATTTTGCCGCAACGCCACTTACGGAGTCTATTTTTGCATAAATTAATGTTCGTTGTGTTTCATCTGTTGTGGAATTATATTGTTCATATAAATCATCAATTTTATCTATCAATGGTTTTTCTTTATTCCAATCTAAAGTGCCGAATTTATCGGTTCCTTTGAATAACATGTGCTCTAAATAATGCGCCAGTCCGGTATGATTGGCGGGGTCCGTATTGCTCCCTGCTTTTGTAGCAATCATAGTTTGCAAACGTGGTTCATCTTTATTGACACTCATAATAACGGTGAATCCATTTTTTAATGTATAAAAACGAACTTTATATGGATCATTCGTGATATATCTATAAGCATATTTGCCACTATTATCTGTTTGCCACTCATGCGATGCGGCTGAAGCGATGGATTGTATTGCTAATAAAGCACAAAAAATGCTAAGAATTTTTTTCATATCATTTATTTTATTAAAATTCAAAAATTATTTTCTAAAAGTAAAGAAATTCATGGAATTACCGTGTTATTTTAGAATTTCTACTTGATTTTCTTTATCGGCTATAATTTGAGGGGTCCCTTTAAATTCACCTATTTTTCCTTTTATACAAATTGTTTTTCCTTGCAAATATTCTTCTGGTTTATAGGAGAAATTTTCTCTGTCTTGTCCAAAAATCATAATAGTAAAGGTTTGTTCTGGATATTTTTTATCTAAATTAATATAAGTAGGGTTGCTTTTTCCGTTTTCTACATACTTTGTGCTCACTACTTTGCCACATACACAGGTTTCTTTTCCAATATAATCTTTTGCTTGAAGGGAATTTATTTTCCCCTTCCCATAGTTTTCAAAAAAACGTGTTTCCTCTTTCTGTTGTTTTAAAAAAGTAGTATCAAAATCGGCTATGTTTTTCATGGCTTCCAGTTTGTTTTCTAAGCTATCCGGAAGGTTTGGGAAAAAATCAATACCTGTTAGTTTTTCAATGCTATCAATCGAAACGGAGTGTTTTTCTAATTCAAATGGAACGTCTTTATTTGGATATAAGAATGCAATGGCCTTATATTCGGGTGGGTAATAATCTAATACGATTTTATAGATATATGCAGGAATAGAGACTTTAAAAGAGCCTTGTTGAATTTTTGGTAAGCTATCGTTTAATACAGGTCCGGTAACAACGATTAATTCGGAATTATCTATCGCCCATTCGCGTACTTTCATTTCCAATCTGTTCCACGTTTTTTGATTGAGTCCAGGGTTTTGAGGAATAATATTGGAATAATAGTAGGATTCACTTAGTGCTGGTTTGCTCCATTTAAAATCAGCCGAGGCCGCCATGTGTCCTCTGTCGTAGCCACTGTTCCAATAGTCTGCAGAGTCAGACATATTAGAGGTTATTTTCGGATCAACACGAAAGTCGTTCGTGCGTGTTTGGTTTCCGTATAAAATATCTTTTGGAATAACGTGTACCACATAATTAGGTACTCGATGTTGGGGATTATAACTGGAAATGAAAGCAAGGTGTTTGGTTAATTGTTCTCCAGGAATGGGCGCAGCAATTCCTACTGAGTCCAATAATTTTTCAATGTATAGAAGCTTCGAGTGTTCTAGATCTTTTATTGCATCCTCTTGAGAATTAATAGTTGAAAAATATTGAGCAAATCCTATAATAGGACACAGTAAAAATACCCATATAAACTGTTTGCTTGCTCTAATCATCTTGTAAAGATAAAATAAAAAACGAGCCGTTTTTAGCAGCTCGTTTTTTGATAGGGATTGTTTTTTTTAATCGTTATAGATAGCATCTATCTCTTTGCTGTATTTTTCGTTAATTACTTTGCGCTTTAACTTCATAGTGGGTGTTAATTCACTAGTTTCCGGAGTCCATTCGCTTGTTAGTAATTTGAATTTTTTAATTTGTTCAATATGACTAAAATTTGGGTTTGTTTCGTCCACAATGCTTTGGAATTTAGCAATTACTTTTGGATTCACCACCAAATCTGCTCTATCTTTAAAGGTTACTCCATGCTCAGTTGCCCATTGCTCTAAAGTTGGAAAAGTAGGAACTATCAGTGCTGAAACGAATTTTTTGCTTTCGCCTACTACCATAATTTGTTCTACGAAGAAGTTTTCGCGGAACATGCTTTCTATTGGTGCTGGAGCAACATATTTACCGCCAGATGTTTTTAATAATTCTTTCTTACGGTCTGTTATTTTCAAAAATTTATTACCAGCATGATTAGTTACAAAAGTACCTACGTCACCCGTACTGAACCAACCGTCTTCTGTTAATACTTCTAGTGTTTTTTCGGGTTCTTTGTAATATCCCATCATAATATTGGGACCTTTTGCCAAAATCTCTCCGTCTTCAGCAATTTTAACTTCTACATCTTTGATAGGCATACCTACTGTTCCTAACATTGCTCCTCCTTCTGCAAATCGGTTAAATGTAATTACTGGAGAAGTTTCTGTCAGTCCATATCCTTCGCGAATTGGAATACCAGCAGCAGAGAATACACGAGCCATTTTTAATGGGCAAGCGGCAGAACCCGTTACGATTCCCATGATTCTACCTCCTAATCCTTCTCTCCATTTGGAAAAAATTAATTTATCTGCAATTTTGAACATGAAAGATGGCTTTTGGTCGTAATCGTATTGATCTGCCATTTCCAATGCCCAAAAGAATAGTTTCTTTTTAATTCCTGTTAATGCCAATCCTTTATTTACGATGCCTTCATATACTTTTTCCAATAATCTTGGTACAGTGGTGAAAAAGTGTGGACGCACTGTGCCTAATTTATCTTTTAAGGTGTCAATATCTGAATAATAAACATTTACACCAGCATATTGATAGGTGTAAATGACCATTCGTTCGAAAATATGACAAAGTGGTAAAAAGCTTAATGAAACATGTCCGGCTTCCACGGGCAGTTCGGCACGAACGGTAACTACATTAGACATAATATTGCTATGTGATAACATTACTCCTTTTGGGGTTCCAGTTGTTCCGGAGGTGTATATTAATGTAGCTAATGAATCTGGAGTGATTGTATCAGAAATTGCTTTTATTTGAGCCACATCTCCACCTTCTCCTAATTTTATGATTTCTTCATAATTTTTTGCTCCTTCTATTTCATCAAACGTATAGATGTCTATTAACCCAGGAACAGTTGCTTTCAGGTTTTTTACTTTTTCATACAATTTCGCATCTGAAACAATACATATTCTTGCTTCTGAGTGATTAAGAATATACTCATAATCTTTGGTGCTGATAGTTGGATATAATGGAACATTGATAGCTCCAATTTGACCAATTCCTTGGTCGCAGATATTCCATTCTGTTCGATTGGCAGAGGTGACAACAGCAACTTTGTCTCCCTTTTGAATGCCGAGTTTTAATAATCCTAAACTTAAATTATTAGAAAGCGTTATCAATTCGTCTGTACTGGCTTTCCACCATTCACCGTTTTTTATACTGGCAATGGCCACTTGCTGTGGGTGTTTTTCTTTTTGATAATGTAATACATCAAATAATCTTGTAACTTCCATTTCTTTCTTACTTTTTATGATAAATTGAGTCTATTTGTTTAATATATTTTTCCTTAATAACTTTTCTACGAAGTTTTAAAGTAGCAGTTAACATCCCATTTTCTACAGTCCATTCATCGTTCAATAATTCTATCTGCTTTACCTGTTCCACTTTGCCAAAGTTAACATTTAATTCTATAATTATATCTTTGAATAACTGTTTTATCTCTTGTTTAGCTATTAAAGCATCATTGGTAGTTTCGCTTATGCCATTCTTAAAACACCATTCTTTTAAATTATCAAAATTAGGTATTATAAAAGCTGAAATAAATTTCTCGCCATCACCCACCAGGGCAACTTGGTCGATATAAATAGATTCTTTTAATTTATTTTCAATGGGTGATGGTGCTACATATTTTCCGCCAGATGTTTTGAAAAGTTCTTTTTTACGGTCGGTAATTTTTAGGAAACCATCTTCCGTAAATTTGCCTATATCGCCTGTTAATAGCCATCCTTCATTATTAAATACTTTTTGGGTTTCTTCTATATTTTTATAATAACCCATCATTACATTAGGCGCTTTCACGAGTATTTCTCCGTCTTCTTCTATTTTTATTTGTACGCTTGGTAATGGTTTTCCTACGCTACCTGCACGAAAATCTGCTGTACGTAAGGGTACTACACTTACAACGGGCGAACATTCGGTAAGTCCGTAGCCCTCCAATACAGGTATTTGGGCATTGGTGAAAATAGTTGCCAGTCTTGGTTGAAGCGGAGCAGAGCCACAAATAATAGCCTTAATTCTTCCGCCCAAGGCCTCTCTCCATTTGCTAAATACTAATTTATTGGCTAAAGCTAAATTGATAGATTGGATTGGATTTTTAGGTTTTCCTAATTCTATATTCTGCGCCTGCTGTATCGACCAAAAGAAAAGTTGTTTTTTTATGCCAGTTAAAGCCAGTCCCTTTTTGATGATTTTTTCATAAACGCGCTCTAATAACCTTGGAACGGTTGCAAAATAATGAGGCCTTATATCTTGTAAATGTTCAGAAATGGTTTCTAGTCCATCCGCAAAATAAACAGAAACGCCTGCGGCAAAATAGACATAATTTATAGTGCGTTCAAACACGTGACTTAAGGGCAAAAAACTTAATACAATTTCTCTTGGTTGCAATGGAATGACCATCAAACAGTCTTTTACATTGGTAACTATATTTTGATGGGAAAGCATTACTCCCTTTGGAATACCCGTCGTTCCCGAAGTATAAATGATAGTAGCCAAATCCGTTGGCAAAATTGATTGTTTTATAGTATTTAATTTCTGTTGAAACTCGATTTCATCTGTCAATAATTCTTTCCAATTCGTTACATTATCTACCACATCAAAACTATATACCCCTTTCAGGCTTGGGATATTTGGAATTATTTGAGATATTTTTCGATACATTAATTTATCCGAAACAAAAACATACTTTATCTCTGCATGATTGAAAATAAACTCATATTCTTTGCTGCTGATGGTAGGATAAACAGGAATATCCACTACTCCGATTTGCAAACAAGCCAAATCTGTAAAATGCCATTCCGGACGGTTGGAAGTCGAGATAATAGCAACGGTATCTCCTTTTTGTAATCCTAATTTTAAGAGCCCTTGACTGAGTTGATTAGCAGTAGCAACAAAATCCTGTGTGGAATAATGTGTCCATTCTTTTTTGTCTTCTCTTCTGGATAAGCATTTATCCAGCGGAGCAACACTTAACTGATTTTCTATTATATCAAAAATTCGGGTATAGGACACCATTCTCTAAAAAAAGTGAATTTCAAATTTAAACAATATTTTTTGATAAATAAAACAGAGAATAGATAGACCTAGCAAGTTTTTTAAAACCGACCAAGTCTATTCACCTTGAGATATAAAAACACTTGATGGTTTTAAAATATTTACTATTTTTGATATAATAAAACCCTTTCTTCATGAGAAATACAAAATCACTAAGGATATTGGTGTGTACAGCGTTAGCAATTGTGTTTATTAACGCTTGTACAAAGACAGAAAGTAACACTGTTCAACTTAATAAAGAAACTTCGACCGCAAGAAAAGGAAATAATGCGGATGAAAAGACTTTGGAATATTATGCAAACCTGCTATCACCTACAAGAGATATTACTAACTTTAGTAAAATGAGAAATACTTTACCACCAAAGCCTGTTTTAAGATACGGCGGCGGTGGTGGAAGAGACTCTTCAGATTGTTATACATTACCACCTTGTAATGGAATAACCTTTCCCTTGTACCCGGGCTGGTCGTGTGATGTAAGACCAGCAACAGATACTTTTTATAATGTAATTAGTTATTATGGACGTTATGGTTCTGACCCAAGACAACAGTATTATGTTTATTCTCCTCATTTTTATCCTGGACAGGAAGGCCCTAATTCACCAATAGTTGTGCTGGTACATGGCTGTGCATGGTTTATGGGACCAAATCCTGACGAAGTATATGGATAGAATCTTGGTTTTACACAAAATACAGGAGATAATCTGGTAAAAAATTTATTGGATAATGGATATATAGTAGTTTCTTTATTGTACAGGCTTGTGCAATATGGGAAAGATAATACGGAAATAACAAGCAATACAACAACATGGCAAACCCAAATAGACGATATAGATGCCGCCATTCAACATATAAAAACAAATTTTCCCGGATGTTTGGGGTTGAATGCCAACAGCATACAGGTATTAGGCGAGAGTGCGGGCGGACATTTAGCATTAATGTGGGCTTACTCAAAAAACACCATTTCTAGCAGTTATATAAAATCGGTAGTTTCTTGTTACGCACCAACAAATATGCAGCAATTTGGAGATGTTACAAGAAATAATCCGCTAAAGTATAATTGCGGAGCACCATACCTTGACATTTGCTTAAATCTTTTACCCTATGTGCCTCACTACTTACTTGTTCATACAGCAAATACTATGGATATATATAACACATACAGTCCTATGATGTGTGTACCGGGTGTGTCTTGCTTTTTGGGCAGCAACACACTACAAAATGATTTTAGGGTAATAGATTCTTCATATAATATTTTACAAAGTGCTGTTGCAACAGTAATAACTAATCCAAGTTCTAATGTCACATTAGGCACATATAGTCCAAAAAATGCTTTAAACTCAAGTAGAGTAATACCAACCTATATACTACATGGCAACAATGACTTAATAGTGCCCTACAATAAAGCTACTGCAGGAATGAAAACCGCTCTGACCAATACAGGCGGATTAATAGATTCAATTAACACAACAGGTATTATCAGTTATAATTTTAATCAAAATAATAAGCATTTGATACAAACTGTACCGGGTGCAAATCATGGTTGGGCTGGTTTAAGTTCAGGAAATTTGGACAATATACGGCATAATATCATTTATGGTTAAATGGGCACAAATAGCAACAACATAAATATCTTATACATGAAAAATTTATTTTATCTCTTATTCAGTCTTGTAATTCTATTGAGCTGTGAGCACGAAAAGAATACAACACCAACCAATAAACTGGAAGGCAAACCCAAAACCTTAGAAATAACGGCAAGCAATGGCGACGGAAATCATTTGCTGTATTATATTTATGATACTGCGAGCGGTGTATTTTACGGTTTGGTAAGCGATAGTCTGCAAATTACTGTTTCCGACAAAGCAGACAATATAGTAAAGGTGCGCATTGCAGCCCTTTCCTCTAATCCTGCTTTTAACGCAACGATATTGTATAAAGTTTATATGTCCGATGATGACCGTATTGAAACCATAACCAAAGTAGATACTATTGCTGCGGAAGAAACAGCAGCCTATACCATGCATTACGAAAGCAATGCAGTAGATACTTTTACGGATGTGCAACCCTCTAATTTATTTGCAAATAACATTACTAATTATAACTATCAGTATGACGGCAACAACTATACCAAGCAAAAATTATTGTGGTATTCTTTAGACCTTGTATTAGGAATCCGTTCCGCAGAAGACAGCATAACCTATACTTATACCACTTTGCCAAATAATAATTTTGTTCCGATGCAGATACCTTATTTATCCGCAGGCTATGCCATAACAGGGAGTGTGGAGAATAACCTGCTGTTGTATGCTTTGGCACTAAAAGGCTATACGGTTTTCAGAAAAAATACTTATCTGATACAGTCTTTAATCTCTGCTCATTATAACAGAACAATAAATTACCATTACACCTTAAACAGCCTTAACCAAGTATCAGAACTGTCTTTTTCCGCTACCGGCGATGCGGTAATATTTAATAGTTATAAACTGACATATTATTAAAATAAAAAAAATATTTTATATAACCCTGTTTTATACTTTTATGTGGAGCAATGGACATTTTTGTAGATAACTTCACTTCTATAATCCTCTCTCAAAAAGTATCTTTGTGCGACCATGCGCGAATTATCCGAATTAAATGAGGCACAATTAAATGCCGTTACCACCATAAACGGCCCAGTAATGATTATTGCTGGCCCAGGTTCGGGCAAAACCCGTGTATTGACTTATCGCATTGCTTACATGTTGCAGAATGGAGTAGATTCCTTTCGGATAATGGCACTTACTTTTACCAACAAAGCATCTGCCGAAATGCGTGAGCGTATTTCTCATATCGTTGGTAATGAAGCCCGTAACTTGTACATGGGCACATTTCACTCGGTGTTTGCCCGCATTCTGCGGGCAGAAGCACACCGCTTGGGCTATCCTAATAATTTTACCATTTATGACCCAGATGACTGCAAAAGTTTATTAAAAAGTATTATAAAAGAAGAGGGATTAAACGATAAATTATATAAACCAGCTACTGTTTTCTACAGAATATCTGCCGCCAAAAATGCATTAATCAATGCTCAAAAATACGCAATAGATATAGACTTGGTTTCGGATGACGAAAGCAGTGGACGACCAAAAATAAAAGAACTGTTTGCAAAATATCAAGATAGATGTTTTAAAGCAGGAGCAATGGATTTTGATGATTTATTGTTGAAAATGCATGAGTTAATCACCAAATTTCCCGATGTGTTACACAAATTGCAAAACCGATTTGAATATTTTATGATAGATGAGTTTCAGGATACCAATGAGGCTCAATATAAAATAGTAAAATTGCTGTCTGCCAAAAATGAAAATGTATGCGTAGTAGGCGATGATGCACAAAGTATTTATGCTTTTCGTGGAGCAACTATCGAAAATATCTTAAATTTTGAACGCGATTATCCTGATTTAAAAGTGTTTAAATTGGAGCAAAATTATCGCTCGACAGAACATATTGTAAACGCCGCCAATGAAATTATTGGTAACAACAAAAGTCAATTAGCCAAACAAATATGGACAGAAAATAAAGGTGGCGAAAGAATAAAAGTATATCAAACCGCCAGCGATACCGACGAAGCACGCATTGTGGCAGATACTATTTTCAACCAAAAAATGAGGCAACATTTGCGTCATTCCGAATTTGCCATTTTGTATCGTACCAATGCGCAATCTCGTTCTTTTGAGGAAGCGTTGCGAAAATTAAATATTCCATATAAAATTTATGGCGGACTTTCTTTCTATCAACGAAAAGAAATAAAAGATTTTATTGCTTATTTAAGAGTAGTGGTCAATCCTAATGATGAGGAAGCATTAAAGCGCATTATTAATTATCCCGCCCGTGGCATTGGAAACACGAGTATCGATAGGCTGATAGTAACAGCAAACGAGCATGATTTGCCACTTTGGCATGTGGTAGAAAAACCGGAAATTATAATAGATATGCAAGGACGAGGTAAGCAATCTATCCGAGATTTTAGCATTATGATTAAAAGTTTTAGGGCGATGCTTTCTTCGAAGAATGCGTATGAAATTGCAGAATATATAGGCAAACAAACAGGCATTATTCAGGAATTATATAAAGACAAAACAGCAGAAGGAATTTCTCGTTTTGAAAATATTCAAGAATTATTGAATGGGATAAAAGAATATACCGTTGGTGAAAAACAGGAATATGAAGAAGATGAAGTGCGCCCAGAAAATGATTTGGCAGCTTACCTTCAGCAGATTTCTTTGCTCACCGATATGGACGACAGTAAAGATGAAAACAAGGAAAAAGTAAAGCTAATGACCATTCATGCCGCTAAAGGATTGGAGTTTACCAGTGTATTTGTGGTAGGCTTGGAAGAGAATTTATTCCCGTCCATTATGTCGATGAATACAAGAGAAGAACTGGAAGAAGAACGCCGTTTATTTTATGTTGCCGTTACGCGTTCCAAAAAATTACTTACGCTTTCTTATGCTTTAACACGCTATAAATTTGGTCAATTAAACTATGGAGAACCCAGCCGTTTTATTGATGAAATTACCGATGAGAATAAACAGTTTTTTGGGCAAAAAGAACCTGCAACATCCAAACAGACAGCATCTTTTGGTGGGAATAATGAATCTTCTAAATGGTATATGAATAAGCAATATCAGAAAAAAGAAGAAGCGCCCAAGCCAACCATTGAGCCTCCAAAAAATTTAACCAAAATTACTAAAGCAACCAATGGGAGTGCCATCCTTTCTACCGATTTAAAGTCTTTGGCGGTAGGCATGCAAGTGCTGCATGAAAAATTTGACAAAGGAAAAGTAATGGCGGTGGAAGGGATTGGTGAAAATAAAATCGCTACCATATTTTTTGATGGAATAGGCAATAAGAAAATCATGTTGAAATTTGCTAAATTGCAAATAGTAGAATAAGATTTCTTAGAGAAAATCAATTGAATGAACAATAATGAAAACACAAACACCATCCAAGAAGAGTGGTATTGGATAGACTATCTTAGGGTTTTTGCCACCTTTGGTGTTATATTATTGCATACAGCAGCTCCTTTAGCTAACCAATATGGAATAGTTTCTAATTATGACTGGTGGATAGGAAATATTTATAATAGTATTACTCGGTTTTGCGTTCCTGTCTTTTTAATGATTTCTGGGGCTCTTATTTTTTCAAAAACATATAATTCCACTAATGATTTTTTAAAAAAAAGAGTATCCAAAATAATAGTTCCTTTTCTGTTTTGGAGCATGATATATATTGCCCGAGGAATATTTTTTAAATTTCGCAGTGGTGAAGATATAACGATAATAGATGTATTAAAATTTATTTTCCTAAAACTTGTAACTGGTGCAAGTGTTCATTTATGGTATGTATATTTAATTATTGGGCTTTATTTATTTTTTCCCATCATCGGAAAATGGATACACGGGAGTTCACTTCGAGACATAAGATACTTTATTATTATTTGGATAATTACGATTTTTGTACAATTACCTTTTATAAATAGCTATTTTCCAAAGATAAATCTGCTTTATTTTTCAGGATATATCGGCTATCCTATCTTAGGTTATTTTCTTAGTAAAACGAATGGTTCATTTTGGAAAAAAAATGGCTTCCAATTGTTGTTTTTTCTAATTGGAAGTTTAATTACCATATTAGGAGCATACTTTATGGCAATACAAAAAACAGGAAAATACCAGTCTTTTTATGGCTACCTAACTCCAAATGTTTTACTAACATCTATTGCCATTTTTTTACTGTTCAAAAACCGTCTGTCATTTAAATCCAATCCACCTGCACTTCTCCTCTTTTTTAGTAAATATAGCTACGGTATCTATTTGGTTCATCTTTTAGTTTTATGGATATTAAGAATGGTTGGAGTTTCTCAAAATTTTATCAACCCAATTATTGGAATCCCGATGACCAGTTTGTGGTGTTTAGTTTTTTCTGCTTTAATTATTTGGACGGTTAATAAGATGCCCATGGGAAAATACATTTCAGGATAAAACACTCTATTTTAACAGGTAATATCTGCTGATATTTATTGTATTTTTGCGAGAAGTGAAGAGAACGCTGTTTTTATATATCATTATTCATCTTAGTTTCCTTTCGTTTGGACAAATTCAAATTACGAAACCTAATCCTAAGTTATTTTTTGATGCTAAATATGTAACGTTAGAAAACCCAATACCTCGCCGTCCGGATTCTATCATTGCTACCGTGCATCGTTTTGCTACCATTGAAAGACAATTTGTACCCTATTATGATTTAGGAAATAATGGAACAGCCTATTATTCTCTGATGTTTACACACCATAACCCTATAGGTTTCAAACACGGTTTTAATTCTTTTGATTTATACTTTATTCAACCCAATAAAGTAAAATATTATAATACAAAAACACCCTACACAAACCTTGATTTTGTTTTTGGGGGAAAAGAAGAGGTAATGGGAGGAGCAGAATTTGCTATTAATATAAAACCTAATGCAAGTATCGCTTTCGACTATCATAGAAATAATTTTAAAGGAAGAAGTCAAAATCAATTATCTATTCATAATCTTTTTTCCATACAAAGCGCTTTTCAGAGTAAAAATAAACGATATGAATTAAACGCTGCCTTTATTTATAATGGCATAAAAAATCAGGAAAATGGAGGATGGGCGCAAACAGATGCTTTTACCAATCCATTTTACAAAAATAATAAACGATTTATAAACGTTCATTTGAGCAACGCCCTAAATAAATGGAGCGAACGCAATTTTAATTTCTCTGAACAAATTAATTTGGGCAAAAAAACAGAAGTACAAATTAATGATTCTACCAAACGAAAGATTGTAGTACAACCAAAATTTGCCATAGTGCACAATTTTGAATTTTCTGACTGGAAATTTCGATATAAGGATTTTGTAAAAGACTCTGCATTTTATCCAAGGTTATTATACAATACAGATTCAACAGATGATTACACCAAAACATGGAAATTAAGCAATGGTATTTATTTTAAAAATCTTCAAAACGATACACTGCCTAAAAAATTTCTATTTACTGCCGGAATGCAATATAGCTTAATTAGGTATCGACAACGTTTTACCGACCAGCTCCTTCATGACATACAATTAAAAGCAAAAATTTATAATCAAGCAGATTCTGCCTTCTTTGGTTATTCTGTAGATGCTACCGTTGATATTGCTCCTAAGTACATTGGGGATTTTGAAGTAAATTTTTTAGGAAAATTAAATTTTAAAAAAGATATTTCTATTGGTATAAATGGCAATATTTCACTGGCTTCGCCTTCCCAAAAAGAGGAATTTTATTATGGCAATCACTACACTTACACTAATTCTTTCAAAAAAATATTTCAAGTCAAAACAGAAGCTAATTTTATATGGCGAAAACAATTATTATTTGCATCCATACAAGATTATTTGATTCATCATTATATATACAATGACACCGCTTCTATTCCACAGCAATACAACAAACCATTGAATGTATTGGTAGTAAAATTGCAAAAAGATTTTAATACAAAACACATTTATTCAGGAACAGAATTATATGTACAATGGGTTTCTAATAATAATATTGTACGTTTGCCCGTTTTTGCCATGAAGCAAACTTTGTATTACAAAGGAGGGTGGATTTCGGGAAAATTAAATGCCTATTTAGGGTTTGATATTATGTACAATACCAACTTTAAAGGCAATGCATACAATCCTTCATTGGCGGTGTTCTATCAGCAAAACAACCAACCACTAAAATTTTATCCTGTAATGGATTTATTCTTTAGCTTGCGCGTTCGTTTTACTAATATTTTCTTGCGGGTAGAACATGTAAACCAAGGAATGTTTAAACAAAAAGGAATATATACTGCACCTAATTACGGATATTTAGACAGAACATTCCGTGTGGGTGTTAAATGGCAATTTTACGATTAAAAAAATGAAAAAAATATTATTTCTTACACCCACTTTACCATATCCACCCGTTAGCGGTGGCGTAATAAAATCGTTTAAAGTTGTTCAATATTTAAGCACACAATACGAACTGACAGTTGCTTGTTTATTAAAGAATGAAGACCCACAATATGTTGATGAATTTCTAACAGTTGTAAATCTATCAGATTTTATTGCCGAAGAATGTAATACTCCGCGTACTGCAAAAAACTTCCTTTTATCCAATTTACAAGGCGTTCCACTAAATCTATATCGCAATAAATCTGCCACATTTAAAGCAAAAATCGAAAATATTATTCATCAATATGAAGTAGTATTTTGCGACCATTATGTGATGTTTCAATACATTCCAAAAAATTATAAAGGAAAAATTATTTTACATGAACACAATTGTGAGTATTTAATCTGGAAGCGTTTTGCAGGGATTGAAACCAATAAATTAAAAAAAATAGCTTTGCTCAATCAGGCATCACGTATTAAACAGTACGAACAACAAATTTGTGATAGAGCTTCCATCGTTTTAGCAGCTCCAAATGATACCGATGAATTAGTAAAAATTGGTGCAGACAAATCGAAATTTATCGAAACTTATCACCTCGGTGATGATGCCTTACTCCAGCTTCCCAATCTTGAGTATGACCAAACGGAGTTAGCATTGCTGTATGTAGGAACACTGAGTTGGGAAGCAAATATTGATGGATTGGTCTGGTTTTATCAAGAAGCATGGCAAGACATAAAAAAACAATTTCCTGAAATAAAACTATACATCATCGGAAAACATCCTGATAACAGAATAAAAGAAATAGCAGCAAAAGACACCGCTATCATTCTTACCGGATTTGTAGAAGATATAGAGCCCTATTTCCAACGTTCGAGAATATTTATTACACCGCTTCGTTTTGGTAGTGGCATAAAAGTAAAAGTGGTGAATGCCTTATACAGAGGTATTCCTTGTGTAACCACTTCAATTGGAGTGGAGGGCTTGAAAGCAGTCAATGGTAAACATCTTTTCTATAAAGACACCGCAGAAGATTACGTAGCAGCCATTTCCGTTTTGCTCACCAACATAGAACTGTGGCATATATTCCGAGACAACTCCAGAGCTTTAGCTCAGCAATATTATACTTGGGATTATGTGCTGGAAAATATTAAAATAGCAATTGAAAAATAGCTATTTATATTTGATATAGAAGGAGCCTCGACATCGTAAAGTCTTAGTGGCTCCAGAAACAAATTCGTTATTCACATCAAAACTTCCCTTCACTTCCTTTGCTGCGATATTGTGTTCAGAAATAATAATCTTACCGTGTGGCATCACAAAAATTCTTCGAACGCCATTAATAACCTTAATGATTCCGAACTCTGCCGATGTTATGCCGGGTGGTGTTAATTCTGTCAAGTATGTTCCAGGAGCAGAACTATATGTTTTAAACCCCACAAGTCCTGCCAATTTATTTCCATCCATTTCAATACCTGCAACCCCCAAACTGTCATCTACCAAACTATTCAAAGTGTCTATCGCTGTGATGTTCATCACAAAGGAAGTATCTCCAGTTACAATAATTTGAAACTTGTTTAAAGTAGTATTACTGGTATCTACTCCTATAACGCCACCAGGATTAGGAATTGCCTTGTTTCCTACACTGCAAGCAGAAATAACCGTTGCAATAAAAGCAATAAACAAGAAATTATAGATAGAGCGAGTTTTCATTTATCGCCTTAAAGATAATAGAATTTCTTTATTTCAAGGATTATTTAAGAATTTTAAGAAATAGATTGTCTTTTAATTCCTTACTTTTGTGAGATAATTATATGTCTGTTTCTGTTTTAAATTTATCTAAAAAATATGCCCAGCAAAAAGCGGTGGACAATATTTCTTTTGAAGTAAAGAAAGGAGAGATATTGGGTTTTTTAGGTCCAAATGGAGCCGGAAAATCTACGACCATGAAGATGCTGACCTGCTATTTGCCTCCAAGTAGTGGCACGGCTTCTATTGATGGGATGGATATTATTCAACAGCCTTTGGAGGTGCGCCGAAAAATTGGTTATTTGCCTGAAAATAACCCACTATATTACGATATGTATGTGAAGGAATTTTTAGAATTTGCATATCGCATTTACGGACAACAATCCTCCAACAAAATACAGCAAACAATAAAAGAAACCATTGATTTGGTAGGATTGGGATTGGAACAACATAAAAAAATAGGACAACTTTCCAAAGGATACAAACAACGAGTCGGAATAGCGCAAGCACTTATTCATCAGCCAGAAGTGTTGATTTTAGATGAACCAACTTCAGGATTAGACCCTAATCAATTAGCAGATATTCGCAATTTAATAAAGGAATTAGGAAAAGAAAAAACCATTATTTTTTCTACACATATCATGCAAGAAGTACAAGCCGTGTGCGACAGAGTAATAATTATCAATAAAGGAAAAATTGTAGCGAATGAAAAACCCGACAACTTGCAAAATTTATTAAGCAAGGAAGTATTGATAGAGGTAGAATTTGAAAAAGCAATTTTACAAAATGATTTACAACAAATCAGCAACGTATATTCTATTGAGCAACTAACCTCTACACATTTTGTATTACACGGAAAAGACAGCACACAATTGAGAAAAGATATTTTTGCTTATGCTGTTAGTAAAAACAACCCTTTGCTGACTTTGAAACAAGAAAGCAAAAGTTTGGAAGATATTTTTCATCAATTAACACAACAGAAATAAGCAGCATGAAAGCCATTTTAAAAAAAGAAATCAACCTGCTGTTTTCCTCGCTGATTGCCTATATCAGCATGGCGGTTTTCTTTGTGGTGTTGTCATTAAATTTGTTTGTATTTCAAGGAAATATTCTCGATAGCAATTATGCCACTTTAGATACATTTTTCACCCTCACACCTTGGATTTTAATTTTCTTGATTCCCGCAATCACCATGCGCACGTTTGCAGATGAAAAACAAAGCGGTACTTTAGAATTTTTGACCACTAAGCCTGTAACCGATTTACAAATTGTATTGGGGAAATATTTAGCAGCATTATTCTTGTGGACATTTACATTTATTCCAACTTTAATATATTTTATCGCTATAAAAAAACTAAGTTTAGCAGAAGCACCTATTGATAGTGGCGCTACTTACGGAAGTTATATCGGATTGTATTTTTTAGGAGCAGTATTTGTTGCCATTGGAGTATTTGCATCTGCTATTACCAATAATCAAATTGTGGCATTTTTAGTGGGCGTTTTTTTATGTTATTTAATGTATGATGCATTTTTTAGAATTAGTTCTTTAGATATTTTTCAAGGAAAATTAGATTATTTTATCCAATCTATCGGGCTCAATGCACATTATGATTCTATCAGCCGCGGCGTAGTGGACACCAGAGATATTATCTATTTTTTGAGTGTAATAAGTTTATTTTTAATCGGAACAAGAACAGCTTTAGAAAGCAGAAAATGGTAGAAAACATAAAATGAAAAATCATTATTTCATACAATCTATAAAAGTGCTTGCTATCAGTTTGCTGATAATCATTGGAGTTAATGTAGTATCCAATTTTTTTTATCACCGCTTTGATTTAACAGAAGAAAAAAGATATACACTTACCACTTCTACTAAAAAATTATTGAATGGCTTAGACAATAAAATTGAAGTCGAAGTTTATTTAACCGGAAAAGATTTACCCGCCGGTGTTCGTATTTTACAAAATGAAACCAGAGAAATGTTACAGGAGTTTCGCAATAACTCCAAAGGCTTAGTTACTTTTCATTTTTTTGATTACAACAGTATAAAAGACCAAAAAAAGCGCGAAGAATTTCAAATGGAATTGGTGAAAAAAGGACTCCGCCCAACCAATTTAGAAGTAAAATCCAATAGCGGATTTATGGAAAAATTAGTATTTCCCGGTGCCATTATCAAAGCAAATGGACGTGAAATTCCAGTCCAAATATTAGAAAATCAATTCTCCGTAGGAGCACAAGGTTCATTAAACAATTCTATCAGTTTTTTAGAATATAAATTGGCAAATTCTATTGATAAAATCATTCGAGCGCATCCTCCAAAAATTGCCTTTTTACAAGGTGATGGTGAATTAGGAGTACAACCATTGCAAGAATTTCTAAAAGCATTAGCACATCAAAATTTTATTATTGACAAAGTAGAATTAAGCCAAGATAAATTATTGAATAGCAATATTGATGTGATGATAATCGCAAAACCTCAACATCCGTTGAGTGATAAAGAGAAATTTTTGATTGACCAATATATCATGAATGGCGGAAAAGTATTATGGTTGTTGGACAATGTAATGGCGGATTTAGACAGCTTTAAATTAGCACCAAGTATCCTAGCAATTCCACGCGATTTGAATTTAGATGATTTACTATTCCGTTATGGCGTACGGGCAGAACATAATTTAGTTTTAGATTTATATTGTAGCCAAATTCCAATTATTGAAAGCATAGGCGGCAATCCACAACCAAAATTATTCCCATGGGTTTTTTATCCAATTGCTATCAATAAAAACAACCATCCAATCGTTAAAAACCTTGACCCAGTTTCATTCAAATTTGCCAGTTCTTTAGATACACTGGCTAATCCCGATGTGAAGAAAACCATTCTTCTCTCCACGTCTGACTATACAAGAGTACAGCCTACTCCGTTTCAAATTTACTTAGAAGGCGCCAAGCAAAAACCCAATCCTTATTTATTTAATCAAAAAAATATTCCATTGGCAGTTTTATTAGAAGGATATTTTACTTCTTTATACAAAAATCAATTTACAGAAGATTTCCAAAAATTACTGGCAACACAACAAATCCCTTTTAAACCTAAAAGTATAAACAATAAAATGATTGTAGTGGCAGACGGCGATATTGCCTCCAACGATTTTGATGCTAATAATGTTCCCTTAGCCTTAGGTTATGATAAATACTCCCGACAAGTTTTTGCCAATAAAGATTTTTTACTGAACTGTGTGGAATATTTAGTAGATGATAATAACTTGATTGAAGCCCGAAACCGAGAAGTAAAAATGCGTTTGTTAGACAAAGCAAAAGTATTGGAACAAAAAGGCAAATGGCAATTAATCACCTTTGTAGTTCCTTTGTTATTCACCTTAATTTTTGGATTAATTTATCAATTTCAAAGAAAGAAAAAATACGCTCGCTAAAATTCCATTTTTTTAAAGCTACGATCTCCTGTTTTTAAAATGTATTTTTTATCTTTGATAGCAACCGCTCTTTGTCATAAACAAAAGATAATTAATTACTCATGCTTTTATATTTAAAAGAGATTTAAAAAAGGATTAAAACAAATATCCTATTTTTCTAAAACTGAACTATTCAATAATTTTTTATAATGAAAGATACTAAAAACAAAAATCGAAACAAGCAAACAGATCCTCTTGCAACTTCCTTTGGTCTTCTCAATCAAGTATTAGATTCTAAAATTGGAAAAGCATTGAATTTGCGTAAACTTTCTGAACAACTAGTATATCAAGGTACTGTAAACGGAATGAAAGTAGCTGGAGGAGCCTCCAGAATTTTTAAAGGTTCTGGTAAAAAAGGAGAACGACTGGATACCCAACAGCCTACGGATTTATTTGACTTAAACTACAATGACGAGCAACAAATGATTCGTGATACTTTGTTGCAGTTTGCTACTCAAATGCGTACAGTCGCTCAAGAAACAGACGACAACATGACCATCTCAGAGGAAATTTGGAATGGATTTAATGAACTTCAATTAGCTTACATGCAAGTACCCGAATCTATGGGCGGCATGATAAAAGAACGCTCTACTGTTACTCAAATGATGATGGTAGAAACCTTAGCGTATGGCGACTTAGGTCAGGCATTAGCATTGTTCTCTCGCCACAGTGTTCTAAACGCCATTATGCAATGGGGAACACAAGCACAACAAGAAGAATTGGTTCCTATCTTTTTGTCCGAAACACCCGAATTAGCAACCATCGCTGTCAATGAACCCAATCCATTATTTTCTCCTTTTGATTTGCAAACTACCGCTTTCCGCGAAGGAGATAAATTTATTTTAAAAGGCAAAAAAAATATCGTTCCACTTGCAGCAAAATCTGCCTTCTTCTTAGTAGCAGCAAAAACTCCTGATAAAGGACCTCAACTATTTATTGTGGACAGAAACACGGCGGGTATTACCGTTTCAACAGACCGCGCCATGGGACTTAGTTGCGCAGAATTAGCCGAAATAGAATTAAACAATGTAGAAGTAGATGCTTCCGCACAATTAGGCGGAGATGAAGGCATTAAATACAACGAATTTGTAAATTATTGCAAACTTGGATGGTGTGCTTTAGCAGTAGGATGCGCCCAATCTATATTAGATTATGTAATTCCTTATTGTAATGAACGTCAAGCTTTTGGCGAACCTATCAGCCACAGACAATCTGTTGCATTTATGATTGCCGATATCAAAATAGAATTAGACAGTATGCGCATCTTAACACAACGTGCTGCCGCTAAAGCAGAGCAAGGTTTAGATTTCGAACGCGAAGCATATTTGGCTCACGTAATGTGCAGCGATAAATCTATGCAAATAGCTAGCAACGGCGTACAATTATTAGGAGGTCACGGATTCATCCGCGATTACCCAGTAGAACGCTGGTACCGTGATTTACGGGCAGCTTCTATTGCATACAATGGTTTACATCTTTAATCAACTTTTAGAAAATTATAAATATGAATCTCGAAATACCCAAAAAATATAACGGCGTAAAAAACGCTGCGCTCATGGCGGCAAAAACAGTTTTTCGTCCTATCTCCCGTAAATACGATGTAGAAGAACATGCTTATCCCAAAGAATTGGACTTATTAGCAGCAGGATTAAATGGACTAAATGATGGCTCCGGCGGTGCTATCGGCGGTGCAAGCTCTAAAAGTGACGACTCTCCTGAAGGAACAGTACGCAACGGTGGTAATATGGCAAACTGCATCAACATCCAAGCAATGTGCTATGGTGACGTTGGATTATTATTAACTATTCCTCGCCAGGGCTTAGGGAATGCTGCCATTTCTGCAGTAGCAAACACAGAGCAAAAAGAACGCTTCAATAAATTGTGGGCAGCTATGGCTATCACAGAACCTGGCTGCGGCTCCGACTCTTCCGCCATTACTACTACCGCCCGAAAAGAAGGCGATTATTATGTATTAAATGGAGAAAAAATTTTCATCACTTGCGGAGAGCGTGCCGATGTAATTGTGGTGTGGGCTACTTTAGATAAATCTATTGGAAAATCAGCGATTAAATCTTTTGTAGTAGAAAATAATTCTCCCGGAATGGATCTTATCCGTGTAGAAAAAAAATTGGGAATCCGTGCTTCTGATACTGCCGCTATCGTTTTTACAGATTGCAAAGTTCCTGCTGCAAACTTATTAGGGAGTCCTGATATTGACATCAAAAAAGGATTTGGTGGTGTAATGGAAACATTTGACAATACCAGGCCTTTCGTAGCATCTATGGCAAATGGCGTGGCAGAAGCTGCCTTAGAACGAACGAAGGAAATTTTAGCCGACCAAGTAAATTTAGACTATCAAACACCTATTAATAATGTAAAAGCAGCAGAAGCAGAATTGTACCGAATGGAAGCAGAGCATGAAGCCGCCCGCTTGCTTACGTTACGCGCGGCGTGGATGGCGGACAACAGAAAACCAAATTCTTTGGAAGCATCTATTTGTAAAGCAAAAGCAGGCCGTATCACCACTGCACTTACATTGAAATGCGTGGAACTTTGTGGAAGCTTAGGATATTCTTATAAAGAATTATTGGAAAAATGGTCTCGCGATTCTAAAATTCTAGATATTTTTGAAGGAACACAACAAATTCAACAATTGATTATTGCTCGTCGTTTATTAAAAAAATCATCCACAGAATTAAAATAATAATATGTCAATACGAGATAAGCGCGTTGTTACTATTCCTGAGATCATCACAAAACTGCCAGCAGTTGTAAGAGCTTTACCAAAAATACTAACAGCAGTTTATTACAATTTCACCATTTCTCCCTCCACTAAAGCATCCATAACGGATTTATGGTTAAATACAGTAAATAAATATCCTAACCGTCCATGTGTTTTATATCAAGATAAAAAATGGACATATCAGGAATTTAATGCTTGGATAAACAGATTGGCAAATCAATTTACGGAAATGGGCTTTCGCAAAGGGGATGTGGTTGCCGTGCTTTTAGAAAACCGACCTGAGTTATTAGCAATTTCTATGGCAATGGCTAAAATTGGTGGTATTGCAGCATTAGTCAACACTTCTCAAAAGCATAAATCGTTGGCACATAGTTTTAATTTAGCCAAGCCCAAAGCCGTTCTGATTGGTGCAGAGCTTTGGGAAAATTACAGTGAAATTAGAACAGAAGTAGATCATAAAGCTTCCGTTGTTTATTTAGTTGCACATGATAAAATAGAACTTCCAAAAGTTCGTGGGATAAAAAAATTCGATCGGGAAGCAAAAAAATTCTCCTTTATAGAACCAAGACCTTCAGAAGCCATTTATGCGCACGATCCATTTGTATATATCTATACTTCTGGAACTACCGGCATGCCAAAGGCATCTGTATTTAGTCACGGCAGATGGATAAAGGCATATAGTGCATTTGGATTAGCCAGTATCCGATTAGAACCAGAAGATGTATTGTATGTCCCCTTGCCATTTTTCCATGCTACTGCTATGGTGGTATGTTGGTCATCAGTAGTAGCAGGTGGTGCTTCTGTTGTAATAAAACCAAAATTCAGCGTATCAGAATTTTGGAATGACGTAGAGAAATACCAAGTAACAGGCTTTGGTTATGTAGGTGAAATGTGCAAGTATTTATTAAATGCCCCTCCGCATCCAAAAGAGAAAAACAATACACTGACCAAAATGATTGGCAATGGATTGCGTCCCGAAATTTGGAGTATTTTTAAGGAACGATTTGGCATTGAACAAGTGTCGGAGTTTTATGCATCCAGTGAAGGAAATATCGCCTTTTTTAATGTATTCAACCTCGACAATACAATGGGTTTTTCTATTGCGGGATATGCCATTGTAGAATATGATAAAGAGAACGAACGGCCAGTGCGCGACCGAAAAGGGTTTATGAAAAAAGTACAAACGCACGGCACTGGTTTGCTTTTGGGAGAAATCAGCGATCGCTACCCTTTTGATGGATATACAGAAAAAGGACAGACAGAAAAAGTTATATTTCGAGATGTATTTAAAAAAGGAGATGCGTGGTTTAATTCTGGTGATTTAGTGCGTGATCTTGGGTTTTCTCACACTCAATTTGTGGATAGATTGGGCGATACTTTCCGTTGGAAAGGAGAGAATGTTTCCACCACAGAAGTGGAGGGAATTATCACGAGATTTCCTGGTATATCCGAAAATATTGTATATGGTGTAGAAATTCCGGGATGCAGCGGACGTGCGGGAATGGTGAATTTAATTTTAGAGATTCCCATCAAAGATTTTGATTTAGATGGTTTTTATACTTATTTGAGTAAGGAATTACCTCCGTATGCGGTACCACGTTTTATTCGTATTTCACCAACTACAGAAATTACCGGCACGTTCAAATACAAGAAAAGTCATTTGCAGGAAGCCGGCTACGACCCAAGCAAAACCGGAAAAGAGGTATTTGCTTTAATCCATAAAAAATACAATCGCATTACTGCTAAAATTTTCAAAGATATTAATTGCGGTACTTATTCTTTTTAATACGAATAAATTACCGCATTTCTATTAGTTTCTGCACCACTTCATACAATACATACGTGTCTGTATAACAATAATCTTGCAGCTGTTGCAGTTTAGTCGGTATTTCTTCTGGATGATTCCAATAAAATAATTCATTATATACTGCCATTGCTTCTTCTCCATTTTTCACCTTCCCATTGGAATATTCATCTTTTCCCAATAATACATTTCCAATTACTTTTAATGAAAAACTTCCTTCTTGTTTTGGGTGATAATAGTATAATTCTTTAAATGGAATTTCTATATCTACTATGCGATTAATGCGCTCAAGTATGGCTTCTTTGTATAGAGGAAAATCGTTGGTGAGTTTAAATAAAATTCCTTTTTCTAATAAAGTATTAAACACTAAAATTTGACCTGCGTTTTCTGTAGCTTCTAAAAAATGCTCTATAAAATTTTGCCTGTCATCTTTGCCAATAGGAGAAATATAACTGGTGTGTTGTAAAGGGGCATTTTCACTTTCTTTATAATGCAAAGAATATAAAAAAGGAATTCTGTCGTAAGGACGAGTGTTTTCAAACAAAGGAATAGCAGGCTGGAAAGCTTCTATGTCGAAATAGTATAACGGATATTGAATAGCATCTACAAAATCTTTCAGCTTATCTTGAACAATATGTGTTTTATTATTTTTAAAACTTTGAATAATAATTCTTCGTCGCTCATTCAATTCGTCTATATTATCCATTTCATCCATCGTAGTGATGCCTTGCTCAACAAAAATATTTTTTTCCTGCATCGAAACTCCGGGAAGATACCAAATTGAATTTTTTGAAATATTTTTCCAGCAATATCCTGTAAAATCACAGGGATAGGGCTTGGTGCAATGCGGCCCAACGGGTACCTCTGGGATGGTATTTTTGCTCAGTGTTTCAATAGCATTCTCAATGGTTTGTTCTACAAAAGGAATCCGTTCTTTTATGGCATCTAAAACAGACGTTTTTTTTAAAAATTCCTCCACTTTTAGGGTGCCATCATATAAGTAATCATTATTGATATTTACAATAGAAAAATCCTCTAAAGGCAAACCGCTTTTTGTAATAATATGATATTGAATTGCAGCATCTAATAAATAAGTATTCGAAATTCGAAAAGAGCTTTTTACTTCGTAAGCATACCATTTTCCATCTTTGTATTCCAATATATCTAATGCTACGAGAATCCCATTGTGCCTAAATGCAGCTTCATATATTACTGGGAATTGTTGCTGTATTAATAATTTAGTGGCAGCAACCGATTCGTCATAACTGAATGGATTGGGCGGTGAGCAATCCTTGCCACCGGGAAATAATTGATGGGCTAATCTCCCTACACGATGACCTCTATCAAATCGTTGTTGCTGGGCCGTAGAAGGCTTATCGCGTAAATTGTAAAAATTCTTATATAAATAGAGTGATTTAGAGCATTGAATACTTCGAATTAGGGTGGATTTACTTAAACTGTTTTTTTTATTGCTCATTATATTTTTACTAATTATTGAACTCGATTTCTTATCTTTGATATATTAACAAATAAAGTGCGGCATTTGCAACTTTTAATATAGCTAATCAAAAAAAATTATCGCATGAAACTAACAAAAATTACACTCATTTTTTTGTTCTTTTTTATGACTTCTTCTGCCTTTGCTCAAAAAGGCGGTAGCATTAGTGTTGGAGTTACTCCTGGGTTGTCGTATATGCTGGCGCAAAACACGTTTTATTTAGCAGGAAATAGCAAACAATTAAATTATCGACCAAAATTTAGCTATCATGCTTTTATTCAAGGGGGTTATAATTTTAAAGAACAGCATGGTATTGTGGCCTTTGCGAATTTCTGCGCAGAGGGGCAGCGTTATCAAGATGATTTTAAATGGAAAAAATATCCAGCATTAATAGGAACGCATCAAAAAAATGTAGATTTCAAATACATGGGTTTTGGAGTATTATATCGTTTTGCACCATTATTGCGTGGGCAAAAAGACCATGTTTTAGTAAAAGACGATAATTTCCATTGGAGAATGAAATTATTAGTAGGTTTTGAAACAGACTTTTTATTACAAGCAGGAATGACCTATAAGGTAACGCCTCCAGGTGGAACAGCAACGCAAATCGGTTATCCCGTTGACCCTTCCATAGGTGGTTATCCAGCCTATTCCCCTAACCAAAGCAGCGATTATAAATCCTACTTTAAAACGATACAAGGTGTTGGCGTATTGCGTTATGGATTTGATTACATCTTCAACAACCACATGTATATGGGAGTTGCCTTAGAAGCAAAATTTGGATTAAATGACATTAATGCAAAATCATATCGAATTCACCCTGAATACAAAAAATCAAAAAATTATTTCTTAGGATTGAATTTGGAAATTGGATATAATTTTCAAAAAGCTAAAACTAAAGAAGCGGCAAAAAAAACCGCCAAAAAAGCAGAAACGATTCAACAAAAACCAAAAATTAATGGAATAGATATGAATAAAAGAGTGGATGAGGTAGATAAAGCCACCAAGAAAATGTATAAAAAATAAAATTTGTTATTTACAAATGGCTCTATATTTTACCACTACAGTATCATTTATTGTAGTGGTTTTTTCTTTCATACGGTTTAAATAATTACACCAATCTGTACGTTCTGTAGTAAGATACCATTGCTCATATTGTAAGTTATAATGCGTAGTATCTGAATTTTTAATGGTGTCAATTCTCAATATACAATCGATACAACCATTTTTACCTTTGTTTAAATCTGTTCCATATTTTTTACAAGAGATTGCAACAGATAACACGAGAAATATAAAAATCCAATTTTTCATAATAAGCAAATTTACTAATAAATATAGCAAATGCTGAATTTAAATAGAGCTCACACAAATTCATCTTGTTTTACTAACTTCGCAACAATATTTTCAGATTGAGTACTATCAAGAAATTAGCCACCGATACTGCTGCTTATGGTGTAAGCAGCATCTTAGCACGCCTTATTAATTTTTTGTTTGGCTTCCTGATTATCAAATACATTACACAAGCAGAATTTGGAACTTTTACAAATTTTTATGCCTATGCAGGATTTATCCAAGTCGTATTGACGCACGGCATGGAAACAGCTTATTTTCGTTTTGTCAATAAAGAAGAAAGCAAAGAGAAAGCATTTTCAATTACGTTTTATTCTATTTTACTGGTGGTCTTGTTTTTTATTCTTTTGGTTTATATTTTCCAACAATCTATTGCAAGTTATGTAAAAGAACCAACACTGTATGTGAAATTCTTTATTTGGATGATGGCTTTCGATACACTTGCAGCTATTCCATTTGCTTCCCTCCGAAAACAAGGACGGCCTATTTTATTTGCAGCCTTAAAAGTATTAAATATACTGGCATTCATTGCGTTTAATATTTTGTTTTTTATGATACTGCCTTTGTTTCATTATACAACAGATTTAACTAAAGTATCTTATATTTTTATTGCTAATATTTTTGCAAGCATCCTAACTTTTTTATTCTTGTTGAAACAATTCAATCAGCTGCATTTTTCTTTTGATACAAAACTCTATAAAAAAATGATAGTGTATGCCATGCCTATTATGTTAGTAGGTTTTGCCGGAATGATAAATGAAGTATTAGACAGAATTATTATGACCCGATTATTACCTTATGATGACATCACCAACAAGGAACAATTAGGGATTTACGGATTTAATTATAAGTTTGCAATGTTGGTGACCATGTTTTTACAAGCCTATCGCTATGCCGCTGAACCTATTTTTTTTCGACATGCCGAAAAATCAGACAGTAAAGCTGTTTTGGCAGATACCATGAAATATTATACGATTAGTGTTTGCATTATATTTTTATCTATTGTACTGTTTTTGCCTCTCATTCAATATCTTTTTGCTTTATATTCCCCAAAATCAGTAGATTATTTTGTAGGCGCCGACATTATTCCTATTTTATTAATGGCAAACATCTGTTTAGGAATATATTTTAATATTTCTACTTGGTATAAAATTACCGACAAAACCTATGTCGGTGCCATAATTGCCATTGTAGGCGCCATAATAACCTTTGTAATGAATGTTATCTTAGTTCCCAAAATTGGATACCACGGCGGAGCTTGGGCAACCTTAACTTGTTATGTTTCTATGGTTATTATCGGATACGCAACAGAGCAAAAATATTATCCTATTCCGTACAATTACAAACGTATCTTATTTTATTTAGCGTCAGCATTATTCCTCTATTTACTTTTAAAATTTGTAGTATTGCCACTCCAATTTCATTTATTGGTCAATACAACAATAGCATTCCTTTTTTTATCATTATATATTTTCACTGCTTATTTTTTAGAAAGAAAAAATAAAGCCTAAATAAAAACTCACTATATTTGTATAGTAGTTGGATGTATCATGTTTGCTAAGTCTTAATATATCTCTTTCAACACTTATATCGAATAAATATGAAATTAAAAATCGTAAATACATCGGATAATCCGCTTCCACAATATGAAACGGCAGGCTCTGCAGGCGTAGATTTGCGGGCAAAACTGCAAGAACCCGTCCTGTTAAAGCCATTACAACGAGCATTAATACCAACGGGGTTGCACATTGAGCTTCCCGAGGGATACGAAGCACAAGTGAGACCACGAAGCGGATTGGCATTAAAAAAAGGGGTTACCGTATTAAATTCACCCGGCACGATTGATTCAGATTATCGCGGCGAAATAAAAATTATCCTGATAAATTTATCTAACGAAACAACTATCATCAATACAGGTGAAAGAATCGCACAAATGATTGTTACTAAATTTGAACGAGTCACCTTTAAGGAAGTAGATGAATTAAACGATACAGATAGAGGCGAAGGAGGATTTGGTCACACCGGTGTTAAATAAAACTTGCTAAAAAAAGTTAATTCTATTTTTATTCTTGAATATGGAATCTAAAAATAGCTAACTTAGAAAAGTAGGAATAATTCTTGCAGATTACTCAATTATAAGATTCAGCATTGAAACAAAAATTCATCACTCATCCATTTATACTATTAGTACTTATACTATTAGCACATCCTCCCATTTTTGCCAAAAAAAATAAAAAAAATAAAAAAGAAGCCACTACGGGTTCTGCTATTCTTACAAAAAAGGAGGTAGAACAACAATCCCTCTTTATTAGCGGCATGCAAGCTTATATTTTAGGAAATTCACAAGAAGCCATTACCAAATTCAATGAAGTGTTGAAAATGAATCCTAAAAATGATGCAGCCATGTATGAGCTTGCAAAAATTGCTTTTGAATCGGGTAATATGGATAAAGCAATGGAGTACGCCAAAAATGCCATAAAACTTAACCCGACCAACGAGTATTATTATCAATATTTAGCAGAAGCAAAAGGAGAAAAACAAGACTACGAAGGAGCATCAAAAGTATATGAAACACTTATAAAACTACAACCTAAAGAATATGAATATTATTATGATTGGGCATATATGCTATCAAAAGCAGGAAAATACAAAGAGGCTATTGATGTGTATAATCAATTAGAACAAAAAACAGGTGTTCAAGAAGAACTAATCTTGCAAAAACAACCACTCTATATAAAATTAGGTAAAATTGAAGATGGCGTAAAAGACATAGAAAAATTAGCAAAATTAGATCCATCAGATACTCGCTACCTTAGATTGATTGGTGAAATATACCAATCTAATCAATTATACGACAAGGCAATAGAAACCTATAACCGAATTTTGACAATGGATGCCAATAACGCCAGTGCATTATTATCATTAGCAGAAGTGTATCAAAAAAAAGGAAACGAAAAAATGCATGATGAATATCTTTCCAAAGTATTTAGTAATAAAACGATAGATATAGATACCAAAATTGCAGTTTTTATTCCATACATAGAAAAAATGATAAAAGATTCTACCCTTCAAAAAGAAGTAATGAATATGGCTAATATGATTGTGGCTGCACACCCTGGCGATGTGAAAGCTATTACCGCAAAAGCCGATGTATTGTATAACTCAGGAAAGAAAAAAGAAGCCCAGGCAGCATACAGTCAAGCCATTAGAAGCAATAATGATATTCCTAACACTGTCTGGTTGCAATTATACATATTAGATGCAGAATTGGAAGAATATGACAGCCTAATTGTACATACTACCATTGGAATAGAAAAATCACCCAAAGACCAATTTGGTTATTTTTATCAAGCAGTTGCTCAACAGCAAATGAAAAACAACAAAGCTGCATCGAATGTTTTACTAAAAGCATTTGAAGTGCAACGCAATATAGATGAAAATAAATCCTTCTATGCACCTCAATTAAAATTGCAAATGCTTACCACCTTAGGCGATGTATCTTATGAACTTAAAAATTATGACCGCTCCGACAGTAGCTATGAAGCAGCGTTGGAAATAGACCCAAACAATGCAACCGTTTTAAATAATTATGCATATTACTTATCTGAAAGAGATGATAAATTAGAAAAAGCAGAACGCATGAGCAAAAAATCAAATCTATTAGTGGATAATAATTCAGCTTTTTTAGATACGTATGCATGGATTATGTTTAAACTAAAAAAATACGATGATGCTTTGGATTGGATAGAACAAGCATTGGCATTGCCAGATGCAATAGGACGACCAGATTTATTAAATCATTACGGAGATATTTTATTTAAACTCGGACAATCCGATAAAGCCGTGGAACAATGGGAAAAATCCTTGCAAAATGGAGGTGAAAAATCACTCTTAGAAATCAAAATAAAAAATAGAAAAATTAATTAAGTTTGGGACATCCATTTTCGAATAAAAACCATGTGTTAAGTAGAATGGCAGTAATGCCTATATTCTATGTCATTCTAATTTTTACTACCCTCTCCTGTCATCATACAAAAAACGTTTCTAAATCAAGTAAAACAACAACAACCGCTCCTTCCTCCGCACAGCCCCCCATACAAAACTTTCAAAAAGCAGATGAAAAAGCAGAAGCATTATTGAAACAATTAAATCAAAATATTATTACTTTTAATGAACTCGCCATTAAACTAAAAACCAAAATAAATTCCTCCGAAATAAATCAAAGTTTTACAACTAACATCCGTTGGAAAAAAAATGAAAAAATTTGGCTGTCTATGTCTATTATTGGCATCGAAGGAGCACGCGTATTGATTACTAAAGACAGTATCAAGATTATGGATAAAATCAATAATAGATATATTCTAAAACCAATTTCATACATCAGCCAAAAAGCATTGGTTCATCTTAGCTTTTCGGATATTGAAAGTATTTTATTAGGACAGCTCTTTTTTACAGATACTACAAAAGCAAAATATGTTGAAAATGTAACTAATATTACTATTAACGCTGATGGGTTAAGGTATCTTACCAATATAGTATTTGATAAAATTACCAAAAATCCAACTTCTATCTTTATTACAGATAAGCAAAATGAACAAACGATAGAGGCGCAATACACTAATTATCAGCAACAACTCGGAAAGCAATTTCCGATGGATAGAGAGCTAAAAATGAAATCTGATTCCAGATTTTTTGAAATGAGTGCAAAAATTCAGAATATTGAAATAAAACAAAACTTAGAATACCCATTTTCTATAAATCCATCTTATAAATTTGAATAATTATAAAAACATAGCAAGTAAATTTCTTTCTTTTCCTTTAAAGAAAGAGCAATTCGTATGGATAGCATTGGGAATGTTTCTGCTTACTAATTTTTCGATGTTGGCTCAAGACAAGAAAGCAACCTTACAAGCTAAAAAGAAAAAACTACTCGATGAAATAGCCTTCACCCAGAAATCATTAGACAAAACAAAAGCATCTAAAGATGCTACTTTAGCCGATTTACAAGCATTATCCAGGCAGATAGAACTTCGACAAAAACTTATCAAAGAAGTAGAAGGAGAAATAGGAGATTATACTGTTAAAATCAATCAAAATATTGACTCTTTAAAACAAAAAGAAGAACAATTAAACAGATTAAAAAAAGAATACGCAGAGGCCATCGTCAGAACCTATAAAACACAACGATTTGCAGATAAATTATTATTTGTTGTAAATGCAAATTCTTTTTCAGAAGCATTGCGCCGCGTCAACTACTTGCGCAAATACGCAACATTTAGACAGCAACAAGCTACTGAAATTCTTGATAAAAAATCGGACATCAGCACGCAAATAGTAAAAATTGACACAAAGAAAAAAACAAAAGAACAACTCTTGCACGGACAAGTAAAAGAAAAGGAGCAACTTAATAAAACTGTTACACAAAAAAATACGGTTGTCAAAACATTAAAACAAAAAGAACAACAACTGCAATCCAATATTTCCAAAAAACAGGCAGAAGCCCAAAAATTAGATGCACAAATTGAAGCCATTATTAAAAAAGAAATCGAAATGGCACGATTAGCAGAAGAAAAACGCCGAAAAGAAGAAGAAGCTAAAATAACAGCAGCAGAAACAGCCAAAAAGAAAGCAGCAGAAGAGGCCGTCAAAAAAGCAAAAGAAGCTGGTAAAGTACCATCCAAAGAAGACATTGCCACTATTAATAAAAAAATAGAACCCGTTGTAATAGGGGAAACTCCAGAGTATAAACTATTATCTTCCAACTTTTATGGAAACAAAGGGAAACTTCCTTGGCCAGTGGAAAAAGGATTCATTAGCAAAGGATTTGGAACCTATATCGTGCCCGGCACTACTATTAAAATGGACAATAATGGCATCGATATCCGAAGCGATGCCAATACCAGTGTGCGCAGTGTTTTTGAAGGGAAAGTAGTCGGTATCCTTAGCAATCCAACTTTTAAAAATGCTGTAATTATCAGCCATGGTGAATATTTTACTGTCTATTCAAAACTTACCTCTGTAAATATTTCCAAAGGACAAAAAGTTTCCACCAAACAAGTCATTGGTACTGCTTTTACCGATGAAGAAGACATCACAGAAGTACACATGGAAATTTGGAAAGGCTCCTCAAAACTTAATCCTGCCGATTGGATTTCCAGAAAATAAAATTAGGTATGTATAAGCTCACAGCGATACCATGCAAGCAAACTAACTCTTTACGGATTGCTGGATTATTATTCATTATTTTTTTTATGATTTCCTGTCAGGAAAATGATATTACCAAAGTAAAAGCCATGTTCAACGAAGCCAATGTAAATGTTGAAGTGGCAGATAGCGTAAAATTTATTTACAAAGAAGGCGCCTATATTCGTGCAATTGTAACAGGGAAAACCATAAAAAGATACACAAATACCCAAAATAAATTAGAATTTCCAGACGGATTAGTCGTGAAATTTTATGACCAACTCACCCTTATTTCTGTCCTAAAAGCAGACTATGCCGAAAACGATGACGCAACCCAAAGTATAAAAATAAGTGGCAATGTGTATATGGAAAATTCAAAAAATGAAATTATGGAAACACAAGAATTGACATGGGAAATGAGAACAAAAAGAATAAACACCGACAAGCCCATAAAAATTCGCACACCCGATAATATTATATCAGGCATTGGCTTTGATTCAGACGAAGATTTTTCAAATTATACCATCCGAAAAGTAAGCGGAGTAGTAGCAGTAGATGACAACAAAGGCTTCAAATAATGAAATAATGCGCTGGGGATTATTAGCTATAATAACCTTAATAGTATTAATTATACGAATAGTACAACAGGGCTTTTTTCAAGGAAAAAATTGGATTTTATATACCATACTAACCCTCAGTGTAGGCTTTATAAGTCATCACCTGCGCAACAACCATACATCCTAATAGGTAAATTACTATCTTTACAACAGCATGGGCACTACCATTTTTCTGATAATTCTTACATTGATATTTTCTGCTATTTTTTCAGGAATAGAAATTGCATTCTTATCCGCCAATAAATTAAAAATAGAACTCAGCTATCAACGTGGCACTTTGTCTGGAAAAGTAATGAATGACTACATTAAAAACCCATCCAAATTTATTGTCACCACACTACTCGGAAACAATATTGCTCTTATTTCATTTGGTATCTTGTTTGCCTCCTTATTAGAACCTTATTTGGCAGAATTTATTAGTTCACCATTGTGGATTTTAGCTATTCAAACCATCATTTCTACCACGGTAATTTTATTTTTAGGAGAATTTATCCCAAAGGTTTTATTTAAAGTATTTGCAGATTCTATTTTACCCATAATGTCCATCCCATTCAAAATAATTGATTGGGTGCTAATGCCTGGAGTTGTTTTTATCACATGGCTATCCTCCCTATTTTTTAAAATAAGCGGAATAGAAGTTTCAGAACGAGACATCAAATTTTCTTCGGTTGATTTAGAAAAATTCATAAAAGAACACCACCAATCCGACAGTGAAGAAGAAGAAGAAGTGGACACAGAATTATTTGAAAATGCACTTTTTCTAAAAAAATTAAGAGTAAGAGATTGCATGATTCCGCGCCGAGAAATAACCGCTATTGATATAAATGATTCTGTGGAGGAACTTAAAGACATGATTATAAAATCATACCACTCCCGTATTTTGATTTATGAAGACTCTATAGATAAAATAGTTGGATATATCCATCATTTTGATTTACATAAAAAACCCAAAGACATTCGCTCTATTTTGATTCCTATTAAAATAGTTCCCGAAACCATGCAATTACAAAAATTAATGAATGAATTTATTAAATCAAACAAAAGCATTGCATGGGTGGTAAATGAATACGGAGGTACTGCCGGCGTAATAACATTAGAAGATATTTTAGAAGAAATATTTGGTGAAATAGAAGATGAATACGATAAAGTAGTATTAGTAGGCAATCAATTGTCCAAAAATGAATTCATTCTATCCGGAAGATTGGAGATAGATCGCATCAACGAAGAACACCACCTCGATTTGCCCGAAGGCGATTATGACACCCTCTCAGGATTTATAATAGACCACCACGAAACCATTCCAGAGCAAAACGAAATCATAGAAATTGGCAAATATAGTTTCAAAATCTTAGATGTTTCAGACACTAAAATAGAAACTGTAAAATTGATAATCAACGAACCTGCTGATAATCAATAAAATAAACATAATTTGCACCCATCAGTCTAATTTTGTGAAATAATACAATTATTTCATTCTCAAAACGGTGCATTTTCAAAAATTCAAATTAATTCCATATCTTTGCACACTTTAAAAACTGAAATTTAGTATGGCAATCATTGGAAAAATCAGACAACGCTCGTGGATATTGGTAGGCTTTATAGCAATCGCATTAATCATTTTCATAGCAGAAGCTGCATTAGAAAGAAATTCATTATTTGGTGGAGGTGGCGATAAAAATTCTGTAGGACAAATTGGAGGCTCTTCCGTCTCTGCTCAAGAATTTAGCACCAAAGTAACTAATTATGAAGAAGCTCTAAAAATGCTCAACCCTGGCATTCAGCTAAACGACCAAACACAATCTCAAATTCAAGAAGAAGTATGGAACTCCATCGCTTCAGAACGCCTATTGAGCGATTCTTATAAATCATTAGGATTAAATATTTCGGAAGCAGAAATGGGCGAACTGATGTGGGGAGCACAACCACACCCATTAGCACAACGTTTCTTAATGAAAATTCGAGAAGTAAGCCCAGATATTATTAACCAACAAACAGGACAATTAAATCAGGGAAAAATCCGTGAATTTATTACCAATATTGACAAAATAGACAAACAAAACAATACCAACTTCCGTGAAATGTTGGGACGCATCGAAGAACTCATAAAAGACGACCAAATAAAGCAAAAATATGCATCATTAGTCGCACAGTCTTTTTATATGCCTACTTTTATGGCAAAAGAAATTGTCAATGCTGGCAGAAGCGCTAAAATAGATTTCGTAAGCGTACCTTATTCTTCTTTACCAGATGATAAATACAAAGTATCGGATGATGAAATTAACCAATACTTGAAAGCTAATAAAACAAAATTTGAACAAACAGCAGCACGTATCGTAGATATAGTATCTTTTGACATTCTTCCATCGGCAGAAGATACAGTACAAGCAATACAAAAAATTAATAAATTACGAGAAGAATTCGTAGCAGCAGCTCCCAAAGACTCTGCCTTTATTGCCCGTAATTCTCAACAAGGTACAAATACAGAATATTTATCCAAAGAAGATTTATTGAGAAACCAACGCAGCAATGCAGACAATATTCTCTCTTTACCAGTAGGAACACTTACAAATGTTTATGAAGAAGGTTCTTATTATGTATTTACAAAAATTATGGATAGACGCACAGCACCAGATAGCGTTCGTGCAGCACACATCTTATTATCAGAAGGAAAAAAGACAGACGACGAAATAAAAGCAGCGAATGTATTAGCAGATAGCTTAATTAAAGTTATTCAATCTAACACAAAAACATTTGGACAAGTAGCTGCAGAAAGCTCTTTAGACAAAGGCTCTGCAGAAAAAGGAGGTGATTTAGGCTATTTTACGCGCGGTCAAATGGTGAAAGAATTCAATGATAAAGTATTCTATAGCAACATGACACCCGGGCAAATTGTAAAAGTTCAAACAAATTACGGATTGCATATCATCTTACTAATAGATGCAAAACATCCACAAGCAGTAACCAAATTTGCTGACTTTGTAGTAGAATTAGCCCCAAGCAGCGAAACAGAAAAAATAGCTTATGATAAAGCAGCAGATTTCTTACAAAAAAACCAAACGCCTGCTGAATTTGATAAGGCTGCTAAATCAGAAAATTTAGTAAAAAATATTCAACTTACACAAAATATGGTGGATGTTCCACAAGTAGGCTCCGCCCGCAAGTTGGTACAATGGGCTTTTCAACAAGATAAACCAGGCGTAATCAGTGATTTTGATAACGAAACAAAATACATGATTGCAAAACTGAATAAAGTAATACCAAAAGGATTGCCCAAAGCAGAAGATGTACGCGAAGAAATATCTGCCCTTGTTAGAGATGAGAAAAAAGGTAAAGACTTAGTAAAAGAATTAAATGCAGCAGCAGCCGGCACAACAGACCTAAGAGCAATTGCTGCAAAAGTAAAAGATGCTACCGTTACAGATACTGCCACGGTTAGATTTTCATCAACCTTTGTACCGAACGCAGGCAATGAACCCGCTTTAGTGGGAACAGCTTTCGGTCTGCCAGCAGGAAAAACATCAAAAGCAGTAGCCGGCGAAAAAATAGCGTTTATCGTTCAACCAAAATCAGTAGAAGAAAACGCACCAGACGTAGCTCAGGATATCAATGGCTTAAAACAACAAATGCAAAGTATGTATATCAGCCGTTTAAACTTCCAAGGTATTTTTAATTCAATACTTAAAAATGCTAACGTAACAGATACCCGTTATAAATTCTATTAACAACAACTTTTATCCTATATATTTAAAAGCAGAAATTTTAATTTCTGCTTTTTTTATTTATCTTTAAATAAATCTGCATTTTTAACCTAAATAGATAAAAATGAAAAAACACTTTTATTTTTTACTGCTTGCAATGGTTGCAATGGTATCTTGCAAAAAAGAAGAAAAACTTTCGTATTTATTTGAAGGGAAAATAAGAACAATTACGGATGCGCGTAATGCTGCCGCACCATCTACTTTTTTCTGCTTCTATGATTCTATTACTCAAAAGCTCTCCAGAATTGAAATGACTTATGATACCACCAAAGCAACTAGAGATGGCGTATTTGTTATAACATATCAAGATGATTTTGTTTATATAAATAAGAACCTAAAAATAAAAGTAAATCAACTGCAAATCTTAGAAATGTTCAGTGTTGACACGACAAGTCACACGGATTACTCTATGTTAAAGGTATATTTGACAGGAAACAAAGTAGATTCTATATATGAACCAGGAGTGTTGTTGGCAAACTCAAATATTCGTAGCAATCATTTTGAATATACAAATGGAAATTGTACTAAACTAACCATGTCGTGGGATTCTAACTCTTTATTTATTCCCAACGGACGACTTAAAGACACCTTGAATTTTACCTTTACAAACTCTAAAAATAAAAATCAGGCTTGGTATCAAATTCCAAATATGTTGGTTACAGTAGGCTTTACCAATGTAACTGCTTTTCTTTTACAAATGGCAGGATATCACATGCTTCCTGTAAATAATAATTTAATTGATAGCTTTACCAATAGAAATTCAACAACTAAATATTCTTATGAATTTTTTGACAATCAAAATATTAAAAAAGTAACTATGGAAAAAACAGAAGGAGCTGTTAAAACGACCAGCTACCAATCCATGACTTACTTTTAGGAATACCAATACTTTATTTTTTAAAATAATTAAATACTAATAAACAGAAAACTAATTTTCTGTTCTGCGTGTTAGATAAGTACATTTCAATAATATTATGACAGAACAACTCATCAATAAAGTAGCGCAAAGCGGATTAATCACTTTGGATTTAGAAACATTTTTTCCTCAGCAAGAGATGGTGGCTATTGACATAAAAGATTTTTTATTTCGTGGATTGTTATTAAAAGAATTGGAGTTTAGAAATGCATTAAAGCAACAAGATTGGAGTTTTTATCACAATAAAACGGTGGCTGTTTTTTGCAGTACAGATGCCATCTTACCGCAATGGGCTTTTATGTTAGTTGCCTCTTATTTACAACCACACACCGAACATATATATTTTGGAACAACGGAAGAAGTGGTACAAAAATTGTTCTTACAAAATGTAAAAGCACTCGATGCTTCTCCATATAAAGACGAAAAAATTGTTATAAAAGGATGTGGTACCAAAACAGTAACAGGCGAAGCTTATTTGGAAATTACCAAAAAATTACAACCGGTGGTAAAATCGTTGATGTTTGGTGAGCCATGTTCTACCGTACCGATTTACAAAAACAAAGCATAAATACATTTCTAAAATCAAAAAGAATTAAGCATTTTATGAAACAAAAAACGATATTTTTTATTACAGGAATTTTATCCTTTGCCGCTATTCTTTTATTTATAAGAGCATCTACAGATAGTGCAGACAAATATTTTCCGTTTGTAAAGAAGAGCGCTAAAGAAGAAAATTTAGCCTTGCCTTTGCAAAATGCTTTTGCCGTAAAATTCCCCAATAGTATTTCCTTTGCAGGCGAAAGTGTACCTTTGGATGACCCCGAAGTGCGCGAACGATTAGATAGAGAACTAACCGTAAATTCTTACTGGCAATCTTCTACTATTATTATGCTGAAAAGAGCCAATCGTTTTTTCCCTATCATAGAAAAAATATTAAAAGAAGACAGCGTTCCTGATGATTTTAAATACTTGTGCTTGGCAGAAAGTGGATTAGATAATGTTGTTTCATCCGCTGGCGCAGCAGGGTTTTGGCAGTTTATGAAAGCAACAGCAGAACAACATGGATTATTGGTAAACACAGAGATAGATGAGCGTTATAATTTAGAAAAAGCTACACACATGGCTGGTGATTATTTAAAGAAAGCTAAAGAAAAATCAGGCTCTTGGACGGCGGCAGCTGCTTCTTATAACATGGGAATTGCGGGATTAAACAAACAACAAACCTTACAAGGTGAACAAGAATATTATCATCTTTGGTTAAATACAGAAACCAGCCGATATGTACAACGAATTATTGCACTAAAAATCATTCATCAACATCAAAAAGATTATGGGTTTTATCTAACAAAAGACGATTTATATCCAGAATTAAAATATACTACACAACAAGTTTCGGGCAATGTAAATTGGATAAGTTTCGCCCAACAAAATAATATCAGTTATAAATTATTGCGTATTTATAATCCATGGATTCGAGATTATAATCTAATTAATAAGGAGAAAAAAACGTATGAAGTTAAAATTCCAGCATAATTTTTTTGAAATTTTCTTTAGCATTAATTAAAATATCGCCGCAGCTTCATAAAAGGTTTTTCTATTAGCTCGTAGCAAATGAAAGAACAAATTAGCAATGCAGTAATAGAAATAATGAATATTGCTATCGGTTGTTTTATATGAATACCAAAACAAATTTTAATAGAAAAATCAATCACAATTTGATTAAGAACATATAAACTGTAAGTTGCTTTTCCTAAATAATTCAACTGCTTTTGGTCTAATTTTAAAATAGAATTTTTATCAAACGCTAAATTATAAATAATGACCGCACAACACGGAATTACAATTATGTGCTTTAAAAAAATAACATGCTGATTAGGTATTACAGCAATTAAAAATGGAACAATTAAGCATACCCATTGGGTAGATTTTTTGACTAAAAAAAGATGTGTTTTTTGAAACCTGCTTTCTTCTAAATGCAAGAAATAATAAGCGATGATACCTCCAAAAGCAAAAGCTCCAAACCGAGTATAATCCAAAAATTTGGCGATATTAGTAAGCGTTTCATTTTGATTGTGATAGTAAAAATTACCCACCAAAACGAACCCTATTAACAACAAGCAATAGAACACATAAACACCATAGAATGTATTCAAATATTTCTTAGTTCCATACAGTATTATTGGCCATAGAATATAAAATTGCTCCTCCGCACCTATTGACCAAAAATTAGAAATATGAGGTATATTTTTATCTATAGCATGCGCCCAATTAGGTATCATAAAAAAATAATACCTCGCACGTTCTGTGAGTTCTGAACACAACTCCAGGCTACTAATATCAGGATTTAAGCAGGCTTTTCGATATAGAAAATACATACCCAATACGGCTAAATAATACATCGGTAAAATTCTAAATGCTCTGCGTAAATAAAATCGCTTGAAGCGTACTACTCCATTTTTTTCTTTATCAATCAATAAAATATAGGTAATCAAAAAACCACTCAATACAAAAAAAGCAGTCATAAAAATTTGCCCTAATTGCACCGCAGCTAATAAACCTAATCCCTCATACTCCAAAGTGTTCGTTACATTGAGTGTATATAAAACATAAAAATGCACCAATGTAACATACATTGCCATTATGCCTCGCAAAGCATCTAAATGTTTAAATTCACTTTTTATCATTTACAGAATTGCGCACTAAATAATAATATGGACAATCTTTTACAAACTCGTAATGATAGCCATAAGTATATGGATTTTTTATAAAGGTATGCCACGTGGCATCATTGTTTAAACTTGGGCTATAATTTATACAATTATTTACTAAGATAAAATCTGGCTTGTGGTATTCTAAAATGGTACTGAATGGTATATCTTTAGTTTTATCAAACATGGTATTAATCTCTTTGAAGTTATTGGGCAAAAACCCTATGAAGTAATGAATGTCTGCAAAAAACATGTATTGCTTATTTTTGTCTAAATGCATGTTTTTAATATGTTCTAATGCCTTTCGGGAGCACATATTATTTTTATCATGATCGGTAAGGAAAAAAGAAAAATACTTAGAAGAGGAGAGAAATGGAATAAAAACAAGTGCTAATACTAGCAAATATTTGTTTGAATTTAAAAAGGAAAATTGCCGAACAAATATGCTAAAGAGCAAAGCCAAAGGAACAATAAACAAAAAGTAATTTAGCAAAATATAATGCTCTCGCGGAAAAATAACGATAGATGAAATGAAAGTAGGCAACCCCCAAATCATTAGCATAATTAAAAAAAATACCTGTGATTTTAATGATTGTAAAAAAGATTGACGTATATTTTTAAAAAATAATAATACAATAGAGAATAAAAAAACAGATACAGAGCCCGCAAAATACATTTTATTCATTCCGAATAAATAAGGAGATATAATAGCTAAATTTTTG
>JBDKHK010000036.1:0-2506 GCA_039797705.1 Bacteroidota bacterium
GGCTTGACAAAAAAGAGAAAGATGCTAAAATAAGAGATGTACGAGCAATAAAATTATATAGTAATGCTATATATGAAATACGAATAAAAAACACAAATGGCACTTATGATTGGAAAGAAATAAAAGATATTACTTCTAATGATATTGAAAATATAAATTATCCGAAAGGAGCTCAAACTCAAAATATTAAGCAACTTTTAAGTTCTATAAATTTAGAGGAATATAAAAATAATTATATTGAAAGTCCATTATTTACAAGTAATACTCCAATTGAAATAAAAAAAGCAAGACAAAAAGGATGGTTTCAAGATTTATATGAAATACAACCTAATAATTATGTGTATTCTTTAGATAGTTCCTATTTCTTTGTAATGCAAGCTGAAAAAAACAGAAATATAATTCCACTTAAATTTATTGATGCTGTTAAAATTTTAGACCATAAAAAAAACAATAAATTTACAGCAATTGATTTATTACCATTACACTTAAGAACAACCGAAGATGAAAAATTACTTTTCACATTACAAAGTAGCGATTTAGTTTATATGCCTGATGAATTATCGAAAGGAGAAAATTATTCGGAAGATCAAATAAAATCAATAGATTGGTCAGATTTAAAAAACATTTTGCTTAATCTATACATTGTAAAAGATATGAACGCAAGCGGACCAGTTATTGTATTTGCAAAATTATATACTTCAAATGCTATCACGTTAACAGAAAAAAACGCTCAAGAATTTTTTAAAAATCCAGAAATAAAAGGAAACTTAATTGAAGAAATTAAATATGGCACATCATCTATGCTTCAACGATGTATCAAAGTATTCACCAATCGTCTTGGTACTAAAATAGTTCCATATTGGATGTTTGACAATGGAATTTGGGAAAAAGAAAGAGCAATAGAATTAGGATTAATTCATAATTAAATGATAAAACGCACTCTATACTTCGGCAATCCTACTCGCCTATCTGTAAAGCAAAACCAATTGCTAATAAAGACAGATGAGCGGGAAACGATTGTTCCGATTGAAGATATAGGCGTTTTGATTATAGACCATTACCAAACCTCCCTCACGCATGCGGTATTGCACAAACTATTAGAAAACAATGCAGCTGTCATTACTTGCAACGATAAGCATCATCCCACTGGATTGTTTTTAAATTTAGACGGACACACGCAACAAAGTGAAAAATTTAAAGCTCAAGTAAATGCTTCCGAGCCTTTAAAAAAACAACTTTGGCAACAAACTATCAAAGCAAAAATAAAAAATCAAGCAGCGGTATTGGACAAATGGGAAATGGACAATAGTTATCTAAAACGATGCGAACAATTGGTTTTAAGTGGGGATACTTCCAATCAAGAGGCACAGGCTGCACGTTATTATTGGAAAACTTTTTTTCAAGAAGAAGATCCTTTTTTTATACGAGAACGCTTTGGAGAATATCCCAATAATTTTTTGAATTATGGTTACGCCATCTTGCGGGCTACGGTGGCACGTGGACTGGTATCTTCGGGCCTATTGCCTACTTTGGGCATCCATCATCAAAATAAATACAATGCCTATTGTTTAGCCGATGATATTATGGAATCTTATCGACCTTATATCGATCATTTAGTGAAAGAAATTATGCTGGAAAGTGAAGAACAAGTATTAACTACCGACATCAAAAAACGATTATTAAACATTCCGAATATAGCTATAAAAATTGAAGGAAAAGACAGTCCTCTAATGGTAGGGTTACAGCGAACAACGGCTTCTTTAGCAAGATGTTTTGAAGGAGAAACCAAGAAAATATTGTATCCAGAGTTTTGTTAGAGAGAGGAGATGTGAGTAAAAATGCGAGTGATGATTTCATAGTGTATAATAAAAAATAACTATGCAACTTAATGCGTATCAAGTTATGTGGATTTTGGTATTTTTTGATTTGCCAACAGAAACCGATAAAGACAAAAAACGGTACACTAAATTCCGCAAGAGTTTGCTGGATGATGGATTTTCCATGTTTCAGTTTTCCATTTATTTGCGGCATTGTAGCAGCAGAGAAAATGCTGAAGTGCATATTAATCGAGTAAAGCGAGCTTTGCCCGAATTAGGACACATTGGCATTATTAGTATTACAGATAAACAGTTTGGGCAAATGGAATTATTTATAGGAAAAAAAGAAACGCTGCTGCCGGATATTCCGCAACAATTAGAATTATTTTAAACTACCACCATAATTGAACCCACCATCTCAACGAGGCGTTAGAAGCAATCTCCTTGAAAACCTATTTGGCTGTCACGGACATCCGATTTATATCGGGATTCCTCGCTTCGCTCGGAATGACGGCACGCATTAATATTTATGCTACAATATCGTTAAAATAGAAAAATGCCTGCTCTTACTACAAAAAGTGTAAAGAGCAGACATTTTTTAAAAACTAATTTCAATCAAAACATCAATAAATACTAACAACACGGCTCTATGAGTTGAAATTAGTATATAAAGAACACAATTTAAAATC
>JBDKHK010000037.1:0-6866 GCA_039797705.1 Bacteroidota bacterium
AATGTTTCATTATAAATAATATCGGGATGTTTTTTTTTATACAAATGGAATAGTTCAACAATTTGTTGCTCCGGCGTATTGGATGCCATTGTTTTTAATGCAGAAAATTTTTGTCTCACACGTTGTGCTAATAATCTACTAAATGCATTAGCAATAGATGTTCGCTCTTTCAATAATTCATGAAAAGTATTTTTAGGCAATTGCAATAGCAAAGTGTCTGTTTCTGCAACTGCCGTAGCAACATACGGTTCTTCATCAAACAATGGCAATTCACCAAAACATTCGCCTGGCAATACAATATATTGAATAAATACTCTGCCATCATGATCATAATTTACCCAATTTACTTTCCCCTCAATCAATTGATGATAATAATAACATTTAGTGCCTTCATTAAAAATAATTCCACCTTTATTTATTTTTTTATAAATGGCGCCTCTGGCTAACAATATATTTTCATCTATCATTATTCTAAATCCTTTATGAAAAATACGAATATTTTATCCACTAATTACATTTTTGAATAAAAAAATATGATTTATATCACGTTTCAAGAAATTCTAAGTACAAAACTAAGCTAAGTTATTCATACAATGTGGAAATATGACTAAAGTCATAGTTGTTTATTGAATTACTACTTAACATTGTACCATAAAATCTATCTAAAATGAAAAAAATACTTATTACTTTAAGCTTTTTTGGAGCTATCGGAATTTTTACTGCTTGTAATTCCAATTCAGAACAAAACGGAACCACTCAAAAACAAGAAGAAACAACTACTGCACCAACTACTACAGAAAACGGTAACCCTTCGTATGACCCTGAACGAGGCTCTGGTAAATTTACCAAAGTGGAGGTGGGTGAAAAATTAGATGCTACAATGGCTGCAGAAGGCGAAAAAGTATTTAATGTAAAATGCTCTTCTTGCCACAAAACAACGGATGAAAAATTAGTAGGCCCAGGCTGGAAAGGTCTTTCAACTCGTCGTACTCCTGAATGGATTATGAACTTCATTACTAATACTGATGAGATGCTAGATAAAGATCCTGAAGCACAAGCTCAATTAGAAATCTGTTTGGTTAGAATGCCGAATCAAAATCTTTCTGATGATGACGCAAGACACTTATATGAGTTTATGCGTAAAAATGATGGCGTGAAATAAATAGTAACCTCTTTTAAATAAACCAACATGAAAAAGTTCAATTTTAAATTAATCATGATGCTTGCTGGACTGGTTGCCATTGCTGCCACAGCATGCAAGCCCAAAAACATGGGGAACGCCGCAACTGCTGGCGCAGCCGAAAAAGCTTATGTAGCTCCTGGTCAATATGACACCTACTACAATTTTTTGAGTGGTGGTTTCAGTGGGCAACTAAGTGTTTACGGTTTACCATCCGGTAGATTATTCCGTGTTATTCCTGTATTTTCCGTTGACCCAGAAAAAGGTTGGGGATATAGCGAAGAATCAAAACCAATGTTAAATACTTCTCATGGTTTTGTACCTTGGGATGATTTACACCACACTGAACTTTCTCAAACTAATGGGGAAATTGACGGTCGTTGGATATTTGGAAATGCCAATAACACTCCACGTATCGCTCGTATTGACCTAAAAACATTCAAAACAGCAGAAATTATCGAATTGCCCAACAGTGCAGGTAATCACTCTTCTCCTTTCATTACTGAAAACACAGAATATGTAGTAGCAGGCACTCGTTTTAGTGTTCCAGATGACAACTCGAATGGTGACGTTCCTATCAATACTTACAAACAAAATTTTAAAGGATATTTAAGCTTTGTAAGCGTTGGAAAAGAAGATGGAAAAATGGATATCGCATTCCAATTAGAATGTCCAGGAGTTAATTTTGACTTAAGCCATGCTGGAAAAGGAAAATCCCATGGTTGGTTCTTCTTCTCTTGCTATAATACAGAACAAGCGAATACCTTATTAGAGGTAAATGCTTCTAAAAATGATAAAGACTTTATCATGGCTGTAAACTGGAAAAAAGCAGAAGAGTATATAAAAGCAGGAAAAGGTAAAAAAGTTCCTGTAAAATATGCGCACAACGTATTTGATGAAAAAACACATACCGCAACTTCTGAAATTAAAAAAGAAGTATTAGTGTTAAACACAAAAGAATTAAAAGACATTTGCTACTTTATCCCATGTCCTAAATCACCTCATGGTTGTGATGTTGACCCAACCGGTGAATACATCGTTGGTAGTGGAAAATTAGCCGCATTAATTCCTGTATTTAGCTTTGATAAAATTCAAAAAGCCATTGCTAACAAAGCTTATGATGGAGAATTTGACGGAATCCCTGTTATCAAATACGAAGCTGCATTACACGGTGAAGTTAAAAAACCAGGCTTAGGACCTCTTCATACAGAATTTGATGGAAAAGGAAACGCTTACACTTCATTCTTCGTTTCTTCTGAGGTGGTAAAATGGAATATCAAAGACTTGAAAGTTTTAGACCGCGTTCCTACATATTACTCTGTTGGTCACTTATGTATTCCTGGTGGTGACAGTAAAAAACCAAGTCCAAAATACTTGATTGCTTACAATAAAATCACTAAAGACAGGTATCTACCAACAGGACCTGAATTATGTCAAAGTGCTCAATTGTTCGACATTAGTGGAGACAAAATGCAATTAATTTTAGACTTCCCTACTATTGGAGAACCGCACTATGCACAAGCAGTTCCCGCAGATGTCATTAAAGGAAACTCTGTGAAAATATTCAAAATAGATGAAAATAATCACCCTTATGTATCAAAAGGAGAAGGCACTACCAAAGTAGTTAGAAATGGAAACAGAATAGATGTTTATGCAACGGCTATCCGTTCTCACTTTGCCCCAGATAACATTGAAGGAATACGCCTTGGGGATGAAGTATATTTTCATGTCACTAACTTAGAACAAGATTGGGATGTTCCTCACGGCTTTGCTGTAAAAGGTGCTAACAATGGTGAATTATTAGTTATGCCAGGTGAAACACAAACCTTAAAATGGGTTCCAGACAAAGTGGGTATCTTCCCTATCTATTGCACAGACTTCTGTAGTGCATTGCACCAAGAAATGCAAGGATATGTAAGAGTATCACCAGCTGGAAGCAATGTTCCTTTAACTTTTAGCTTAGGAACTAACTTACCTGCTGCAGCTGCTAAATAATTATATCAAATAAGATATATAGTTAATAGTAATGGAACAGGTAAATAAAACCTGTTCCATTTTTTTTGAAATTTTCTAAATTTAATATTATGAAAAAAGATAAAATGAAAAATTGGACACGAATCATCACTGCAATATCAGGTGTTGCATTAATTGCAGTTATCTTTATTCCTATTTGGCGGATAGACCTTGATGCGCCTCAATATCCCGAAGGATTGCGCATGCTTATCCATTCCAATAAATTAGCCGGCGATGTTCAAATCATCAATGGGTTAAATCACTACATTGGAATGAAAACTTTACGCGCAGAAGATTTTATTGAATTCACAGTATTGCCTTATATTATTGGATTTTTTGCATTACTATTCATGCTTGTTGCAATAATTGGAAATAGAAAATTATTATATACCTTATTTGTTTTATTCTTAAGTTTTGGAGTACTATCAATGATAGATTTTTGGAGATGGGAATACGACTATGGACACAACTTAAATCCAGATGCCGCTATTATAGTTCCAGGAATGGCCTACCAGCCTCCACTTATCGGATACAAACAATTACTCAATTTTGCCGCATTCTCCATGCCAGATATCGGTGGTTGGATATTTATTGCTGTTGGACTTCTAATACTTATTACCACTTTTGTAGAAATACGTGCAGGTGTTCTATTAAAAAAATCTGCATACAAAATAAATACAATTGCAATTCTTTTTATTTCTCTACTATTTTTCACTTCCTGCCAAGCACAACCAAAATCTATTAAAATCGGAGTAGATCAGTGTCATTTCTGTAAAATGACGGTGAGTGATGCACGTTTTCCATCAGAAATTCTTACTCAAAAAGGTAAAGTATATATCTTTGATGACATACATTGCATGCTTGGATTTTTGAAAGAAAATAGCACTATCAAAAAGAATGTAAAAGATTTCTATCTTTCAGATTATTCAGGAACTCACAACTTGGTCAAAGCAGAAGAATCTTATTTATATAAAAGTGAAGAACTTCGCAGCCCAATGGGTGGTAATATTGCTACATTTGCAAACAAAGACAGTATGAATGCAATTGCAGAAGTATTTCCAGGAGAAGCCGTATCATGGAATGATTTAACTAATTAAAATTGACGTGAAACTATTTTTAATACACATCTTATCATTCTTACTCCTTTCATTTACTGTTAGTGCAAAAACACATCATGTAGGCAAACAACATGGTAATATCACTATTCAACAAGCTATTGATATGTCTGAAAATGGTGATACTGTTTTAGTGGACAGTGGACATTATCGTGAAAAAAATATTATTGTCAACAAAGCCATCGTGCTTAAAGGAATCAACAAACCAGTTTTAGACGGCGAAAATAAATATGAAATTATTTCCGTCAAATCGGACAATGCAACAATAGACGGGTTTAAGGTCATTCACTCCGGCACCGGAGTTATGGAAGATCCTGCCGGAATAAAAATATATGAAAGTCGCCATGTAAGCATCCTCAATAATGAATTATACGATACTTTTTTTGGTATTTATACGCAACGAAGTGCACAATGCATTATAAAAAATAATACACTTACAGCTATCGCAATCGCCGAAGAAAAAATCGGAAACGGTATTCATTGCTGGAAAAGTGACAGTTTGCAAATCATTGCCAATCACATAAACGGACATCGTGATGGTATTTATTTTGAATTTGTAACCAATTCTATAATTTGGCGAAATATTTCTACCAACAACAAACGATATGGATTACATTTTATGTTTTCCAATAACGACACTTATATAACCAATACATTTAGAAACAATGGCGCAGGCGTTGCCGTTATGTACACACATGGCGTAAAAATGTTCAATAATTTATTTGAAGAAAACTGGGGCGATGCCGCTTATGGATTATTGCTGAAAGAAATTTCAGACAGTCATATTGAAGGAAACATTTTCACTAAAAACACGAGCGGTATTTATATGGAAGGCACCAGCCGCTTGCAAGTGGAACGAAATTTATTTAAAGACAATGGCTGGGCTATAAAAATCCAAGCAAGCTGTATGGATGTGAATGTAACTAAAAATAATTTTTTGGGAAATACCTTTGACGTAGGAACAAATGGCTCATTAGTATTAAATAATTTCGATGGAAATTATTGGGATAAATATGAAGGATATGATTTAAATAAAGACAAAATAGGCGACATACCTTACAGACCGGTCAGTCTATTTTCTATGATATTGGAAAAAATCCCTCCAGCGATGATGTTATTTAGAAGTTTTATGGTTACACTGTTGGACAAAACTGAAAAAATTATTCCAAGCATCACTCCAGAAAATCTAAAAGACAATTCTCCTTTAATGAAAGCATACAAATCATGATTACGATAAATAACGTTTATAAAAGTTTTGGGAAATTAAAGGTATTAAATGACGTATCTGTTTCGTGCAATACCTCCGAATGTATCGCATTAATCGGACCGAATGGATGCGGAAAAACAACTTTAATAAAAAGTATTTTAGGAATGGTAGTTCCTGATAAAGGCATTATCACTTTTAATAATAAAAATATTTCAAAAGACTGGGAATACAGAAAACACATTGGATATATGCCACAAATAGGTCGTTATCCAGAAAATATGACAATTGGTCAAGTGTTTGATATGATGAAAAGTATCCGAAAGGAAGATTCAAGCACCTTGGACGAAGAATTGTATCATGAATTCAAATTACCAAGTTTATCGAATAAACGCATGCACACACTTTCAGGTGGTACACGCCAAAAAGTAAGCGCATCGCTCGCTTTTTTATTCAATCCGGATGTACTTATTTTAGATGAACCCACCGCAGGATTAGATCCTGTTTCTTCTGAAATTTTAAAAGAAAAAATTAGCCAGGAAAAAGAAAAAGGAAAACTAATTATGATTACCTCACATATCCTAAGTGAGTTAGACGATTTAGTGACACATATTCTTTTTATGCAAGATGGAAAAATTGGTTTTAGAAAAACTGTAGAAGAAATACGCAATGAAACCGGTGAAATAAAATTATCAAAAGCAATTGCAAGCATCATGTTAAAAACGACATTATGAAAAAAGTTATCAAGTTTGTCATCATAGATATAATGAGAAATAAAATAGTAGTAGCTTATACTATTTTCTTGCTTATTACCGCCCTCAGCGTTTTTAATTTAGAAGACAATTCCTCCAAAGGCTTGCTGAGTTTGCTCAACCTAATCCTCTTTATAGTTCCGTTGGTTTCTATTATTTTCTCTACTATTTATATTTACAATAGCTCCGAGTTTATTGAACTTTTAGTTAGCCAACCATTACAAAGAAAAAATATTTGGTTAAGTTTGTTTTTCGGGCTTGCAGGCTCCATGACTATCGCATTTTTTATCGGCGCAGGAATTCCAATTCTACTATACGAACCCTCTCCTACTGGATTCATGATGATTGCCATCGGTTGTATTATCACTGTAATTTTTGTAGCTATTGCTTTTCTTACAACAGTTTATGCACGAGATAAAGCCAAAGGTATTGGCGTGGCAATTCTATTATGGTTATACTTCGCATTATTGTTCGATGGATTAGCTTTATTTATTTTATTCCAATTTGCAGACTATCCATTAGAAAAAATAGTAGTAGCCATCAGCGCATTAAACCCTATTGATTTAGGAAGAATTTTAATTCTTTTAAAATTAGATATATCT
>JBDKHK010000038.1:0-7192 GCA_039797705.1 Bacteroidota bacterium
AAATATGGAAATTGAATTAATTATAAAAATCCTTAATTATATTTGTCCTAGGGTTTTTATGTTTCTAGACTTTAGGGTCTGACGGGTGAGCGCAAAGCTCACCCGTTTTTTTTAATCTTCTTTATTTTTTATTATTTTAATTGAATTTCTATATCTTTAATAAAAGATATTTATGAAAAACATTTATCCATTTCTTTTTGCATGTGTACTATTTTTATCTAATACACTTTCTGCACAAACGATTACTACTACTGTTATTAAGCCACCTGCGCAATTGCACTGTAATGAAGTTCCAGCAAAACTGAATAATGTTGTTTTTGGAGCTATTCCGCCAAATTCACAAAATCAACCGGTAGTAGTTTTTATTCACGGATGGTTTGATAATGGATTTTCGTGGTTTATGGCAAAAAATAAATGGTATGAAAATTCCTACAATGCGGGCTATAAAACTGCTTTCTTTTTCCATTCTTTTAGTGATGCTTTTGAGGATAATGGCCGCGTAATAGCACAAATGATTCGAGAAACCTGCAAACATTATAATACAGATAAAGTGATTGCGGTATGCCATAGCAAAGGTGGATACGATATTGATTACGCTTTGTATAATGAAAATATGTGGGATTCTGTGCAAGGAGTAATTACCATGTCAACGCCGTTTTGGGGCGCACCAATAGCCGATTTAATTTCTGTTCCGTTTTTTAGAACTATCTTAGAAGCATTACCGATTGTAGGTCCAATCTTTCAAGGAAAAGGAACGTATCAAATGCAAACACCTTATATGGCAGGAGTGGTTCGCCCAATGTTGGATAATCACCCTAACAATCATCCTGAAAAATACCATTGTTTTGCCGCTTGGGGATATCAGCACGCCACTCAATTTCCCAATGATGCTATTCCAGATGATATTTTAAAAGTAGTATTTAAAGATTATCAACCGCTCTGTTTAGATATTCCTGGTTTTGGCCCATTGGCAGGAAACTTAATGACGTTGTTTATGGGCGTAACGGGATTGCTTACAGAAATTACGAATGTGCAACCTAAGTATGAAAATCCTGCGAAGAATCACAAGTTAAATGACGGACTTGCTCCCTATTATTCAAGTTTGCGCCCTGGCAGTGTCGAAATTTCCCAAAGACCACCTTCCCAACAATCATATATTAATCATATTGATGAATTGCTGTCGTCTTATTCATGGAATATAGTACAACCAGAAATAGAATATTTTAAATCCAATCCTACTTTTAGAAAAAATAATTTATATAAAACTCCGATAGAAAATAAGGTAAATAATCCGATAGAAACAGCCATTTCTAGCTCCGATGTCCAATTTATTCAAGGAAATAAAATTGAAATAAACACCAATACTCCTAATAAATTGTATGTATTGGGTGCATATAATAAGGAGACAATAAAAGTGTTGGATAAGCACAATAAACTAATTCAAACCATTCCGTTGTCTATTTCTACGCAAGGAATGTTTGATATTTTTAGAGAAATTGATTTGTCGAAATTGCCGAACGGTAATGATTATGTTTTACAAACTTCTGTTCCAATAACAGGATTATTAAAAGATGGAAATCCCGCCTCAATAGAATTAAATACACATGCAGACAAAATATTATATATCAATGAACCTTTAAGTTTTGAAGTGACATTAAACCAATGGAATTCTGATGAAGCAAATACGAAAATAAGTGGATATCTAAACAGAAATATGGACGGACAAGGAAATGTATTGCATGAAAAAATGATTCCTATTTCTTTTGAATATGATAAAGAGAAAAATACATTTGTGTGCAATGACAAATTAGAATTAGAGGAAGGTGTGTATAATGTTTCTGTATTTGCTGAAGGCAATAATTTAAAGCGATTTGCTACTTCTAGTATATTATTAAAACAAAATAATCAGGAAAATAAATCAAACAGTTTTTCTTTCGATATTTATCCAAATCCAACAAGTGATGTTGTGAATATAAAAGTAGATAATGTCTATAATGAAAAAATTAAGATTGAATTATTTGATATGCTTGGAAAGAAAATAACAGAGCAATTTATAAAAGCAGGAGAAACGATTCAACAAATCCAATTGCCGATAGAGGCATTGAACGTGTCGAAAGGTGCTTATATGATTACTGTTTCTTTAGGCAATAAAAAAGAAAGTAAATTATTGATGAAAAACTAATCTCACCATATTTTAACTTTTAAATAAGGTTGTAACATATCGTAAGGTAGTGTAATACTTGGACGTCCTGCGGCATAAGGAGCCATTTCATACGCATTATATAAAAACTGTATTCCATCTTTAGTGATAGCCATATTGTTATTAAAATGAAATTTACCGTAATTAGGGCCATCTTCAAAATTATCTCCATCGCCAAAGATAAAATAACCTGCATCTGCTAAAGTACTGCTGTCTGCAATTTCATTTTGTTTTCTGAAAAGATGTTCACCAATTCTTAATAATGAGGTATCATTTAAATTTAAGATTTCTGATGCTTGTGCTTGCTTGCGGTTTACTAAATCATACACTTTGTATTCAATATATGAATTTGGGTGTGCACCGCCGGCATATAATTCATGCAATACTTCCAACGTTAGATACTTGCCTAATTTATCATATACATATACACTGTTTTCTTTCGTCCAGCCCGAGGAGGCATCATCATAATTTCCTTCTTTTTTCATCTTCAAATTTTCTTCAAAAAATCGTTTGGCAATATCAATTACGGAGGTGTAATTAACAGAGTCATCGACATCAAAATAAAGAATTGATTTCATCACTTCCTCATTCAAATAAGTATTTAAAGAAGAATCAGGCGAATGAAAAATAGGATAACTCACCTTTACGCTCGGGCAATTTTTATATTGTTGTGTACACGCAGTATTTGTGGTATCTAACAAATATACATCATAAAGCAATGTGTCTTTTCCTGTAATATCTATAGAGGAAGAATAATTTGTGGTTTTTTGTTTGCAGGAAATAAATAAGAATGAACTTGCAAAAAATACTGAAAAAATGAATTTTGTTTTCATGAAAATAAAATGAATTTGAATTTTAAAACTAAATGATTTTTTCGAATAATTACCTTTATACAAAACAAAAAATCATTCTCTTTGTTATTTTTAGCAATCATTATGCCAAATTTTACAAATTCCTTAGACAATACTTATACCATACAAATATTTGATAGTATTACGAAGATTGGCAGCGAAAAATGGAATGCTATCCGTCAGCCTGTTTTGTTTTATCAATCGTATGATTTTTTAGAAAGAATTGAACGAGTACAACAAGATATCTCTTTTAGATATGTTTTGATTATAAAAGAACAACAAATTATGACTGCAATGTATGTTCAATTGCTTCATTTTTCTTATAAGAATTTAGTAAATTATAATACTTCTGCTTCGAATCGTTTTGTACAATCATTTAAACAATATATTGCTAAAAAAAACACCCGTTTAATGAATTTAGGGAATGTGTTTTTTACTGGAGATAGAGGTATTATTTGTAATAATGAAGACGAAATAATTCCTTTTATCCCACAAGTTTTTAAACATATACAGCAGTCTTTTTTTAAAGATAAACCCAGCGCATTCTTGGTTTCAAATATTTATGTAAAAGACGAATTAAAATGCATCCATTTTTTGAAAAGTAACTTTCATCCGTTTGTAACAGAGCCTGATTTGTTTTTACAAATAAAACCAGAATGGACTTCTTTTGATGATTATCAGAAAGCATTATCTTCTAAATATAGAGTTAGAGCAAAAAAAGTATTACATGTTTCTGCGGATATAAAACAAAAGGAACTCCACTTAGAGGAAATAATAAAACATAAATTAATTTTGGCAAAATTATATGATAATGTACTAAATCATGTTGCCTTTAATATGGCTGTTTTAAAAGTAGATTTTTTTGTAGAAATGAAATCGTTGTACAAAGAAAAATGCTGTATGTTTGGTTATTATTTAAAGGATGAATTAATAGGATTTGCCTTTTTATTTAATGTAGATAAATCTACGTTACATGTGCATTACATAGGCATGGATTATGACGTAAACCAACAATATAAATTATATAATAGATTATTGTTGGACTTTGTTCGTTATGCAATAAAACATCAAAAACAACAAATTCATTTCGGCAGAACGGCTACGGAAATAAAAACTACCATTGGAGCAAAACCGCAACCATTAGTAGCCTATTTGAAAATGAATAATAAATTAGTTAATGCATCTTTACCTTATTTTTTGAATCGAATAAAACCAGTAGAATATACAGTTCGTTCACCATTTAAGGAAGAGTAATTATTTTTTTAATTACGACTGATTCATATAATCATCAAATGATTTTCGCTTATGTTCCTGTTCTATTCTCTCTATGTTTTTTGTTGTTTCGGTGGTGTGTCTGTATAAAAATGCTAACACAATACCTATTATACCACCAAATAAATGAGATTCCCAAGAAACAGTAGGCTGTAAAGGAAAAATACCCCAAATCATTCCACCATAAAAAATAGCTACTCCGCTCGCTATAGCAATAGAGCGAATATCCATTCTAAAAAAACCACTAAACAATAAAAATGCCGCCAGCCCATATATAATTCCGCTAGCACCGATGTGGTATGAATCAGGACGGGCAAAAAGCCATACCAATATGCCCGTGGCAACATATATTAATATCCAAACTCGCAAAGCTATTTTGGAATATGAAATAAACAATATCACCCCAAATATAAATATGGGTATTGTATTGGAGAGCAAATGCTCCCAACTGCCATGAATCAATGGAGCCGTAAAAATACCAATAAGCGAGTAGCTGTCCTGTGGATGAATACCTAGGAATCCTAAGTCAACTTTATAAAAATATTGAATGAAAAATATCACCCACATTAATATAACAAATACTATCGGAATCCAAAGTGATTTCTTCATATTCAAATCTCTAACAATAAATATTATCAAAGATAGTTTATTGTCGGTTTAATATTAGATTTCTTGTAAAATTGAATAAAATATATATGCTGAAATGCCATCCTTGATAATAGAGAAATCTTACAAAAATAGTTGCGAAATACCCTTTTTTAGGTAATAGACTTGCCGTTGTTAGTGCTTTTTAATTCTCAAAAAAAACAATACATTTTTCTTAACACTCCATTTGTCTTGCGTGGTAGTATTATTACTACCTTAGTAGGTATAATATTAGGTATGTGCAACTGCGACAATTGCGATAAAAACAATAAAATGGTTTCAAAAACAAAAGTATTATTGTTTATACTAATATTGATTGTTACAGGAATATTATTTTCTTCTTTTACAAATAGTATTCCAGCAAAAGAACAAACAAAAACTTTCTGTTTAGATAACATCAAACAATTTCAAGCACAATTAGATACTTTGCAAAAATTAGCAGAATCTAAACAAAATAAAGAGGTATTGTTACAACGGTTTAAAGCAACACGCATTGCCTTTAAACGATTAGAATTTGTATTAGAATATATGGACGGATTTCATTATCCTTTTTTTAATGGAGCCAATGCTATAGATATAGACGAACAAGGTTATACCGAAAATACCAAACCAGAAGGATTGCAAGTAATAGAAAGTGAACTATTTAACGATAGTTTAGAATATGACAGAATAATTTATCTAACTAAAATGCTTAAATATCGTGCTCTTTCATTTTACATTGGTTTTAAAGAAGCAGTATTACAAGATTCGTATATTTTGGAAGCCATCCGCTTTAATTTGATACGCATAGAAACACTTAGTTTAGTGTCTTTTGATTCGCCCGATATTAGAAATAGTAATCAAGAAATAATTGTATCATTAAATACATTGCGAACAGTTTTGGGGTATTATAAAGACGAAAAAAGTACCGATGATATTAAAGCACTTTATAAAAAAATAGAAGAGGCAATAAAATACATCAAGCCAACTACTTTTAATTCTTTAGATAGATTGACTTTTATAAAAAAATATTTACAACCTATTACAAAAGATATCATCTCAATTCAGCAAAAATTAAATATTTCTTATTTAGGAAAAGATAATAGCGGCATTTTCAGGGCTGTAAATATAAAATCTACAAGTACAATTTATGATTCAAATTTTTTGAATTTAAAATTCTATGCGCAAGATAAATATTATAAAGACAATTCATTAATGGCAGTTATTGGAAAGAAATTATTTTTTGATAAACGTCTTTCTGTAGATGGAAAATTAAGTTGCGCAAGTTGTCATTTGCCAGATAAATCCATGGGAGATGGGCTTCCAACTTCCATTACCAATAGCCCGGGCGTGTTTCAACAAAGAAATACACCTTCTATTTTAAACTCGGCATTGCAGGCTGCCTATTTTCATGATTTAGCGGCGACTACATTAGAAACACAAATAGTAACTGTTGTCAATAATCCAAAAGAATTTAATAATTCTTATGACACCATTGTAAATAGATTAAAATTAGATACAACTTATATTCGCTTATTTTCTCAGGCATTTCCAACATATAAAGAAGAAGCAATTTCTATCAGTACGATTAATTTATGTATTGCAGATTATGAACGGAAATTTATTTTTCTCAACTCGCCGTTTGATAAATACATGAGAAACGAAACTAAAACTATGGACGCTTCTGTAAAACGAGGGTTTAATCTCTTTATGGGAAAAGCACAATGTGGCTCTTGTCATTTTGCTCCTACTTTTTTCGGTACGGCACCGCCATTTTATGGTACAACAGAATCGGAAGTATTAGGCATTATTAAAACATTTGATACCATAAATCCGATATTAGATGATGATATTGGAAGATATAAACATTTTGCACTTCCTGATTTTAAAAACTCTATAAAAACTGCAACCGTTCGTAATATTGAACTAACAGCTCCATATATGCACCATGGAGGCTTTAAAACATTGGAAGAAGTAGTTGAGTTTTATAATGTTGGCGGTGGGGAAGGCTTAGGACTTTCTGTACCTAATCAAACCTTGCAGCCAAAGAGATTGAATTTATCTATGCAAGAAAAAAAAGATCTAATTTTTTTTATGAAATCATTGACCGATACAAGTGGCATGAAAAGTTTGTTATAAATTTTCGAATTCTTATATTTGCCATTCGAATAGACTTCGTAGCTCAGTTGGTAGAGTAGCTGACTCTTAATCAGTGGGTCCTGGGTTCGAGCCCCAGCGGGGTCAC
>JBDKHK010000039.1:0-6302 GCA_039797705.1 Bacteroidota bacterium
GAATTAACTAATACATTATCATTTTCTTCCTGAGTCATTTTTTTTGCTAACTCTTTATCCTTAAAAAAAATAACAGCTTTTTTTAAATCTTTTTCTTTATAAGCATAACGACGAGCAGACAATTTATTTTTTCCTTTTGATACAATAGTATTAACTTTTTCAACTTTCATACCAAAAATAGCTTCAACTGCCTTTTTAATTTCTATCTTAGTAGCATCTATTTCAACAAAAATAACAATTTGACTACTTTTTTCATTAAGAATTTTTGCTTTTAAAGTCATACAAGGATATCGAATAACACCTAATATTTTTGCACTATTTCTAATTAGACTAACCATGCATTCACCACATCTTTCAATCGATTATCATCTTTATTTAAATATACAAAATAATTATCATTAGCTAAAATATATGAATGAATAGCATCAAAAGAAACTAATTGAACTAAATTCAAATTTGCAAATGAATAATAAGTATCTACATCAAGCACATCATATAAAAATACAATTTTTTTATCATGCAAATTATTTAACTTTAATAATTCATATGCTTTTTTAGTAGAACGAATATCAAAAGTAAAATCAATAGAAACAACTTTTTGAGCATCAAGCAAATCCAAAAAAAGATACTTCATGCTATTTTTATTCATTTTTTTATTAATATATAAAACTCTTGTTCTTGCCTGAGGCCCAAAACAAACACCGCCACCTCTCCACAATGGAGATCGCGGACTACCCGCTCTTGCCTTACCCGTTCCTTTTTGCTTCCATGGTTTTTTATTTGAACGAGAAACTAATTCAGCTCTACTTTTGCAAGCAACAGTTCCTTGCCTAGAATTTTGTAAATGAACCCTAACAGCCTGACTCACAACACAGGGAGAAGGAATATTAATATCATCAACAATATTAAAATCACTAGCCACACAAATTTTAGCTAGACCAAAAGTTATTATTTTTTCTTCATTATTTTTCATTTATGTCCTTTTCCTATCACAACAAAAGATCCATTTTTACCTGGCACCGGACCACTAATTAAAACAATGTTATCCGAAGGCATATATTGCACAACCTTCAACCCTAAAATTGTTTTTTGACTCACCCCCATATGACCAGGCATTTTCTTTCCCTTAAAAACACGTCCACATGTTCTCAAGCCACTCAAAGAGCCTGGGCCACGCCCCAATTTATCACCATGACTACCACGACCACCAGTAAAACTATACCTTTTTACTACACCTTGAAAACCCTTACCAATTGTAGTACCAGAAACAGAAACAATTTTTTGAACATTTAAAAAATCATTAACATGCAATAAAGAACCTATCTCAAATAAATCAGATTCTAAACAGCCAATTTCTTTAATAAATAAAAAATATTTATCTTTTTTTTTTAACCATTCAAGGGAAAATGGCACCTTTGAATACTTATTTCTTAAGCATCCGACCTGAATCGCCTCATATCCATCATGCTTTGTAGTCTTTCTTTGCAAAATATAATACTTGCCTAAATCAACAACAGTCACTGGAATTATTTTATTTTGATCATCGGTTGAAAAAAATTGAGTCATCCCAATTTTTTTTCCCCAAATTTTATCTATCATAATATTACCTTGTTTTATTTATATATATTATTTTACTATAAAAATAATATTTTTACTAATTTTATTTAATCTCAACATCAACAACTGAAGATATATGCAATTTCATTAAAGCTTCCATAGTTTTTTCTATTACATCACTCGATTGCTTCAACATTTCAATATCTAACAATCTTTTATGAGTTATAATTTCAAATTGTTCACGAGACTTTTTATCATTATTAGGCGATCGCAAAACAGTAAAATATTTAACTTTATTAGGCAATGGAGCAGGACCACAAACACGTGATCCCGCTTTTTTAGCTACCCTAACAATTTCTTTTACTGCTTTTTCTAATTGTTGATAATCATTTGACCGCAAAATAATTCTTATTTTTTGTTTTTTCATATTTTTAATTAAACCTAAAAAATTATTTTATTCTATAATTTGAGTAACTACGCCTGATCCAACTGTTCTACCACCTTCACGAATAGCAAATCTTCCATCTTTTTCCATAGCAATAGAGGTAATTAAATCAACTTCTAACTCAACATTATCTCCTGGCATAACCATCTCACGACCTGCAGGCAATGTAACAATACCTGTGACATCTGTAGTTCTAAAATAAAATTGAGGTCTATATCCATTGAAAAATGGAGAGTGCCTACCCCCTTCATCTTTACTAAGAATATATACTTGACATTTAAATTTTTTATGAGGACGAACACTTCCTTGTTTCGCTAATACCATACCACGTTCAATTTCAGTCTTAGCAATACCACGCAATAATATTCCTACATTATCACCTGCCTCACCACGATCTAATTCCTTTTTAAACATTTCAACGCCAGTAACAACTGCTTTTTTATTAATGCCCAAACCTAAGATTTCAATTTCATCACCAACCTTAACCACTCCACGCTCGATTCTTCCCGTTGCCACTGTACCACGACCAGAAATAGAAAAAACACCTTCAATAGCCATTAAAAATGCCTTATCTACTTCACGAATTGGAGCAGGTATGGAACTATCTAAAGCCTCCATCAATCTTCCAATTGAATCTTCACCCAAATCGGAAGTATCACCATTTAATGCTTTTAAAGCAGACCCACGAACAAAAGGAATCGTATCACCTGGAAAATCATATTTAGTTAATAATTCACGAATCTCTTCTTCTACCATTTCTATTAAATCTGGATCTTCAACCATATCACATTTATTTAAATAAACTACTATATGAGGAACACCAACATTTCTCGCCAATAAAATATGCTCTCTAGTTTGTGGCATAGCTCCATCCGCAGCAGAAACAACTAAAATAGCACCATCCATTTGAGCAGCACCAGTGATCATATTTTTAATATAATCAGCATGACCAGGACAATCCACGTGAGCATAATGACGATTATTAGTTTCGTATTCAACATGCGCAATAGCAATGGTAATTCCACGTGCTTTTTCTTCTGGCGCTTTATCAATTTGATCATATGCTAATTTAGCAGCTTGACCTCTTTTAGCTAACACAGTGGTGATAGCAGCAGTCAAAGTAGTTTTTCCATGATCAACATGACCAATAGTTCCCACATTTAAATGTGGTTTATTACGATTATAAACAGCTTTTGCCATAATACTATTTCCTTAATTAATTAATTAAAAATTTGTTTTAATATTTATTTTTTTGATTCAATGATACTATCTTGAATAACTTTAGGAACTTCACGATATGCAAAAAATTCCATAGAATAAGTAGCACGCCCTTTTGTCATAGAACGTAATTCAGTTGAATAACCAAACATATGCCCTAGCGGAACCTCTGCAATTATACTTTGTGCATCACTTTGTGATTCCATACCTGTGATCTTACCTCGCCTAGAATTCAAATCCCCCATAACATCACCGAAATAATCAGCAGGAGTCTCAACCTCAACTCGCATAATAGGCTCCAACAAACAAGCATTCGCTTTTTGCATCGCATCCTTTAAACATAAAGAGGCAGCAACCTTAAATGCTAATTCTGAGGAATCAACATCATGATAAGAACCATCATATAAAATAGCCTTAAAATCAACTATCTGGTATCCAGCAAGAACACCAATTTCTTTAGCTTCTTCCAGACCCTTTTGTATAGCAGGAATATACTCTCTAGGAATACTTCCACCAACAATAGCATTTTCAAACTCAAAACCCTTACCACGAGCTAATGGTTCAAATTTAATTTTGACATGACCATAATTACCACGACCACCAGACTGCTTAATATATTTTCCTTCAGCATTAACAGCCCTTTGAATCGTTTCTTTATAAGCAACTTGCAATTTACCCTGAGACACCTCAACTTTATGCTCTCTCTTTAATCTATCAACAACAATTTCAAGATGCAACTCTCCCATACCGCGAATCACAGTCTGCCCAATTTCTTTATCAAAAGTAAAATGCAAAGATGGATCTTCTTGAGTCATCTTCCGCAAAGATAAAATCATTTTTTCATAATCAGACTTATTTGCTGGCTCAATAGATGCAGAAATAACAGGAGCAGGAACATCAATTTTTTCTAATAATAATTGGCGCGATTCATCACATATAGTATCACCAGTAGAAGAATCCTTCAAACCAACTATAGCGCCAATATCACCGGCAGAAAGACTGTCAACTTCCTCTTTCTTACTTGCACGCAACCTAACTAAACGACTAACTCTATCCTTAGTGCCTTTGTTAACATTCATAACATAAGAACCAGACCTAAGAACGCCAGAATATATTCTTACAAAAGATAATACACCAAATTGATCAGTAATAATTTTAAATACCAATCCAGCAAGAGGCTCTGAATTCTTAGCTAAACACTCCACTTCTTGATTATTCGAAACCAAAATACCCTTAGCAGAATCAATATCATTAGGAGAAGGCAAATACTCAACCACTGCATCAAGTAATAACTGAATACCCTTGTTTTTAAAAGCCGTACCGCAAAACGCAGGTGTAATACGCCTTTCCAAAACCCCTTTTCTTAATGCCTGCTTTAAATCAAGCTCAGAAATATTATCACCTTCTAAAAATCTCTCACTCAATGATTCTTCCAACTCACAAATTTTTTCAATCATGGTACTTCGAAGATCTTGAGCCCTGGACAACAAATCAGCAGGTATATCTTTAATAATTAAACTACTTCCTCTATCTTTATCATCAAAAATATACATCTTCATAGAAAATAAATCTATAATAGCAGAAAAATTTTCAGACTCACCAACAGGCAATTGCATAGGAACAACATTACCTTGTAATTTTAGATTTATTTGATCTATAACTTTAAAATAATCAGCACCGACTCGATCCATTTTATTAACAAAAACAATACGTGGAACCTTATAACGATTAGTCTGCCGCCACACAGTTTCAGATTGGGGCTGAACACCACCCACACCACAAAAAACTGCAATTACTCCATCTAAAACTCGCAAAGACCTTCCAACTTCAATAGTAAAATCAACGTGACCGGGGGTATCAATAATATTAATTTGATTATCTTTCCACTCACAGGTAATAGCTGCAGATTGTATAGTAATTCCTCTCTCCTGCTCTTGAGGCATAAAATCTGTAGTTGCCGCTCCCTCATGCACTTCACCAATTTTATGCACTACTCCAGTATAATACAAAATTCTTTCAGTTACAGTAGTTTTACCAGAATCAATATGGGCAGCGATTCCAATATTTCTCATTTTATCTAATTGTTTTGACATAACATTCCAATCGTTACCAAGTTAAATAAGAAAACGCTTTATTTGCTTCAGCCATTTTATGTTTCTCTAATTTTGATTTCACTGCACCACCACGATTCTCTGCAGCATCTAAAAATTCAGCTGCTAGTTTAACGTCAAAAGAATTACCTGACCGAGATGCAGCTGCAGATATAATATTTTTAAAAGCCAAAGAACGCCCTCTCAATAATGTCACTTCAACTGGGACTTGAAAAACACTACCTCCAACTCGTCGTGCTTTTACTTCTACCATAGGAGTAGAATTAGCCACTGCTTGATTAAATATTTCTATTACCTCATCAGCATTTTTATTTTGTTTTTTAGCAATAATATCTAAAGCTCCGTATACAACACGCCTTGCTGTATTTTTCTTTCCACACCACATAACGATATTAATAAATTTTTGTATCGTTTCCATACCATAACGTGGATCGACTCCAACGCTACGAATAATATTAACTGATTTGCGTCTTGGCATTTGTTTTCTCTCTTTTTTAAATTATTTTACTTCAATTACTTTTTTTTACTTTTTCCAGTATCTGCTGCACCCTTAGAAGTAGCTGCACCTGGCTTAGGTTTTTTAGCCCCATACAAAGACCTTGCCTGCTTACGTTTCTCAACACCAGACGCATCCAAAGCCCCGCGAATAATATGATAATTAACACCTGGTAGATCCGGAACTCTCCCACCACGTACGAGAACAACACTATGTTCTTGCAAATTATGTCCTTCTCCAGGTATATACGCAGTTATTTCAACTCCAGTACTTAACTTAACACGTGCAACCTTTCTAATAGCAGAATTAGGTTTTTTTGGAGTGGTAGTAAATACTTTAGTACAAACACCACGAGCCTGAGGTTGACCCTTTAAAGCAGGAGTCTTTGATTTTATTTTTATTTTTTCTCTTGATTTACGATGAATTTGATTAATTGTTGGCATTTATTTTTTCCCATTTTTATAATTTACATAGG